>JAAESQ010000257.1 GCA_024229275.1 bacterium | reverse complement strand
CTGTGATGTTCTAATCGGGCACAAGCATGAGATTGAAGGACATTTGACAGAGCTATTTCGCGGCATGAAGACAGGAAGGATCTGCAACGCGTATCTAATCCTTGGTACAGTAGAGAAGAAAGCAGGGCGGGACAATATGAAGGAGCCAAAGGACTTCACAGAGATGCTGACGCATATCAGTGATTTCAAACGCTACGAGGAGCTTCGGATGGCCCAAGGTGGTTGGTATCGAGAGGATCAAGACCCGCCGGTAATGGAGCCAAGCGCCTCAACAGAGTGGGTAAACCGATAAGATCTGGAGATGCCATATAACAAGGGTGTGGTTTCCATGCTGGACATTTCTCCCTAGTTCTGGTAGACATGGCTGCGGCAATGTCGCCGACAGGCTAGGAGGAGCCATGGCAAAATTCGTCATCGAGGTCCCTGAGGAGCTCAGAGGTGCCGGAGAGGCAATGGCGGCCACTCTGGAGACGATGAAGAAGACCATCGCGCGGACGGGTGGAGGAAAGTCCGTCGACTATGCGGCGGTGGAACGTACGATCTCTGAGGAGGCTGCCACGATCGAACGGGAGAGTCATCGCGCGATCCTTCAGTCGCTGGACATCGACGTTCCGACCGTGGTGATCGGTGGCATTCGCTACAACCGAGTGGGACGCTGCGATGCGCCGTACCACACCATGGCCGGATCGGTATCGATCGAGCGGTCGTTGTACCGTCAATCGGGCCAACGCGGGGGCCAGCCTGGGGGCAGGGTGGTGGACGCGGTGAGCTTGCGCACGGGAGTCGTGGGCGACGGCTGGCTTCCGAATGCAGCGCGGGGCATGGCCCATGCGGTGCAGCAAGGGACATCGCGTGAAGCGGAGGCCAGCGCGCGAGAGTCTGGGCGGCTGCCCTACTCGCGCTCGAGCTTCGAGAAGGTGGCGCACTTGGTCGGGGCACTCGCGGTGGCTGATCGAGAGGACATCGAGGATGCCTTGATCGACGCCTACGAGGTGCCCGAAGAGGCGAGCTCGATCAGCATTTCTCTGGATCGAGTCAGTATACCCATGGAGGAGCCTCGGCCTCGGCCGGTCGGTCGACCCAAGAAGGGAGCACCG
>JAAESQ010000256.1 GCA_024229275.1 bacterium | reverse complement strand
TACGCAGCTAGTTGCGCTGCGACGGCAATCCGTCATGCCCAGCGGCTGGCGATTGGCGATTCTCTATGCCGGCCCACTCTGGTTTGCCGTTTTCGCTGGCGAGTTAGCAGTACAGCGCAAAGTGGGCTCAAGTTTGTGAAGGAGGTCGTTCGATAACTCCTGTCAGAGTGATGGTTTACGTTTCTGGCAGGAGCAAGGACATGGATGTCAAACAGATTCGCAAGATCGGGCGATCCCTCCCAGGGTTTTTGGACGAGTTCACAGATTGCTACGGGCGGTGCGATACGCGTAGCTACCTGAAGATTTACGTCAGCGGACAGATGTCGGATCTCCAGCGAAAGAGCGTGGAACCGATGGCGTTACGGGCTGGCGTCCCGCCCCGCTCGCTGCAAGCGTTTTTGGGGCTGCTGACGTGGGATGAAGATCGGCTGGTAGATCGATTGCAGTGGATGGTGGCCCGGGATCATGCGCACCCGTGGGCCATCGGCATCCTCGACGAGACGAGTTCGGCCAAGGATGGGCGTCACACGGCCTGCACACAACGGCAGTGGTGTGGTTCGCTGGGCAAGATCGAGAATTGCGTGGTCAGCGTTCACACGGGGTATGTCGTCGGTGATTTTCACTGCGTGCTGGACAGCGATCTGTTTGTTCCGGAAAGTTGGGCCAACGATCCCGAGAGACGGAAGGAAGTCGGCATGCCCGAGGACGTGACGCATCGGCCCAAAGCTGAGATCGCGTTGGCGCAAATCCAGCGAGCGTTGGGCAACGGCATCCGGGTGGCGGCGTGGACGTTCGATGAGCACTACGGCATGAGCTATGGATTTCTCGATGGGCTGGATCGGCTCGGACAAACGTATGTGGCGGAAGTCCCGTGTACGTTTTGTGGCTGGGCGAAGGAACCGGCGATCTTGTATCGCCCGACGCCTCAAGAAATGCGCAAGAAGGGCAAGAGACGGACGTTTCCGCGGCTGGCGAAGACGGCGGCTGCGGTGAGCGAAGTGCGGAGCTTGCTGCGTCATTCGCCGGCCTTTACGGGTCAGAAGTGGATGCCGATTCACATCAAGAACGGTGAGAAAGGGGCGATCGTTCGGGAGGTGAAGGCGGTTCGGTTCTTCATGAGGAGGGATGGGCTGCCGACCCGCGCCCACTGGCTGATCGTGGCTCGGGACCCGCAGCGGCCCGCGGAGGTCAAATTCTTCGTGTCGAACGCCTCGGCGGGATCGCCGTTAGAATGGCTGTTGTACGTGGCCTATTCGCGCTGGCCGATCGAAGAATGTTTCCGAGAGGAGAAGAGCGAGTTGGGTTTCGATCACTTCGAAGTTCGAGGCTGGCAATCGATCCAGCGGCACCTGTATCTTTCGCAAGTCAGCCATCTGTTCGTGAACAAGATGCGCGAGAAACTGGCCGCCGAGGAATCCATCCGGAGCGAAGCGGCGTTTGCCGGAGCAGATGCTTTTTTCCCTCGGGACCGAAGACGAGATGCGTCCCGCGCTTCCGCCCGAGAGTTTGACGGTGGATCAAATCCGCTACGCCCTTTCGCAGTGGTTCCAGGCCGGGCGGTTCGGCCGCTGCGCCAAGCGGATCGTTCTTCAGGACGCCGCCGTGCTGATTCGTTATCACCGCCACCACAATGCCCTGGCCAAGGCCAGTCATACAAGAACCAAGCGAAAGGAACTGTTGAAGTTGGGAATTAACGTCGATCGAATCCGGTCCTGTCTGGAGAGCAACTTTGCGCTGTACTGTTAAGCGAGACCCGGAGGCACTCGTTCAGGCGGAGTTTCTGGTCAGGCTCGTGCCAAGATGTTACTCGGCCTACGTGAGTCGCGGATCGACCTGGGCACATCTGGGGCGGCAGGAGGCCTTTGAAAAGGACTTCGCGACGGCAATTGAATTGAGGCCGGATGACGCCGTCACCTAC
>JAAESQ010000255.1 GCA_024229275.1 bacterium | reverse complement strand
GCAGGTCCACACCAACATAATGTTTCATTGGGGTGACCTCCTTTCTATGTTTCGCTTACATGCAATGTGGCATTCCGCCACGGAGGTCGCCTCTATTTAGTGTCATTTCGTTGCAGACGGACACCGATTCTTGTCAAAAACCTTGCATGCCGGCCCAAAGCGGCCGTCAGCAACGTTTTCGCCAAGTCTGGCGCAAGCGCCAGACCATCGGCGCCGCTGAACTCAGGCGTTAGGCTTTCACTAGCTCGCAAAAACCAATGAGGAGGTAATCGATTCATGGGATTCCTTTCCAATCTATTCTCAGGAGCGAAGGACCGCGACCCAGAGACCGACAGTGCCATCGTTGCTCTTCACGGCAAGACCATTGCTGGCGTGGAATCAAGCGCCACCATCCAGAAGATCCTTGAACTCACGATGGTTCAGGCTGGGGTCAGTTGGCTTCCGTTTGGGTCAGTGCAGGAGCTTCTTGCGGGGGCAGCCTCGTCGAAACCAGATGTCGCAATCCTAAGTGTCGGCGACCTCGGAGCCGACATCGCCCCTGTCCTGAATCAGATCCGGTCGGAGTTCACTGCCATCCGAATCGTGTTGCTCACTGACGTATCTCACGATCTCGACGCGACCGCAGCCTCACAACTCGGAGCGGATGCTGTGCATCGTAAGCCGTTCAAAGCGGATGAGCTGCTCGTTTCAATTTCTCGTCTACTCAATTGGTGAAGCGGCCGCGGACGAAGGAACACATGGCCACGCTGCCTAACAGTTCGTTGCAGACGGACACCGATTCTTGTCAAAAACCTTGCATGCCGGCCCAGGGCGGCCGTCAGCAATGTTTTCGCCAAGTCTGGCGCAAGCGCCAGACCATCGGCGCCGCTGAACTCAGGCGTTAGGCGGGCTTGGGCGTGCTGTCATCAAAGATCACGACCGGCTGGAGGATCAAAGAAATGAGAGTCGCGGTTGGCGCATTCTTGCAGTTGGTGTTGCTGTCGTTGCCTGTCGGCGGAACGACGCTCATCGAGATGCATCTCTCCACAGTCGAACAGGTTCGATTTGTTCCCTTGCTTCCTGTTTACGAGCCGGTTCCTGGAAGCCCAGAGCTCGAAGCCGGATTGCGATCGATGGCCGCGGCAGTTCTGTCCGACAACGGCCTCGAGGTTACCGCTTCGAAGGGGAATTGGCCGGTTCTGTACCTCGAAGTCAAGCTCGACCGTCACGAGAAGACCTGCTCCTGCTTGGCGCTTATTGTCAGTGTAAGCCTTATAGAACGCGGTTCTCTCGAAAGGCGGTGGCAGAGTGGCCTGGAGCCTCAAACTGTCGACTTCTTTTCGTCCGTTTCAAGTTGGCATGAAGACCAAGTCCTCCTGGTTTCCAAAGAGGACCTGCTGGCTCAAATCAAAGAATCCAGCCAGATGTTGCTTGAGGAATTTGCGGGGAGCGTCGCCCAGGCGCGAATGGCAGCTTCACAGTGAGGGCGTGGCATGCCATATGTGTTGAAGGGACCGGGGACATAGCTGACACAAGAGTCTAGGGACATAGGTAACACATTGCTGGCACGGCCTAACATTTCGTTGCAGACGGACACCGAT
>JAAESQ010000254.1 GCA_024229275.1 bacterium | reverse complement strand
TCGCCTTCGATCGAGAGGCGATGCCGATACCGCTGAAGCTGATAGAGATCGAGGTATTCCGAGAAGATCAGCTCACGGATGAACTGAGAAAAGCCCCAGTCAATACGTCGATCAAAGAAGGTCTCCTTGATGTTGAAGGCGACCCAGCCCTCCTCGCTGATCATGTTGAAAGCTTCCAAAAAGGCCTTGGCAGGAACGTCCCCGAATCCCAGCGCCGCTACCGAGATCAGGCAGTCGGGCGACCATGAGTT
The DNA here is from genome assembly GCA_024229275.1 of bacterium. Taxonomy (GTDB): domain Bacteria; phylum Acidobacteriota; class Thermoanaerobaculia; order Thermoanaerobaculales; family Sulfomarinibacteraceae; genus JAAESQ01. Next base: position 1,089 of record JAAESQ010000254.1, on the reverse strand, counting down.
AAGCTCGGCCCGCTCATCGTCCGCCAGATCGCAAAAGTCCATGACATAGAACGCGTCGTAAACGCCTGGCCGATCCCGTTCAGTGGCGACTTGCGCCCCCGGGATGATGTCGACCCCGATCAACCTTGACACGCCGTGCTTCTTCAGCTCTTCCCCAACTATCCCGTTTCCCGCACCGAGGTCCAGTACCCTCAGCTCGCTGAGCCGTTGGTCGGATTGAGACACGGAGGACCGCAGAACGTCCGAGACTGTCGATGGGGATTGGCACTTCAGGCGCTCGTAGACAACCTGTTCATAGAGCCCAGGAACCTCGTAGATGCGCTTGTAGTCGTGGAGACGGACCTTTTCCTTTCCGTCCCCATCCCATAGGTAGAAGTACACTTCGTCTTGACGAAGCTCCCGAACGTCTTCGGATGGAAACTGAATTCGGTGCCTTTTTGTCACTCGCAGTCCCCCCCCGATTCTTCTGCTCAACAGTGATCTAACGATCCGCGATCTGTATATCGAAATCTCATTTGCCACGTTCATTGTACCTTACCGTCCGCCTGACGCCCTGATGCAGTTCCTTCAGGAGCTGTAACTATGCACAAAATCCGCCGGCCCCGATGCGTGTCAAGACAGGGGCTGGCGGGCAACCCGGTGGCACAACTATACATAGTTCGGGGCTATACATAGGGATCGGATCCTGCCCTTCCGCCCCCCCCCCGGTGGATCGCGCCCGGCGGTCGCCGCACCGTAGGGCCGCAGTCGGCCAAGAGGGGTCATTCGAGTACCAAAGCCTGTAGGATGTGCTGAGCGCAGCGAAGCGCATCTGTCGCGATCGATGCGGTTCGTTTCACTCACCACATCCTACGCGCTGGTCGAGACTCTCTGAACGACCGCAATGGGTCGGTTACAACCGGTCGCAATCTGCCCCCGAATGTCTGCTATCAGTATGGATGAGCCAGTCAGGCCCACCTCTCGGCTCCCCGTCTTATGGCTGAACGGAGTCGTTCGCGCACAGCTGGAGTCAGTACCGCCGACGTTCGGTTAAGGTCGGCGAATAACTCAAGGCGGCGACCGAGCCCCACTTGTTGCGGCGCAGCGTGG
>JAAESQ010000253.1 GCA_024229275.1 bacterium | reverse complement strand
GATATGGCACGGAAGCGATATACGACGGAGCAGATCATTTCCCTACTTCGGGAGGCTGAGGTTCGTCTTAGCCGGGGCGAGACGATCGGAGGGATCTGCCGAGCGTTTGTGATCTCGGAACAGAGCTACTATCGGTGGCGGCGCGAGTACGGCGGCTTGAAGCTCAACCAAGCGAAGCGTTTCAAGGATCTCGAACGCGAGAACGAACGGCTGAAGAAGGCGGTCTCCGAGCTGACGCTCGACAAGCTGATCCTTAAAGAGGCTGCTGAGGGAAAATACTAAGCCCTTCCCGCCGTCGGCAATGTGTGGATCACGTTCAAGGCAATCTCGGCATCTCAGAGCGCCGGGCTTGCCAAGGCGTTGGCCAGGCGCGTTCCACACAGCGCCGGAAGCACAAGATCCGCAATGACGAAGCAGCGTTGACCGAGAGCGTCATCCGACTGGCAACAGAATACGGACGCTATGGCTATCGTCGTATCCGCGCGATGCTGAAAGCCGAAGGCTGGCACGTCAGTTACAAGCGGGTCTACCGGATCTGGCGGCGGGAAGGGCTGAAAGTCCCATCAAAACAACCAAAACGAGGCCGACTGTGGCTCAACGATGGGTCATGCGTCCGACTTCGTCCTGAGTATCCAGGTCACGTCTGGTCGTATGATTTCGTTCAGGATCGCACGCACGACGGCAGGGCCTTGCGTATGCTCACCGTCATCGACGAGTTCACGCGCGAGAGCCTGGCAATCGAAGTCGAACGGCGTTTGCGGTCCGATGACGTGCTCCATTGCTTGACGCGGCTGTTCGCTGAGCGTGGGCCACCTGATCATATTCGCTCGGACAATGGAGCTGAGTTTACGGCCCATGCAGTCAGGGATTGGCTCGGCCGCATGGGCGTCAAGACGCTCTTCATCACACCCGGTTCACCATGGGAGAATGGATACGTCTTGGCGGAGCCAAGCTTCGCTTGGACGAGAGCTTTAATGGCAAGCTCCGAGATGAGCTGCTTAACGGTGAGATCTTCACCACACTACGCGAAGCCCAGATTCTCATTGAGCGCTGGCGAAACCATTACAATGCCGTCAGGCCGCACTCATCTCTCGGCTATCGCCCACCGGCTCCAGAAACGATCTTGCCGCCAGCGTCTGTCCTAGCTTACGCTCCGCTTCAGCCAGCTCAGACGCTGGCAAATGCGCGCCGGATTCTAACTTAGAGACTGGTACCGCTTTGTG
>JAAESQ010000252.1 GCA_024229275.1 bacterium | reverse complement strand
TGATCGCCCCGCTCATCGCTGGAGACGGTTCGAAGGATCTCTCAGAGTAGGAGAGGCGCTACATCGCTTACCCGGACGGATCTTCCCCCCGTAAAGTGACCCGAATTCATCTATAAAGCCAGTCCCATAGCGGGCTCCAGCGGTTTTCTGTCTTTCGGAGTGTAGCCATGTAATTATTCGTCAGATTGTCGATTATGACTTGCACCTTCGTGTTACTGTGCTAAGATGGTACCCATGTATATTGATGTCGTGCCCAATCGCAATTCGCCCCCCGCCTTCCTGCTGCGCGAGTCTTATCGGCAAAACGGTAAGGTCAAAAAACGCACCTTGGCAAATCTCAGCAAACTGCCCAAAGAGATCATTGAGCGCATTCGCCTGGCCTTGGCAGGACCCGTAGTGGCCGTCACAGAATCGGTGTCCGGCACCATTTTTGGCGTGCTGTTCGTGCTCAACGAATTGGCCCGCTACTGTGGGCTGCAGCGTGCATTGGGGCCCTCTCGCTTAGCCTCCCTGACCCTGTTTTTGGTACTCGCGCGCATTGCTCACCAGGGGTCTCGTTTGTCGGCGGTGCGCTGGGCCCGCGATCATGCAGTCAAAGCAGTCTTGGGGCTGAACAGTTTCGATGAGGACGATCTCTACGATGCGCTCGATTGGGCAGCCTCGCAGCAGGCGCGTATCGAGCAGCACATGTATCGGGACTATGTCAGACGCGTCGGTCAGACACCGACATTGGTGCTGTACGATGTCACCTCTTCATACCTGGAAGGGGACCAAAACGAACTGGGCGCGTTCGGCTACGATCGCGACGGCAAGAAGGGCAAGAAGCAAATTGTGATCGGCTTGTTGACGGCAAAAGACGGTGAACCCTTAAGCATTGAGGTCTTCAAGGGAAATACCACCGATCCCGAGACCTTCGCCGCTCAAGTCGATAAGCTGACACAACGCTTCGGGATCAAAGAAGTGGTGCTGGTCGGCGATCGCGGCATGATCAAGGCCAAGGGCAAAGCCTATCTCGAACCTCCCCATTTTCGCTACATCACGGCCCTGACCGACCCCCAAGTGCGCAAACTGATCAAACAGGACGTCGTCCAGCCCGATCTGTTCGATGAACAGGTTGTCGAAGTCCGCCATGACGGCAAGCGCTTGGTCCTGCGCCGTGATCCGGCCACACACCGTAAGGAACGCCATCGCCGCGAGGACAAGCTACGGCGGTTGACCGCGCTGGTCGAGGAACGCAATGAGTTTGTCGCCCGTTCCACGAGGGCCAAGCCCGAGGCGGGTTTGAGGAAGCTGCAACAATGGGCGCGCCGCCATAAGCTGTGCGCGTTTGTCGAATTAACCCTCGAGGAGCGCAACATCGAACTGCACATCGATGAGCAAGCCAAACAGCACGCGGCGCTACTTGATGGTTGCTACTGTATCGAAAGTGACGTTCCCTCGGCGCACCTGAGTAAGCAAGAGGTTCACGATCGTTATAAAGACCTGCAACAAGTGGAGCAGAATTTCCGAACATTAAAAACCGTTTTCTTGGAGGTCAGACCAATTTTTGTGCGCACGGCGCAACACACCCGAGGCCATGTTTTCATCGCCATGCTCAGTCTCAAAGTGCTTCGCTTAATGCAACAACGCCTGCGTAATGTTTTTGGGACCACCGATGACAACGCCGATGCCGAAACCGCGGAGAACGCATTGGGCGCACTATCGCGATTGTGTCTCCAACACTACCGCGTCGACGATCAAAAAATCATCGGTCTGCCCCGTCCCGATCCGCGACAAGAAAAAATCCTGTCCGCACTCGAAGTAAAACTGACCGCCCCTTAGCCCTGGTCTGTTGTAGCCAGGCAAAACACCCTTTTCGCTCCAGATAACGCTCCATATTTCATGGTCTTAGACCAGCTAACTCGGCGTCTCGGGGGGGGAAGATCCGCCAGAAGGCGGAATCACTGAAGGCCGCCGAAAACAGCGACCGGCTCGTGATCGACGAGAGCCTGCACCAGCTGCTCGCGAGCGTGGATACCCGC
>JAAESQ010000251.1 GCA_024229275.1 bacterium | reverse complement strand
CCGTCAGCCTCAACGGTTGGTGGGGGAGTCATGAACAACCCGGAGGTGACCATGCATGACTCGCAGCCCAAAACAGAACTGATCGCTTACACAGTTGCTCTCGAAGCGGCTTCGATGACCATGGCTCTGGTGAGAAGGGTTCCTGCACCTTTCAGGTCTCTTTCAGACCAAGCAATCAGAGCCGCAAGCTCAGTTGCAGCAAACTTGAATGAAGGCAACGGAAGATTCGGTAGAGATCGATTCAACCATTGGAGAATCGCCTACGGTTCTGCAAAGGAAGTCGACACATTCCTTCGTCTCCTGAGTGGAGCAAAAGTGGTTGATATCTCCGAAGCAGAGAAAGTTGCCGACTTGTTTGATCAAGTACGAGCAATGACGTGGCGCCTCCTGCATCCAAAGAGTTCTTGAGCCTGTGTGTTGAAATTCAGACGAGCTGTTTGCGGTGTTCAGGCTCGTGCTGTGTCCTTGCCATCACTTTGACATCTCAGAGCCATGGTTGGTCTGTATTCTTGCGTCCATGAAACGAACAATGTTGATAGTCGTCATCATCACATCGCTCTTGCCAGGAATCGCACATTCACTGGACGGGGCACTTCCTGTGACTACTCTGGAAGAAGGGTGGTTGCGTGTTGACGTTGATCCACCATTGGTGTTTCGCTGGAGTGTGGACATTCCTTTCGCCGGAATTGTCGAGGCGGAGATTGCTGACGGGCGTAGGTCGAACATGGATACTTGCGTCCGGCCTGATAGACAAGACGGCTCCAAACGAGCGCGGTTGAGAATCGAGCGCACCTCTCCGGATGAGGCTGTGATCCTGGATTTGGGAGAGCCTGGGACGGTGAACTTCCTCGGCGTGTTCGGTGATCGCGGTTCGGTTGTTGCGACGTTTACTGCCTCCTACTCCTGTGCTGCAGTTGGAGCGAGTGGGCCAGTGGAGACATATATTGAGTGGTGGACTGCAGTGCGACTGGCGCCTTCCCTCGAAGTATTGGAGCATCGGCGAATCAGCGGAAACTCAGCAGGTTGTTGGAATAGTTATGGTTCCCGGCTCAGTGTTCGACCCGAATTTGAAATCGATGCAGGTCGGGTATGGATGGTTGTGAGCGTGAATAGGTGGCGGTGCTACCAGGGCGCTAGTGCGCCATGGACTGTGCGTTGGCCGGTCGGCGAGGCGCCGTTCTGCTTCTCAGCAGAGTCTCCGAGAGAGAAGCGCTCTTTAGGCCAAGCTCCTGAGAGGCTCATCGAGATCGCGGAACTCCCGCTTGTAGGGAAAACCGTTGGCCGCGTTCTGGCGGATAGGTTCGCCTATCCCATTAGTTTCTATGTTGCCCTTCGAGGACCAGAGGACTCTATGGAGACCTCTGCGGAATTGCCTCTCTTCGATGTGACAGGTCGACTGGATGACTATGCAAGGTCGCGGCCGATTTTGTCTTCGTTGGTGGAGATGGAATCTGGTGTCGATTCCCGGTCGGTGGATGGTGTGTACTTAGCCACAGAAGGATGGCCTGAGGCAACGACGGCCTGCGCTGCCGTGTTTCAGTCCGGTGCTTTCGACAGGTTTTCTGATGTCGAGTGGAAGCCGCTCTTGAGTGACGGTTCAAGTGAGATTGGACTGCTCTCACTGCCTTGCGAAGAATGGAAGGATGGTACGAAAGGCAAGAATCAGCGTGCCTCGTGGCTGGTTCATACGCCTGCGGGGCCAGGGTCGCCGGTTTTTGTGGTTTCCACATGCGGAGATTTTTCAAGCTTTGGCAGAACGATTCGTCAACCAGAAGTGGCCGTGAAGGTGCAGAAGGATGCTCGCCGGGTGCGTCTTGAGTACGATTCAGACATTGAGCCTAGAAGGTTCTTGGCGACAAATATCAGACAGCAACCGGGAGGGGAAGAGGGTGGCCTTCAGAAGCAACTCAAGGCTGCTCACACAGGTGTTACTGCGTTTGTTCTTCATCTCTCCGGAACGGTCGAAGTCGAAACAGTCAGAAGCCGATGGGACGAGATCACGATAGGTAGTGGAGTATGGGTTTCGGAACTCGTAGGTTGGTTCGGTGAGTTCTTTTTTGCTCGTACACCGAGCGGAGGTGCGTGGAGTAGTAGCGGGACAAAATGGCGTCGGAAAGGTGGGGTTCAGATTACTCCACATCCCCGGAGAGAGGATCGAGTCGACCGGAGCATGGTTCCACCTCCGTGGCTGGATTCCTGCCCCCCGCCAGAGAAACTGCCGCGTGAACCTAGACGAATGGCCACCAACGGCAAGGAGGTGATCTTTGTGGATGGTAGAGGTCAGGTATTGCGTGCCACTTCCTGTGACGGATGGAGGTCGTCGCTAATTCCGAACTGCTATCAATCAAACGACATAGCCTGGACAGGTCGCCAGTACTTGGTTGTGGGTGAAGAAGGGACAAAAGGGGACAGCCATGGGCGGATCTGGTCGAGTATCGATGGGTTACGGTGGAATTCTGAGCCCATACCTCTGGGATTTCGACCAGAGCACATCGCGGTGTCAGACGATATGATCGTTGTCGGCGGATCAGGACGGTTGCTCGTAGCACCGATCATCGAGCCGCAGTAGATTGGACGCAAGCCGGAACGTGGTTCATACCCCACGCACGAGAGCAGTCAGCATCGTCCTGAGTGAATCCACACCGGCCTGATTGACGTATGGAATGACAACGCCGCTCCAATTATTGTCATTCCGAGCGAAGTTGAGGGGTCTCCCGTTGACTCAAATAGTGTGACTGCTGCTGTAGGAATTAGTTTGCTTGATTCAACGGGAGATGTTTCGACTCCGCTTCGCTCCGCGCAACATGACAGTCCTGAAGGGTTCTCTCTTGGTACCCGAGGACCAACACTGCCCATGATGATCTACCCTTGCTGCGTCGTTCTCGCCTTGTGGTTTGACGCTTCAGAAGCTGGGCGCGACAGCAGAATCTACTCTATTTCGGGGTGCCGGGTACGTGGTTCTTGAGGGGCACGGTCTCTTCAGTTTCGCCCTACCTTCAATCCTCAAAACTATGTACCGGGCTCCCTCGGCGGTAGCCTCGGGAGAACCTACCGTTCAACAACCCTTGGCGTTCAGGAATTGCCGAGAGAAAACGCGCCTGGGGTACCTTTTCCTCTAACCTCTAACCTCTAACTGACAGGTGACAACACATCGTTGACCGTTTGTGTGCCAGGACATCGTGTACTAGGTGAGTAGAGGTCTCCACGTGGAGCATTCTTCCT
>JAAESQ010000250.1 GCA_024229275.1 bacterium | reverse complement strand
CTAGAGTTACTCTTTTGAATTGAGTGCGCACACGGTTGCGCCAAAAGCAGAGTCATGGCAAGACTTCAAGGAGGACATCATGGTTGATACAACTACCATAGAAGAGTTCAAGGCGAGCCTTCGGGGTGAGCTTATCCAACCCAACGACGAGGGCTACGATGACGCCCGTAAGGTCTGGAACGGCACGTTCGACCGGAAACCGGTAATCATTGTGCGCTGTGTGAGCACGAGCGACGTCATCAACGCCGTGAACTTCGCCCGGGACAAAACCCTGCTCATCTCAGTGAAAGGCGGCGGTCACAACGTGGCCGGCACTGCTGTATGCGACGACGGCATGATGATTGACCTGTCGCTCATGCGAAGGGTCAACGTGGATAAGCGGAACAGGACGGCGCGGGTGGACGGCGGTGCACTGTTGGGTGACGTTGACCACGAGACCCAGCTGCACGGTCTGGCGGTTTCAGCGGGTATCGTCTCCCACACGGGCGTAGGCGGGCTGGCCCTGGGTGGAGGGTTCGGTTGGATCAGCCGCAAGTACGGCCTTTCTGTCGACAATCTAATCTCGGCCGAGGTCGTCACAGCAGACGGCAGGCTGGTCACAGCCAGCGCTGAGGAGAATCCGGACCTTTTCTGGGGCGTCCGCGGCGGCGGTGGCAACTTCGGTGTTGTCACGTCATTCGAGTTCAAGTGCGCGGAGATAGGCACCGAAGTTTATTCGGGCCTGATCATCAAGAAGTTCGAGAACGCTAAGAAGTACATGCAGTTCCACCGTGAATACGTCCGGAAGCTGCCGGACGAGATGACGGTGTGGATGGTGGTGCGTCACGCTCCCCCGCTACCTTTCCTGCCGAAGGACGTGCATGGGAAGATGATAGTGGTGGTCCCGTTCGTGTGGCTCGGCGGGCAACCAGACGGTGAGAAGCTCCTCAAGCCGATCCGTGAGATCACGGAGCCTCATGGTGAGGCCATTGGCATGAACTCGTGGGTGGGCTGGCAGTCCGGTTTCGATGGGCTTGTGGATCATGGCGCTCGGAACTACTGGAAGTCGCATCACCTCGAGGAACTCTCCGACGGTTGCATCGACAAGATTATCGAGTTCGCCGGGAAGATGCCGACCGACGAGTGTGAGGTGTTCATCCCGCACATGGAGGGTGCTCCAAGCCGGGTGCCGGAAAACGAGACGGCCTTCGCGCACCGCAAGACACCGTTCGTCCTGAACATTCACACACGGTGGCGAAACGGTTCGGACGACGAGCGGTGCCTCGCTTGGGCCAGGGATTTCCACAGTTCCACCCAGGAGTACGCCAAGGGTGTCTACGTGAACTTTATCAGCGATATGGGAGAGGATCGGGCCAAGGAGGCCTACACGTCTCCGGTCTGGAATCGCATCGTGGAGCTAAAGAACAAGTAGGACCCAGAAAATATATTCCGACTGAATCATAGCATTCCACCTAGCGTTTAAGCCGTCGACTGTGAGCAGTCAACTTTTACAT
>JAAESQ010000249.1 GCA_024229275.1 bacterium | reverse complement strand
CGGGAGTCGCGGGTGCCTCCGAGCGCTCGGCCCACTGCGGAGATTGCCGTACCGGCAACCAGTCGATCGGGCTCGGTAAGCGGTCGAAGTGTTGACGCCGCACGTGCAGATAGATCGTGGTCGTCGCAAAGCTCGAATGTCCCAGCAGCTTGCTGATCGTCAGCAGATCGACCCCCGCTTCCAGCATGCCGGTCGCGTACGAGTGTCTCAGAGTATGGGGAGTGACGTCCTTGTTGATTGCGACCTTGGCCACCGCCAGCTTGCATGCCTTCTGAACGGTGGATCCTGAAAGAGGTACGTCCGCCGTCTTCCCAGGGAAAAGATAGTTGCTTGGCCGCTGGAGCTTCCAATACTCGCGAAGCTCCTGCAGCAATCTTGGCGAGGCGGGCACGACTCTTTCTTTGCGCCCTTTTCCGTTGGTGATGCGGATCTGAGCCCGCTGGCCGTCGATGTCGGGAATGCGGAGATGGGTCGCTTCGGCCAACCTCAGTCCCGCTGCGTAACAAGTCAGCAGTACCGCTCGATGCTTGGGGTTCTTCACACATTGTAGTAAGCGTGAGGCTTCCTGGTCGGAGAGGACGGTGGGGAGTTTCTTAGGTCGTTTACCGAAGGGGATATGGCGGACGGCCCACGGTTTGCTGAGAGTGATCTCGTAAAGAAAACGTAGGCCACAAACCGCCTGGTTGAAGGAACTCCACGAGGCCCTTTTCTCGTTG
>JAAESQ010000248.1 GCA_024229275.1 bacterium | reverse complement strand
CCCAAGTATGACATCTTGATTCGATATTCCGGGCAGCTATCCCACTTGTTCGGGTGCAAGGAGGAACGCACCTCATTCTGCTTCTGCTCGCGTCTAGCCTTGGCCTCATCAGACCTTTTGGGCTTCTTCTTGCCTCGGCCGTCGGGAGCCGCGGCAGGAGGGGAATGATTCCTCTGCGAGTCATGATGGCACATGTCCGAGCGGCGCGGAGGACGCGCGACAAACGATGCGGTGGACAGATCCTGTCCACACGCGAAGCCTCCACTCGCAACGGTGGACTTCGGATCATCAACTCGAATGATGCGATTCCCATGCCTACGCAGGTGCGCAACAAGTTTGGCAGGGATCGTCCCGACGCAGACGCAGGTGTCGTCATCGACTTTGATCAGTTCAACATCGGATTTCGCTAATGCCTCTTTGTTCAAGAAGATTGCGGAGTCTGCCGCGGCTGCGCCACTCTTCAGACGACTGACCACAGTTGGATCGCCCATTGAGACAATCACGTGAATACTGCGCACGAACTCACTTCCAACCAAACGACCGGAAGGCCGCAAGTCCTCATTGAAGGATTGGTCAGACGTATAGCCAGGACAGTATGCGTGGAAGCTCAGGGCATCCACGATCTCGTCAGTGCTCATTTTATTGCCAAGGCGAGAGCTGTCAATCCAAGGAAGTCCATGGCCGAACTTTGCCCTGACTCCATGCAGAGCGCTGTGTTGGCAGACCCAAGGCACTTCGCGGTCCACAGGGGTCCAGACACTG
>JAAESQ010000247.1 GCA_024229275.1 bacterium | reverse complement strand
TGTCCTTGTCAAACGCTTTCATAAGAAAAATACTGACACTTAAAGATTCAGAAAACTCTCAGTCACTCCTCGGGTTGTTTGACTCCATCTGGTAGCCAAATGGCGTCAAGTTACAGGTCTCTCAGATTTAATCAGTCTGAAAACCTGGTATTCAGAGACTCAAACCTGCTTCGTTGTCTGAGTCTTTCAGCAAAAACCTCTTGTCGGTACGGTTCGTGTTTTCTCTATGTCGTGGCTTGTGTGTAACGGCGTTATCTACTCGCATCACTCATTGAACGAGCTGGTTCTCCCACCCAATGAGAAGACTGATGAGATGGAATCGATCATTCCAGTGCGCCTCGAAGAGACGCCGGATGTGACGGCGCACCGCCTCGAAGCGCTGGCATTGCCTCTCCAGCAAGGCTCTGAGTTTCTCTTCCCAGAAGGCACGCGCCAAGGGCAATCCGTCGAATACAGCCTTCTCGCTGAGGCGAAAAGCCAGGTTATGCTCCAGGGTGGAGGCGTTGTCACACTCGGCCTTCAGGATAGCGTAGTCATGCTCCAACTCCTGGAGCCAGGCAACGCGCTCGATCTCGGCAAACTCCCGTAGCCAGTGCTCCTGCGCACGCAGGTCAAGTTCTCCCTGGCTGCTTTGGATCAACGTGCCCAGGTAACGGTGGGCGGTCTTTCCCCGCAAGCGCCCCTTGCCCCGCTCGGTGGCGAACAGCGTCAGGCCCTGGCGGATCGCGGCCGGCGTATAACGGCCACTGAGCCAGGTTCGGAGCTCGCCTTGCACAT
>JAAESQ010000246.1 GCA_024229275.1 bacterium | reverse complement strand
CCCAACCCCTCTCATCCTCTCTGCAGGCCAGCGACGCTGCGCAACCTTGCCTCGAATTGGAGACATATTGTATCGCTTCCCAGTCGGAGTTACTGGCTCCGAGTATCTCTGCACTCCTATTTTACCCATCTATACTGAGCGCAGGAGGTGGAACATGCCATCAAAGATCAGGCGTATTCTCGTTCCGATAGATTTCTCGTCGACTGCAGCGAACGCCCTCACGCTCGCAACCCACCTCGCCCGTCGGTTCGACGCTGAGATGCATGTCCTCCACGTTCGCGTGGTGCGCGAAGAACCCCACCTCGACGCACCGAGTTTGGACCAGATCGACCGCCTCACAGCCAACGCCGATCTTGAAACAGAAAAGGCCCTCTCTCACCGAAACAAAGGAGATGCTGACGTTGTCACACACCCACACTTGGCGCGTGGTATCGCCGCATCAGAGGTCATTACCGAGATGTGCCGCAGCCTCGAATGCGATGTGGTCGTCATGGGCACGCATGGCAGACGTGGAATCAAAAGTGTACTGCTTGGCTCGGTTGCGGAGGCAGTGGTGCGCACAGCGCCTGTTCCAGTGCTCACCGTTCGCCCGTCAGTCGAGGCGCCAACTGACTCCATCCAGCGAATCCTGGTTCCTCACGACTTCTCAGCTCAGTCCGAAGCGGCTCTCGACGTGGCCTCCGATTGGGCCCGGGTGCTCGAAGCAGGAGTGACGCTGATTCATGTCGTCGAGCCGGTTGTTTATCCCGAGTTCTACGCTATTGACACTCTGGGTGACCATGCCTTGGAGAAAATCAAGGCGCGCTCACTCGAGGCATTGGAGCAGGTTGCGACAACTCACCTCGCCGATGTGGACTGCGAAGTCAAGGTACTGGTGGGTCGCGCCGGCGAAATGATCGCTCAGTATGCAGGCGACGGGTCGTTCCAACTGCTCGTCATGGGCACCCGCGGCATGTCAGCCCTTGAGCACTTACTGCTCGGCTCGGTTGCCGACTTCGTTCTACGCCGTTGCCCGGTACCACTGTTGGCGGTACGAAGCTGAGCGGAATGATGAATGCGGAATGATGAAAGATGAAATGAAGTCCCGCTCTGCGTTGTCGACGTTGGCTAGGAAGACGGCGTTGCGCTTCAGCAAAAGTCCTAGATCTGACTCTGCCATCTGAATCTGTTATCACCGCCTCAGCGCCATATTCGATGACGATGGCGATGGCGATGCCCATCGCAAGTGCTCGCATCCATCGGTGTCATTCGATAGGTGTGATCTCTCAAAAGTGGAACACCCCTGCCCTGCCGCTGTCCCGGTCGCGGTCGCGGTCGCGGTCGCGGATCTGGTATCTGAATCTGCCTCTGTCTTCTGAATCTGTTGTCTTCTCCTCAGCGCCATATT
>JAAESQ010000245.1 GCA_024229275.1 bacterium | reverse complement strand
GCCCGACGCCAGATAACGGGCCTGCCTGTTGACCTCCACTAACCGGTCGGTCTCGGTCATGTCCGGCTCCAGCAGCGGCAGCAGCACCCCGGCGAGCGCCTGCAGGGGTTGCCGCCCCGGGACTAGGGTTACCACTTCCCAAACCGTCTCGCCATCCGGCCGGCGCAGACTCGGGACCAAGCCCGCACGGACCACCGAGGACTTCCCGCTGCCGGAACGCCCGACGACCGCCACCAGGGGCTGCGTCGCTACCGCCGCGCACAGCTTTTCGGTGAAGGCCTCGCGGCCGAAGAAGAAGGGTGCATCCTCCTCACGGAAGACCTCAAGCCCGCGGTAGGGGCAGACCTCGGCGGCCGCCCGCCGGGTACGTTCCAGCAACGCCGATGGCGGCTCGCCACGCACAGCGGCAGCGAGCAGGTCCATGGACTCGGTGTCGTCAACCCCGCCGCGCAGATCCACCCAGGTGTTGAGTGAGAGAAAGCCCAACGCCGGGTCGGCGTTGGGCAGGATCACGGGGATGACGGAGAATGAGTGGTCCCGCGCCTGCCGGTCGAGGGCCAAGTAGTGCTCGCGCTGCTGCCAGTGGCCCATTCCGAGCGGGCCAAGGACGACGACCGCGGACCTGCATCGGCCGAAGTGTTCCTCCAGGGCGTCGGGCCAGGGCCGCCCCGGAATCAGCTCCCAGCGGTCCAGGAAGACCGCCAGGCCCCGCTCCTCGAGCGCACGGGCGATGCGCTCAACGGGCGCATGATCGGCAGTGTTGTAGCTGAGAAAGACGTCGCGTTCTGCGGATGCGTTCATACCATCCATACCGGTCCCGATTCAATCTAGTCCTGACGGTTTAGTCCCAATTCGCGTGTCGTAGGCGGGGGGGAGTGCGCTCTGGGTGAACGGTAAACGAGCGACCTGATTTCCAGCAACGCTGCGCGAGGACCAACCTTAACACCATCGGTCTTTTTGGTCCTAATCAGGCGCATGGGAATCGACGGCTTCCGTTTACGTCGGTGAGCCTCAATCCGAAATCCAGAGGGAGGAAAAGGCGCCGTGGCTAAAGATGAGACACCAGGTCCGAACAGCTAGGTCGGGCGCGGCGGATTTTGTTGTTGCCAGCGATGTCCGCTTACTGGGTGCAGACGGTGAACGTCCGCTTAGAGTCAGAAGCAGACACTCGGCCGGTGAGGTCTGGACGTCCGCTTCGGGATCGAAAGCGGACACTCAGCGACCGGGGCGGGAGGGTATCAGCATGGGCGATACCGGGCTGCCTGCCGCCCCTGCTCTGCTCTGTCTGCCTGGCAGCACTCCCGCATACCACTGCACCCCACCAGAGCGACGGCGACTGATCGGCGCTCCAGGGATATCGCCATGTAGACATTCCCGGCCCTGCCGCCTATCCTCCCTAATATGGGTCTGTTCCAACAAAGGTACGAAAAGCGACATAGGATTTTGTGCAAGTTCTGAATAATCCAGAAATTCTACGCTTTTCGCACCTCCCAAATTTCGGGGCTATTCAAGCATCCATTTTTGGGGGCTTGATGCCGACCGTATCCTGTAGCTTCTCGTCTGAAAAATCGTACTCGCCCAGCAGGTTGAGATGCTGCCAGGAAGCAACCGAGCCGTTGGCAACGGCTTCCAGGAGTGTATCGCGAGTCACGGGGTCGTCTGTCTCCGCAAGCTTTTTCGATAGGTACAGATAATTCCAACCGATAATGCAGTTTTTGATCAGACGCTTGCAGCCCTCGGCAATTTCCTGCTCCTGTTTCTCGGCCTGGATAAATTCCCTAGGTCCTCCTACCGATACGGCCCGGGTGAAGCGGTGCGCATGTTCGATCCTACTGAGCTGGCGCTGTATCGCTTGGCGCAGCTCGACCTCGTCGAGATACCGCAGGATAAAGATCGACTTGATAATCTTGCCGAATTCTTTCAATGCTCGATACACCGCGTGCTGCTTGGAGTAGGAGTTCAACCGACGGAAGATTTCCGAGGCCGTGACCTCCTTCAGCTTAATCGAGGCGATCAGGCGTAGGATGTCGTCCCAGTGCTGCTCGATCAGGTCGGTATCGATGTAACCGGTCGGTTTGATTTTCCACTGCGAACGGTCAACATCACGACGGCTTTTGAAGAGGTAGAGTTTTTGGCGCTTCAAATTCTTGATCCTGGGCGCGTAGGAAAAACCGAGCAAGTGGGTGGCGCCAAAAATCGCTTCGGTATAGCCGTGCGTATCGGTGGAATGGATGTCACTTTTGACCACATCGTTGTGCATCAGCCCGTCGATGACATAGGCGCTTTCACGCTCGGCGGCGCTGAATACCGTCGAGTACCAGAACAGATCGCGCTCATCCAGAAATGTGTATACGCTCACGCCTTGGTATTTACCGAAGTATTTGAACGAATAGTTGGCGTTCAGCGAATCCGCATGGACTTCGAATTTCTGCCCATCGCTGGCGGTGTGCAGCTGTTCTGGTACCTGGCGGCAGAGATTCGGTAGCTCCAGCCGATCCATCAGCTGTACGACGCGATCGTTGGCGGCGTGGATGCCATCCTGGGAGAAAAACCAATTGACCGTATGCTCCAGTTCGGCTTCGTTGATCTGCTGGGAGATACGGGCCATCTTGCGGATGCCGATACCAGCGCCGAGGCCGATGATGCCGGCAAAGAATGTTTTCTGTGCCGGTCGACCATGATGGTAACGTTGCTGCCAGTGCTGAAATTCATCGAGAAAGCCGCTGGAACGATTGACGGTGGCCAGCACTTCCAACAGCGACACATAGCGCCGGTCTGGAAAGAAAGTCTGTAGCGGTTCGGTCTCGACTTCGTCCTGCTTCGGCGTTTTCAGGCGAAAAGTACCGTTTTTGACAAAGCGGATCAGCGTGTTGTTGCCTTCCATGATGTGGTCGTTGGTCTTCCGATACTGCTGGAACAGGATTTCATCGAGTTCACCGAGCACCTTTTTCGGGTCAGTAAAATCCTGCAAACCGGCACGTTCCAGCAGCTGATCTTTCTCACGCTGCCAGCGTTCAGGGTTGATCAGGTAATCGTCCAGCGGACGGTATTTGTACGAGCACTCCAGGTTCAAGGCTCCGGATTTGATCACGCGTTGGACATGAAGAAACAAAAACGCCTTGTACAGTGATACCCGGAATCGCTTGCCATCGGTTACCGCTGTGCGTTCATCGGCCTTCAGAAACGCCATCGGCGCATTTTTGTCGATGGCGCCGTCCTTGTCCTTGAAATACCGGATTGCCGCCAACAATGGTTGGGCGCTGGCTTCGCCCTGGAAAGTCATCGCCTTGACGATCAGACTGACGCGATTCTGAATACGTACCGAGCGGGATTCCAGGATTGAGAAATAGTCATCCTCACTCAGTTCGGTGGCCAACTCCGCTCGCATCCCATCCAGCTTTTGTGCATTCTGACTCTGAAGCAACGTACGAATCTGCTCGACCTTTTTGGCGTCGCTGAACCGCTGATCCTCGGCGACCGACTGGATGGAACGCAGCAGACCCACCAGGTGCTCGTCAAGATAGCTCATCAGCGTCTTGATGAGTTGGTTACGCTGTGCCAGGCCGGCATAGCGCAGATCTTTGTGTTCACGTTGAACGCTGTTCTGGTAGCGCTGCACACTGATCAACAGCACGTCGACTAAGTTGTCCTGCAGGCGGTAATACTGATGAGCGATGAAGGCGATGACATGCAGATAGCGATCTTCGTCGGTGCGCCGAGCAACCTGGAAAATCTCTGATTTGATCACGCTGTTGGCGTAGTAACGGATGCCCTCATGGCTCAAATCCAACGCATCCAGAACAGGCTGAAGACTTCGATAAAGATCCTGGATCAGTTCCAGGTCGGCCACACGCTCCTTTATCTTGGCGGGTTTGCTCGATTGTGAAAGCTTCTTGAGCAGTGTCAGCTTGTAGACGGCAGTTTTCGAATTCGTGGATTCTTCGGTAAGCGATGTGCTCTGTACGAACAGCGCATCCAGCAATATGCGAATATCGGCGGGGAGTACCGTTCCGACTGTGGCAACCAACTCCCTCTTGCGCTGGTTGATGGCCTCCAGAATTAGGTCTGCCAACCGAAAGTAGTTCGGTACCTGCACCTTTTCCCGGATTAGCAGATCGATACAGCGCCAGAAAATCAGTCGTGGTTTGAGCTGAGCGCGCACCATCGCCTCGATTTCCCGGGCGATGAACACTCGAACCTTCTGATCGAAGGCCCGGAAGCCGTAGAAGCGCAGAATCAGACGGTGGTGGCGCTGTCGGGTGCGGTCGCTGTAGTCACTGAGATCGTAAAGCTCGGCCGACAGGCCAAGCTGATGAGCGACATATTCGATGTCGCGCAGATGGAAATCACGTGGGCGGAAAAATTTCTTGCTGGCCCTGAAGTAGCCACAGCTGATGAGAAAGCCTAACTGATGCGCGGGGGCTCGTAGGCTGGCGGCGATCTGTCGTAGCGCCTGTGGCAGGTCAAAGTAGCGCTTGCGCTGTACGCTGTTAAAAACAGGTGGCCGCTCAAAGGCATCCTGTTCGATAGTGTTGAGGATTTTCATCCGAGGCATGAGGGAGTTCCTTTAACGGGTAGGAAATTACTCCGAAAACGGTCATTTCTAGGTCAAGCTTCCTTCGAAGAAATACATTGATAAAAAGATAGCTGAATCTATATTTTAAGTGTGAAATATAGGTTTTCTTCGAATTATGGCTAAACATGCGGAAACAACCTCCCCAAGATGCAAGACCCTCGGCTATCTCCGGGTGTCAACCGATGACCAGGATCTGGAGAAGAACAAAGCGGATATCCTCCGGCTCGCGAACGAAAAGGATCTTGGCAGGGTTCAGTTTATCGATGAGACCGTTTCCGGCCGGGTGTCATGGAAGAAGCGTAAGGTGGCCGAGATACTGGACCTCTGCAGGACCGGGGACAGCATTATCGTCAGTGAGCTGTCCCGACTCGGTCGAAGCATGCTGGAATGTATGGAAATCCTGTCCATCGCCCTGGAGCGTGGTATCCACGTCTATGCCGTCAAAGGCAACTGGCAACTCGACCAGAGCATCCAAAGCAAGATCATCGCGATGGCTTTCTCGATGGCGGCTGAGATCGAACGCGATCTGATCTCTCAGCGAACAAAGGAAGCGCTTCGGGCCAAGAAAGCCGCAGGAATGAAGTTAGGAAGGCCCAAAGGACCCGGGAAAAGCAAGCTAGATGCATTCCGTCCAGAAATCGAAGCCCTGCTGGCCAACGGCTCGACGCAGAAATTCATCGCTCAACGATACAAGACCACCGAGGCGAACCTTCATAACTGGATGAAGAAGCGAGGTATCAAGAAGCCGAAGTCAGCAGCAGCGCCTATGTCGCATTACGTACCTTTGTTGGAATAGACCCTGTGTAAGGAGGGAAAGCGTGGCGTAAGGTTGATAACCAGGTGAGAGAGTAGGTTCAGATGAAGAACGCCAGGGCAGTCCTCAAACTAACCGCCGTTATCCTCATGGTAGCCGCAGCGGCGGTGATGCTTACGGTGTCGTCGCTTGCGTTGCTCCGGCGATACGCGCCCAGATAGCTGGAGCGTGGTTCTTTAACGCCGCATTTCTGTAATTGAGGAAGGGTGGCGGTTAGCTGTCTGCCGCCAGCGCGGTGCCGATGGTCTTCTCGTATTCGGGAAAGTACCGGCCGATGACGGGCAGCTCAAAGGAGCGGAGGATGCTCGTGTTGCTCTCTCGTTCGAGAAGGAACTCAAAGGACTTCTCTATCAATACCTCCGGCGCAACCTGCTTGCCGGTGAGCTTCTCGTAGTAGGAGGAGCTCAGGGTAACCGTGTGCGTCGTCGTTGTCCGTCCTTCGACGGTGACGCGGAAGGTGGTCTGGTCGATCGGGTGTACGGTGATCATCGATGGTGGGTTCCCGAACATGATGCTCTTCATGATACCACCCGAGCAGCCCGTGCTAGAGAGTCTGTGTGGGGGAGGGCGTCCGTGCCCACCACGTTCTCAGAAAAGCTTGCTGATTGTTCTCTTGGCGCTTGTGTATACGTCGGTGATCGCGTTCGTCACCGCATTGAATCCCGTACCAACCACCTCTGTGACATAGTCGACGGCGCCGCCGACGGCCCGTTTGACGTCGGAGAAGGCTTTTTCGAATGTGCCCTCGGCTTCCATCCCCGTGTCGCCGATAATCTTGCCGGTGGTTTCCTTGATCTGGCCTTTCATCTTTGCAACTGTCATGGTTCTCACCTCCTTCAGTGTTGACGGCAATGCCAGGCACTGCTCCTTACTATAAGAATACAACAACCATTTTTTGGTGCAGGGGCGTCAGCCGCCGTAGCGGAAGTCGCCGGCGCCGGTGTAGACGATGCGGATCGATGCTTTGCGCGAGCCGCAGGATGAGCAGCGGAGTTTC
>JAAESQ010000244.1 GCA_024229275.1 bacterium | reverse complement strand
CTTGTGTCGCCGATTGCTAATCTGGTTTTCGGATTGACCGGGTGGCGCACAGGGTCGATCTTCGTCAAGCCACCGAAGTTTTTCTTGAAGATGAAATACGCAACCGGTCCGCTCAGCAGAGCGAGCATGCCGCCCACGAAATATTCGGTTCCGTTAATAAAGAGAGCAATGAACGCGATGCTGATCGGTGGGACGCACATGGCGATGAATCCCTTGGTTGCGAAGGGAACCTTGAAGGGCCTTTCCAGATCTGGCTCTTTGATTCGCAAGATGCAGGCGGCGACGAAGATCAGCATATAGGCGGACATGAAAAGTATCGCGTCCACGACCACAATCACTCCGAATGGAAATATGCAGACGATCAGGCTGAATGCCCCCAGTGACAAGACGGCGACGTAGGGAACGCCGCGCTCTTTGCTGCACTTGACGAGCGCCCGCGGTGCCAGGTTATCTTCAGCGAGCGCGAAAAACCCTCTGGAGCCGGATGCGATATAGGTATTGAGGAGGGAAAACTGTGCGATCACCGCGACGAACACGAACAGGATCCCGAGAGCGGGAATGTGGTTTGCTATGACATCGCCGTAGGACAGGCCGCCTTCCGAAGCCCATTCACTCCAGGATCCAAGTGAGGCGAGTCCGCCCATCGTGGGCAGAATGTATACCGCCATGATCAATGGGACCGTAATCAGGGTGGCTTTGGGTATCACCTGTGGATCTTCGAGTTCGCCTGCCATGGTCGACATGGACTCGTAGCCGGAGTACACCCAGATACCGAGCGCGATCCCGGCCCCGATACTTTGCAGCAGTGTCTGGTCCGGTGGAATAAAGGGGTCAAAGGGATTGCTCTGCCAGTTTGCGAAACCGAAGGCAGCGACCATCGCAAAGGCAATCATGACAACGATGGAGATGCCCGTACT
Source organism: bacterium (assembly GCA_024229275.1). Lineage (GTDB taxonomy): Bacteria > Acidobacteriota > Thermoanaerobaculia > Thermoanaerobaculales > Sulfomarinibacteraceae > JAAESQ01. The sequence continues at coordinate 456 of JAAESQ010000244.1, read as the reverse complement.
CACCGCCCCAACGTCCTTGATGCCTCGAATATTGACGTACGTAAAAAAGACGACGACCGATGCCTTGAAGAGATATTCCTCGATGGGCGTCAGGTCGATGACGCTGGCGACGTATGATCCCGCAAGCACTACGTAGATCGTATTGTCGAAATAGATAGAGATGGTGCGCCACCAGCCGGCCTGAAAGCCCCAGAATTCACCGCAGGCGCGTTGCACCCACTTGTAGAATCCTCCCTCCTCAGGAATTGCGGATCCGAGCTCCGAGGCCACGAGCCCCATCGGCGTGCTCCAGACGAAGGGAAGCACAATCAACATGACGAGCGTGAGTCCAGGCCCCGCATTTGAAATCATGTCCTCGATCCCGTAGGCCCCGGCAGCACACAAACAAAAGATCATGAAGACTACGGTAGACGTCGTCATGCGGTGCTTCTTCAGTCCTGGATGTGTGGGGTCGAT
>JAAESQ010000243.1 GCA_024229275.1 bacterium | reverse complement strand
TTGAAGAGCGACGACGACAGCGCTACGCCGTCATCGCAGCTCTTGGACGCAACGGTCTCGTCCCACAGAACGACCAGTCAGTCGGCTTTCTCGAGACGCGGTGGACCGGCGAAGGCACGTTGTTGGCAGGTCCAGAAGACGAAGACGATCCCCCACACATCAGTATCGACGTCCCTTTCGAGTGGTACAGCGAATCCCTTGACGATAAGACGTTCATTCAACAACACAAGACCGACCACACCCAGCTCAAGCAAGAAAACATTCCAGCAGGTCAGAGAAGACAAGAGGTCCTGGTCCTGTGGCTTAACGAGAGTCAATTCGGACAACGTCCGCTGTCGATGGTTTCCCAGCTGTTCGACAAGCTATTCGAGCACTACGGTACGAATCCATTCACTGGAGACCGCATACGGCTAGCAGTTATCGGACCGGCCACCTCAACTTCGCTTGAAGCGCTCTTGGAGGAGATCGCGGCAAAGGCGAGAGATATGCCAGAGACTGATTCCAAGGCAAAAGACAAGAAGGACTCAATTGAACCAACAGAACAATATTTCCCCGATCTCTCAGACGACCATCGCCAGCTGGTAGAATTCTTCGACTTCTACCTCGACGAGGCCGTCCCGGCCACTCCAGAAGAACTTGTGGTGGCGGAAACACTCATCAAGCAACGTCTAGATAAGGTCAGCTCGTCCAAGTACGAGAGATCGGATGTATGGGCCGCTGCTCTTCTCTCGGCTGAGACGGACCTCAGAGATAGTCTCAGCAAACTCGCCTGGGTCAATAAAGTTGAAGACATCGATAGCAACTGGCTTCAAACCACCCTTTCCCTCTGGCGAATCGCTCGTCTCGAGTTGCTTCCGGCGCAAGGCAGCTATCGTCTCGCAAATCACCTTGTCGAAATCCTATCTCTCGAAGAGCCCATCGCATTTCACTCAGAAACCGATTCGGCAGCTCTCCAAACAAGTATTGCCGCCGCGATTGCGGAGTTTCGGCCTGAGGTTTGGTACGTGAAAGAAAAGGAGGCGTTCCTTAACAGCATCCTGAAGACTCTCCGGTCCAATGCATCGCTCACTGAAATGAACCTGGAAGCGGCGGTCGACTTCTGGTCCGATGAAGCCATCCCGTGGTCCATGGGACTCCCCGTCGACAGCACCTCCTATTTGGAGTTCATCTCATCCCGGGCAACCATTTGGCCACGGCTGATGAGTAAGGAAGCTCAACAGGCGCTGACCCTCATGGAAAACGAGAAAGGCAGCAACGGTGGATCAAAGCACACAGAGACAGTGAGCTTCGAACTACCAAAGTTCTCCAGAACAATATCCAACGACCGTCAGCTGATCGCCATGCTCCTGAGTGAGTTCAGCGACCGTTCTATGCACTTCGGAAGCCTCGATGAAGGATCCCGCGATCACGTCGCCCTCATCGGCGAATGGGACACGCATTACGGCAGGGCGTTTCCAGCTACCTTCCGAGCCGCGCTGTGCGAGCAGTTCAACACATCTCTAGAGGATTCCAAGAAAAGCGATAAGAAAGAAACCCAAGAAGGACAACGACAACCTCTGGTCTGCACCAATCCCGATCTCCTCGCATCCGAGTTCGACAACATCCACCAGTTTCAGTACCTGCGAGGTATCGACGGTTTAATCCCGGGTGACGAACCCAAGGAGTCGGAGAAGAGCGAGAAACGCCAGGAGAGCGCTCGAATCGACGTGGCCGTTCTCCAACGTCCTGACGGACGCAGCCAACTCGATTACATCGGAAGGCTCTGCGATCAGATATCGACTCG
>JAAESQ010000242.1 GCA_024229275.1 bacterium | reverse complement strand
GACTAGAAACTAGGCTGAAAATCATATATCGCCGCTGGGTTATGGTATTTTACAAGATCTCTTAGATTCAACAACTTACATTCTAGTTTCTTAGGAGGCATGACTCCCTTGTAAGTGCGACTTAAGACGAGTCCCGCCTAAACCTAGGCACGAACCGCGGCACATTGCGGCAGTACTCATCGTATTGGTCACCGAAACGCCCCTTGAGCTCCCTCTCTTCGAGAATGACAATGACAAAAAGAGCGGGAACTAGCATCAGACAAGCAACGTAGAGGGAAAGGTAGTTGGCCACACACGAGTAGCCCAGGATCCAGAGGAAGAGTTCCACGTAGCGGGGGTGGCGGATCTTGGCATAGATCCCGTCCGTCAGAAGCTCCCATTTCTCAGGTTCTGGCGAAAGCTCCGGGATACCCGACATGATCCGCGGTGTGAGGTGTTTGCGGCGCTTGACGGTTATTGCCGAGGCTCCCACGAAACAGAGCAGCGCAGGAGCAAGCAACGGGAGATTTGTGCCGAAGTCAGTCGCAAGCAGCCACTTCCGTGCCAGGATCGACGCTGCGATCAACAGAACAACAGGCCCGGAGAGGACAGCATACGTTCGGGCAGGCCCGAGTGTGCGCCAGTGCCGAGCAAACGGGTGGATAAGGACCCACACAAGGAATACGGCTGGCAAGCAGATCAGCAGACCCAATGCGATGACGTATCTGATCGTGTCCATGGCATAGTCCTTCAGCTATAGAAAAGCTCAGCCCCGTCTGCCGAGGCCGCCACCAGCCTAACGCCTGAGTTCAGCGGCGCCAACGTTCCGGCGCTTGCGCTGGACCTGGCGAAAGCATTGCCGACGGCCAAGGGCCGGCGATAAGCAACACTTTTGACAGGAGTTGGTGTCCGTCTGCAACGAAGTGTTAGGCCGAGTCGCCCTCCCTGGACAACAGGCTCCAGACAGGCAGAAGAACGAGCGCAGTCAGGTTCCCTGCGACCGCCGCGGCGATGATAGTCAGGATATCGAACTGTTCAGACAGTGAGTCGATGGCGTGAATCCATAGCCCAAATGTACCGATAGCAACGAACAGCAAGAACCCAACAGCCTTTGCACTCCGCTTTCGCGAGGCCAATGCCGTGAGAGGGAGAATTACAGCAGGGGCAACAAGATACGGCAACCACATAAATGGTCCGAAGAAACCGCACAGGACGACAGTGTCATACCACGAGTTTGAGATGCCTGTTCCTGGCGGACCGCTGATCAGACAGTGGAGAAACATTGTGCCCAAATACGCCGCAACGCCTCCGCATGCAGAGAATCGGAGTGCCTTCATTGTTACTTCTTCTGCTCCCGGCGCCGAATATGCCTAACGCCTGAGTTCAGCGGCGCGAGCGGTCTGGCGCCCTGCGCCGGAGCTGGCGGTTACATTGCCGACGGCCAAGGGCCGGCGATCTGCAATGTAATCGACAGCAGCTCGTGTCCGCTGCAACGAAATGTTAGGCCGTGTGGCCTTTCTTTTCACAAACTTAGGCCTGCTAACTACGAATCACTCTTGCTCCAGGGGGATACCTTTAGCCTCACACCACTCACGAAGCGCCTTGTTGGTTTCAGAGTCCTGGAACTTGTACCAGGCATCCAAGATGCCAAGGTTATCGAGGAACGATTTGTATCTTCCCCATGCGCCTCGTCTACTGAAGATATCGCGCACCTTATTCCCCAGCGCTGGGATTTCGCGGTCAACGAAACGCCAGACCAAATCTTTGCCAAGGTCGAGGTCATAGGTATGAGGTATCTCGACATAGTCCGGATTTTCATCGACATCATCGGGGACGTCGGATTCTCCAGCTGACTCTGACCGCCAGAACGTCTCGCCAGTGGCTCTAGATACGTACGCGGCATGGTCGTAAGGATCACCAGTGCTAACGAACTCGTAAGCCATAACGATGTCGCTGAATTTGGCCATACCTTATTATGCCTCGTTCGATGGAGCCTAACGCCAGTTAGACAGCCGAACAGATTTCGCAAATGAGGCTGTGGTGGCGCTTCGTTTGTGTATTCGAGTTAGGGGCGACATCTCTGTTAAGTCTCCTCAGTTCAGAATAATCGAGCGTACCTGAGAATATGTCGCAGGGGTGTTAGACAGCATCCAAGTGTCGCATAACATGAATAACAGGGGTACAGCTGTGCGCGCATCTTGTTGAAAATGGGGATGTTTAAGCATGCCGGAGTCTTGACTAGGAGTCAAGCACAAGACTATCTATAGGACTCTTTATCCCTCGCCCACCGGCTTGATTGAGCACATGGGTATAGATCATCGTTGTCTTCAAGTCGCGATGACCGAGCAGTTCCTGAATGGTACGTATGTCGTATCCGTTCTCAAGCAGATGAGTTGCAAATGAGTGTCGAAGTGTATGGCATGAGGCTGGCTTGTGAATCTTGGCTGTTCTGACAGCTGCTCGCACTGAACGCTGAACAATGGTCTCGTGAATATGATGACGTCGCGTTCGCCCTGTGCGCGGATCTTCGCTCAGACTCGCTGCTGGGAAAACATACTGCCATGACCAGCTTGTAGCAGCGGCTGGATATTTAACCGCCAGTGCATTTGGCATCCACACGGCACCATTTCCGGAATTCAAATCATACTCATGGAGAACTCGGACTTCCTCCAGGTGCTCGTTAATGCCCGTCCTCAATGACGAGGGCAAGATCGCGAGACGATCCTTGCCACCTTTACCATTACGAACGACTATCTGATTGAGAGCAAAATCTATGTCTTTGATACGGAGCCGGAGGCACTCCATGAGCCGCATACCGGTTCCGTAGAGCAGCTCACCTACTAGGCGCGAGGTTCCCTCGAGCAATCCAAGCAACCGTCTTACTTCTTCGCGTGATAGAACAACGGGAAGCCGCCGTTTCGTTCTGGGTCGCACCAAGTCGTTGAGGTGCGGCAATCGGCGACGCAGAACATCTCGGTAGAAAAACAGGAGAGCGCTGAGCGCTTGACGGTGGGTCGAAGGGCTAACTCGGCGCGCAACTGCAAGGTGAGAGAGAAAGGCATTGATCTGCTGCTCTCCCATCTTTAGAGGATCACGACCACGGTGAAAAGCTATGTATCGTTTGACCCACGCGGTGTACGCCTCTTCGGTACGGATGGAATAGTGACGTGTGCGAGCAACTTTGCGCACTCTATCGATGAGATCGCTGTAATCGGCCTCGGGCGATTGAGGGCTGTCGCGTGAAGGCTTAAAAGGCATAAACTAAGCATAAAACAGTGAAACCGGCAAGTCAAGGAGGAGGAAGTCAAGGCTATACGGGTCGAACGGCTATGCGGGGCGAACGGGACGGATGGGAAATATGAACCACGAAGGGCGCTAAGAGCGCTAAGAAGACACGAAGAGAGAAATTGGGCGGTTCTTTGAACCGCGGGGACGTTACAAAGCTGAAGGCAAGGGTCATTGCGGGCGGCGCTGGGGGCGCACTATGGCGAGGGAGGCTATGCGGGGCGAATCCGGCTTCGCCTTTGGCTACGCCGTGACAGGCGGGACGGACGGCAGGACGGGAAGACAGAAGAATTGAACCACAAAGTGCGCTAAGAGCACGAAGGCGGAAACGCAAAGATGGGAGATATGGGCGGTTCTTCGAACCGTTGGAGCAGGGCCAGAAGTGGGGTTAATCACGAATTGAGATGGTGTCTTAAATGCTTCGCGGCGTGAGGCTACCGCAGTTAGATTGCAGCTGCAACCGACTGAAGAAAATGAACTTAACGAGCACGACGCTTGGCGTCGACATATCCGAATCATAGGCACTTACTCACAGGTCAGTACGCTATTAGTGAAGGTGTCGTCGGTAAGGTCCCTAATCTTACCTACGTAAGGCACTCCCTTCCCGTTCACCGCGCAGTCACAGAGGCTTTCTTGTACAAGAAAGCGCATCTCACAGTGTCGGCAAGTGCTATTTCCCCAGCGGTTTTCAAAGACCTGTTCGTTTTGAGAGCTAATCTCGTAAACGGTTCGAAATACTCTAGTTGATTGAGGGTAGCTTGGCGGGTGGAGAGGGTCAAGATGAAAGATGAAAGCAGAAATATGAAAGATGAAAACGGACATGGGTCGGCTCAGCTGAAACGGTAGTGGCGGGGAAGGCTGTGCGGTGCGAATCCGGCTTCGCCTTTGGCTACGCCGTGACAGGCGGGACGGACGGCTATGCGGCAGGACAGGAATGGAACCACGAAGCTCACGAAGAGCGCTAAGACGGCGCGAAGGGGAGATATTTGGGCGGTTCGTTGAACCGTAGGGAGGATCCGCGATGGTGGGAGGGCGGTGGCGGGGAAGGCTGTGCGGTGCGAACGGGACGAACGGGACGGACGGCAGGGCAGGAAGGCAGAGGAATTGAACCACGAAGCTCACGAAGGGCACGAAGGCGGAAACGCAAAGATGGGTTATTGGGCGGTTCGTTGAACCGCTGGGGTGAGGCGGGGCGACGTGCAGAGTCGAAGGCGAGGGTGAGAGCAGATGGCGCTGGGGGGCGCGCTTTGGATCCATCAACGATCAGGTTGACAGGAATTCACTACGGTATGACAATTGGTAATACCGGAGGTGATCGATGGTAACCGCAAAGATCGCAGTTTCCCTGGACCGTGAAACGGTGCAGGAGCTCGACCGGCTGGTCGCTGAGGGTGTATTTCAGAATCGAAGCCGGGCCATTCAGGAGGCTGTCCAAGAGAGGCTTTCACGGATTTCGCGAGACCGCTTGGCACGGGAGTGCGCAAAGCTCGATCCAGAGTTCGAGGCGCGCCTTGCCGAGGAAGGGTTGGCCGCGGAGGTTGAACAATGGCCCGAATACTGAGAGGCGACGTCTACTGGGCCGATCTCAATCCTGTGAAAGGTCAGGAGCAAGCGGGCAGGCGCCCAATTCTGGTCATCAGTCAGAATGTCTTCAACGAACGCTCAGGAACAGTGATCGCAATGGCGATTACTGGCCAATCCCAACGTGCTGGATTCCCGCTGACACTCGAAATTGGCGAGTCCGGTATGCCGAAACGCTCGTGGGTGAAGATCAGCCAGATCCGAACTCTATCCGTGCTTCGCCTTGACGAACAGATCACTCACCTGCCCCCCGAGTTCGTAAACCAGGTCGTAGACGGGCTGAACGAGATTGTGGGGGCGTGAAGGGTGAAGAGAGGGTGATGGGTGAAGAGTGAAGGGTGAAGGGTGAAGACGGAAGATTTGAACCACGAAGCTCACGAAGAACACGAAGAGGACGCGAAGAGAAAACGTTTGGACGGGCAGGATCTGGCTTCGCCTGGCGGCTTACGGCTTGCGGCTTGCGGCTTCGCAGAGCTACGCCGTCACAGGACGCTGTGACAAGCGGGAGCATGAACGGGGGTGTGACGTATCGTCATCGTCTTCGTCATCCTCATCGTCATCGTGTG
>JAAESQ010000241.1 GCA_024229275.1 bacterium | reverse complement strand
AAGGTGCGTGCTTCCATGGCGATGGCGAGGTCATCGTTAGGCTTGGCAAAGTGGTCAAACCCGACGAAAGCGTATCCTGCGGCGAGAAATTCTTCGACCGCCCCAGCGAACAACCTGAACTTCTGCCAGCCTTTTGGAAGGGAGGATTCTTCGAGTTGTTTCTGATGGGGTTTGATCCAAGGCACGTGGGCGTAGGAGAAGCACGCTACGCGGTCAGGTGATAGTTCTGAAATCGCGGTCTGAACGGTTTCACGGAAGGTTGCCTCGGTCTGGTGAGGGAGGCCGTAGATGAGGTCGATGTTGACTGAGGAGAAACCGAGACGGCGGGACTCTTCGACCATCTCCCGGGTGAGTTCCAGAGGTTGAATCCTCTTGACCGCTTCCTGAACCTCCGGTCGGAAGTCCTGAACACCCATCGATACACGGTTGAAGCCGAGTTCGCGCAGCACTTGAAGGTGCTCCTTGGTGGTGACACAGGGGTCGATCTCGAGCGCTACCTCGGCATCTTCGGTGAGTTGGAAGTGGGACGAGATTGCAGCGAACAACCGCTTACATTGCGCCGGTGAGAGATAGGTCGGCGTACCACCGCCCCAGTGCAACTGATTCAGCTTGCGCCGATCACCAAGCGCGTCAGCAAGGAGGTCAAGCTCGGTCTCGATGGCCTCCAGGTATCTTTCTTCGGGCCCGCGGTGGGGGGACACTACGATGTTGCAGCCGCAGTAGGTGCAGCGAGTCTCGCAGAACGGGAGGTGAACGTACATCGAGAGTGGTTCGTCATCACGACGGCGCGCATTCTCGAGTCGTTCGGCATAGGCCTTTGCGTCATAGCCTTCGTGGAAGTGCGGTGCTGTGGGATATGACGTGTACCGTGGCCCAGCTTTGTCGTACTTCTCAAGTAGCTGCGGAGTGAGGCGCGAAAAGTCAATTGTCATGAGCGCCTCCATTCTTGATCATGATCACTCTGGATCGTGGAACACGGACTATTCATACTTGAATTCCTGCACGGTCCGAACAAAGGTTTCCATCGCTTCAACTGGAACGTCCGGTGTAATGCCGTGGCCAAGGTTGGCTATGTAGCCGGTGCGAGGCGCGATTTCGAGCATGGCTCGGGTGCGGCGTTCAATCTCCTCGTTGGGCCCCATGAGGGTGCCCGGATCCAGGTTCCCCTGCACCGCTTTCCCGTCCAGCACACGGCTGGCGCGTGCGAGATCGGCCCGCCAGTCCAGTGCGATGACTTCACACGGCATGTCGGGAAGATCGTGCAACAGGTGTGAACCGCCATGTGCAAAATAGATGCGTGGTACGTCAAGATCGTCGAGAGCTTCCAGCAATCGACGAGCCGGTCGGAGAGCCCAGCGCCGTGCATCGACGGCACTCAGTGCGCCGGCCCAGGAGTCGAAGATCTGGACTGCTTGAGCACCGTGAGCGACTTGCTCACGGAGGTAGGCAGCCATTGCATCTGCGAGTCGGTCAACCAGTTGGTCAAATGCTTCGGGATGGCTCAGCGCGAGTTGCTTGACCTTGGTGAACGATTTCGATGAGCAGCCTTCAACTAGGTAGGTGGCCAGCGTCCAAGGAGCGCCACAGAAACCGATCAGTGCAGTTTTGGGGTCAAGGTTCGCACGGACCCGCTCGAGAGCCTCTGAAAGGAACTCGGTGCCCTGCCAGGGTTCAGGAATGGTCAGTCTCTGAAGGTCTTCAGGTGAGCGCACTGGGTTGTGGATCTGGGGCGTCGGAGTGAACTCGAGATCAATGCCCATTGGAACGAGCGGTGTCAGGATGTCCGAGAAAATGATCGCCGCGTCGAGTCCGAATCGCCGAATCGGCTGCAGAGTCACCTCAGCTGCGATCTCCGGTGTGTAACACATCGTAAGAAAGTCACCGGCCTTGGCACGAATCTCGCGGTACTCGGGCAGGTATCTTCCCGCCTGACGCATCACCCAAACAGGTGGACGGTCGACCTTTACTCTTCTGCACGCTGCTAAAAAGCGATTACTTTCGTTCGCGCTCATTACCCTTTCCCATGCCCGTATCCCCCGTTAGCCAACCTCAGACAATGCTCGATCAAACGCTTTAACCGTGTCTGCAATAGTGCTCGGGTCATGTGCGAGAGAAACGAACATGACCTCATATGCTGACGGTGCGCAGTAAACGCCCTGTTCGAGGAGTGCGGCATGTAATTTCGCGTAGATCTCTGCAGCCGCAGGATCGATATCCTCGTACTTGCGTGGTGGCTCTCCATCCTGGAGAACGAGCCACAGAATCGAGCCGACGCGAGCAACCGACCACTTCTTGCCGTGATCCTTGAAGACGTCTCTGAGGCCTTT
>JAAESQ010000240.1 GCA_024229275.1 bacterium | reverse complement strand
GGGTGTCCTGGTGTAGTCAGCTGGCACCCGGGAGGCGACCTGCTGGCTTCGGCAAGCGCTGATGGGTCGGTACGTCTTTGGGATGTGCGGTCGGGGAGGTCGGCTGGGGAGATGAAAGGACATGTCGGTCCGGTAACGGCCATGACTATTTCCCCTGATGGTCGTTTCTCCGCCACCGGTGGTCACGATGGGAGCATCGTTCTTTGGGATCTCAGGCAACGATCCAGCATCCGGGAGCTTTCAAGTGACCGCGTACCGATTATCAGGCTTGATTGGGACGTGGACGGCCGCCATGTTTTCGTCGCCAGGGAGGATGGTGTGCTCTTGTTGGTTGACGTCAGCAATGGGCGCATCGCACGCCGGATCGCGGTCGAAGGGGACAAACTCTGTGCGGCGAATTTGTCGGCCGATGGCGGTTCTTGCCTTGTGGGGCTTCGCGATGGATCAGTGCAACTCTATGATCTGCGTTCGCGTGAGTTGATTCGACGGTTTTCCGGACCGTCGAGCAAGCTGGTCGCAGTGGCATTGTCCTATGACGATCGTCGTGCTGCTGCAATAGGAGGAGACGGCACGGTTCGAATCTGGCAATTGGACTGGATGCCTCGGTTCCGCGAATTCGCCGATTGGGACGAAAGGGCGCGCCCGATTCTCGAAGCGTGCGCCACAGTACACGATGCCAAGGCCGAGAAGGCACGAGGAGCAGACATTGGCGAACGACCACTCGCCGAGACTGTAAAGACCAAGCTTACCAATCGAGGTCTTGGTTGGATCCGACTTGAAGGCATCCTGGAGGTTCTTGGGAAACGGGCACGGCAGCCCGAACAGGTCGAGGATACGCAGCTCCTCACAATGCGCACGCAGCAGAAATCCATGATCGCGAACCCTCTGAAACGGCAGCGCGCGATCCGGGGGGCGCGAATCGCCGCTGTAGTTCTGCTACTCCTACTGCCCTTAGTGTGGCTGACCTCTCACAGAAAGACGCTGAAGCAGGTTCGATTCGACAGTGACAAAGTCCGCGAAACACGAATGATGCGCGCACAGGCAATCGCAGGGTCTCCGGCCGGACTGTTCAGCCAGGAAGTCGAATGCCAACAGGAACTTATTGATCATTACATCGGACTCTATATCCGAAGGCATGGCCGGCCCGAGCAGATCGCCAAAGCGCGAATCTGCCTGGAGATTCTCGCTGATGCGAAAGTCGTTGAGCCAGCGTTGGGATTGTTGCGGGTGAGTGAGGAAGAAACGGCGGACTCAGCTGGCAGTGATTCTTCACAAGACTTAGACTACGT
>JAAESQ010000239.1 GCA_024229275.1 bacterium | reverse complement strand
TCGGGTCGCGGGCTGGACGAAGACGACGCCAGGGATATTTTTACTGCCAGATTCGAAGACGGTCGGTGCTCCAAACCTGTTCGACTGCCGGTGGTCAACTCTGAATACATCGACGGCTACCCCAACATCTCGCGGGACGGCTCATTTCTCATCTTCGAATCCAACCGGCCCGGCGGTATGGGCGGATTGGATCTGTATTCCTCCACCCGCAACGAAGTCGGTTCATGGACTGAACCGAGGAATCTTGGGTCGCCTCTCAACTCTCCGGGAGACGACCGCTACGGTCAGTTCTCACCGGATGGGAAATACTTGTTCTTCGGCAGCGACCGCGAAGGAAGTATGGATGTTTACTGGGTGAGTGCACAGGTCTTCGAGGTCCCGTAAAGGTGTCTGGTTTGGCTGCCACATATCACTTGAGGATTGACAAACTCTGCATACTTCTCGGCATTTGATACGTATCTGATGTATCAGTAAGAGGATTGCGGTCAGCGATCCTGAACCGATCTGGGGGTATGACATGCGACGAGTTCGAAGCTGTGTGGCCATGATGATTCTGCTATCTGCTGCAGTCTCAGTGGCGAGCGAAGTAGACTCCCCATCCGATCGGTACGCGCCGATCCCGGGCCAGGGCTGGCCTACAGCCACGCCCACCTCGCAAGGGCTGTCCGAAGAGAAATTGAGTGATCTCGTCCGGTCGATCCGAGAAGACGAATACCCGGGGGTCCATAGCCTCTTGATCGTCAAGAACGGCTTTCTCGTGCTCGAAGAGTACTTCATGGGCTGGGAAGGCTCGCGCCTTCATACTCTTCAGTCGGTGTCGAAGAGCATCACCTCGGCTCTGATCGGCATTGCGATCGAGCAGGAATCGATTCGCGGCGTCGATGAGAAGATCCTGAGCTTCTTCCCTAAACGAACGGATATCAAAAACCTTGACTCTCGAAAGCACGCCATTACGCTTGAAGATCTGCTGACGATGCGCAGCGGCACCGACTATCACGAACGAGGTTCCGGCGCCCCGCACTTTCAGCTCAATGCCCTCTCCCGAGGATGGGATCGCTTTTACCTCGACCGACCCATGGTTCGAGATCCCGGGTCCTATTTCCAGTACGACAGCGGCGGCGTCATCCTGATGTCCAGCCTCCTGAACGCCCGAACCGGACTCCATGCCGATGCATATGCCGACGAGTATCTTTTCGCTCCGCTCGGAATCACCCGTACGAAGTGGTTTCGCAATCAAGATGGTCATCCTCATACGGGTGGTGGACTGGATCTGCGGCCGAGTGACATGGCTCGTTTTGGCCTTCTTTATCTGCGCGGTGGGCGGTGGGGAACGCGCCAGGTTGTCCCTGCCGAGTGGGTCGAGGCGTCGCTTCACCAACATGTCGAGCTCACTGGGCGGGATTTCGACAGGGGTTATGGCTATCTCTGGTGGATTCTGAAGGACGATTCCAATTCCAAGGCTCAGGATAAGAGGATCTTCGCCGCCCAGGGTTTCATGGGACAGTACATCTTTCTCGTGCCGGGTCGGGATTTGGTCGTCGTCGTTACGGCAGGAGCCCGCGGCAGGGACCAAGATGGACCTGTTCGCTTTCTGTACTCACATATCCTCACTGCGGATGGCACATAGGGCCCCAGGCTTACCCTGGCGGGCAGCTGGCACCAAGATTCAAAGATTCCGTCTCTAAAGGCGCGTCGGTGCATTCGCTGTAATCGGCGTTCACAGTGACCCAGTGCAACCGGTCGCTTGTGCTACGCTTCCACCAAGGGAATCCACAGAACACTCTTGGAGAAGGTCCGTGCTCGGTCGCCAGCTTGGTCAATTTCGAATTCTCGAATCGCTCGGCGCCGGTGGCATGGGAGAGGTCTACCGGGCCGAGGACCGACGCCTCAAGCGACACGTAGCCCTCAAGATTCTTCCTCCTGATCTGGCATCCAGTGAGGAGCGGCTGACTCGGTTCCAGCGTGAAGCTGAAGCACTTGCTGCGATCGATCATCCCAATATTGTGCACATCTACTCGGTCGAGGCGGAAGAGGGGATTCACTTCCTCACCATGCAGCTCGTTCGCGGCGAGCGGCTGTCGAAGCAGATTCCTGAAGGGGGTATGAGCCTCGATGGTCTGCTCGACCTCGCGATTCCCATGTGCGATGCCCTGCGGGCGGCTCACGAGCGTGGCATTGTTCATCGTGACCTCAAGCCCGACAACGTGATGGTGGACGAGGAGGGGCGGGTCAAGATCCTCGACTTCGGGTTGGCCAAGCTTCGCCTGCCCGAGGTTGATTGGGAGGATTCCACCCAGCCGGTTGAAACTGTGACCGAAGCGGGCGCGGTATTGGGAACGGTGCCATATATGTCACCGGAGCAGTTGCAGGGCCGTCCGGTCGATCATCGGTCCGATCTCTTTTCATTCGGTATTGTCCTCTACGAGATGGCGACAGGAGTGCGTCCGTTCTGTGGTGATGACTCGGCGTCGATCATCTCGAGCATTATGCGAGACGATCCTGCCCCCCTCGAGCAAGTTCGGCCCAATCTATCCTCAAAACTTGGGGAGATGCTTCATCGGTGTCTTGAAAAGCAGCCAGAGAGACGCTTCTCCTCCGCCAGTGATCTGCTCCGCGAGCTGGAGCGATTGCGGGGAGAGTTCGAGTCTGGCCGAACGGTGACGACGGGGTCCAAACGGGCGCCCGTGCGGCAAGGTCGCGTTCCGCGGATCATCGGTGCGGTAGCTCTGATAGCTCTACTGACATCCCTCGGCATCTTCGCCTGGAATCATCTGAAAGACCCTAGAACGACTCCGGCCGCTTCCGCCGGGGCAACAATCGACTCCCTTGCAGTGCTGCCGATGGCGAACCTCTTAGGCGATCGGGAGCAGGACTACTTCTCGGACGGTATGACCGAAGCGTTGATCACCGACCTTTCGAAGATTGGAGCATTGCGGGTGATCGCCCGCTCATCGGCGATGAGATACAAGGGGTCCGAAAAATCACTTGAGGAGATAGCGAGTGAGCTTGGTGTGGACGCTTTAGTCGAAGGCACAGTCCAACGCGAGGGCGAACGTGTTCGAATCAGCGTCCAGCTGATTGAGGCAGCGACCCAGCGCAACCTGTGGGCCGATCGTTACGAGCGTCAGCTTACGAGCGTGCTCGCCCTCCAGTCAGAGGTGGCGCAGGCGATCGCTCGCGAGATCCGCATCCAGGTGACCCCAAGTGAAAGGGATCTTCTCGCCGAAGCCCCGGAGGTCGATCCGGAAGCTTACGAGGCCTACCTGCAGGGGAGATCCCACGTCTATCGGCTCACCCCGGCAGATCTCGAGAAGGCGTTGCAGTACTTCCAGTTGGCGCTCGAGCGTGACCCTGGCTACGCTCCCGCTCAGGCTGGGATCGCATTGGTCTGGCTCGCGCGCGGTCAGTTCCGCATCGCTCTTCCCGCGGTGACCCAGCCGAAGGCCATCGCGGCGGCCGCTCGTGCCGTCGAGATGGATGAAAGACTCGGGGAGGCTCAATTCGTTCTTGCTTCGGTGCGCACCTGGGTCGAATGGGACTGGGAAGGCGCCGAGGTCGCCTTCCGGCGGGCGATTGAGCTGCAGCCGGGCTTCCCGGAAGTGCGCGGCTATTACGCTCACTATTTGATGATCATGGGGCGGCCTCAAGAAGCGTTTGCACAAATGGAGCGAACCATGGCGCTGGATCCCCTGAATCCGCTCATGAAAGCGCTCAATGGCATGATGTTGGAGGCGGCGCATCGGTTTGATGAGGCCGAGGAGCAGTATCGTGAAATCCTGCGTACTCAACCTCGGCATCCGGTGGCATTGGGTGGCTTTTATGCCATTCATGCTCTTCGAGGAGATTCCCGGGCGGCCTACGAGTTCGGTCGTCAGAAGCTTCTCGTGATGAATGGGCCAGAAGCGGCTCAGGCATGGGAGCGTGGATACTCGGAAAGAGGATTGCCGGGAGCACACGATCGACTGGCTGAGTGGAAACGACCACGATTGACGACGCTGGACTACTGTCCTGTGGGAATGGCTTTGAACCTTTTCGGCGCTGGTCGCATCGACGAGGCCCTCGACTGTTTTGAGTTAGCTCACCGTGGGCGGGATCAGAACATGCCGTACATCGGAATATGGCCCGGCTTGGATCCCCTGCATAACGAGCCGAGATTTCAGGAGATCATGCGGCAGATGCGGCTCCCGCTGGTCGAGGGACCGATCTCTCAGAACTAGAATCAGGCGATAGGGAGTGGGAGTGCCGGAAGGCCATCGATCAGATGGGCAGGCGAAGGGGTAAGGCATCGATACGCCGATGTGTTTATCGGGGTGGTCGACGTGTGGAATTCGAATGGCCGATTGGCAGAGGAGCCACCTCGGTCGCGAGATTCATTGGGAGCAGTTGAGGTATCTGTGCGCGTTATGCGTTTCCCCAGCTGGAGAAGATCCAGATCAAGCCGTGTCTCAGGCTGTGAAACGGTACGTGCCCTTCGTCGGGATATATCCTGTACTTCCATTTCATTCCTGGCGGACCTTTCTTTTCGAGAAGCCTCAGAAACTCGGGAATCTGCTGCTTTTCGAATTGTTCATGAAATGGATCCAGCCCTCCGGAAGTCAGGTACATCCGGTGGCGGTCGAAGCTCTGGCTCTTGAGGCTCTGAGACGTCAGAGAGAAGAGGAACTCCTTGCAGTTGGGAAACCCGGCGCTGCTCGCAATACACGCTTGAAAGATACTGGGCTTGCTGAAGAAAGCGAACCGCGCGAACAAGGAGCCGAGTGATTGACCGAACACGATTCGCGGTGGTGAAGTCCGGTAGTTTGTGTCGATGAATGGAACGAGCTCTTCGGCGAGGAACTCGAGGAATTTTGAGGCGCCGGGTGCCGCCTTCTTCCCATCGGGATCAACCGGCCAGTAGTCTCTTCCGCGATCGGGGCTGGGTATACCGACGACGATCATGTCAGGCGCGAGTTGACTCGAACCTGGTAGGTTTGGGGCCATGCGCGCCAGAGCCCAGGTTGTCATTGCTGAGCTGAGGAAGAGTTCCTTGTCGCCGTCCAGTAGATACAGGACCGGATAGGTCTGGTCCGAGTTGGAGTATTCGTTCGGCAGATAGACGTGGAACGCTCGCTCTTCCCCAAGCCGGGTCGACTGCAAGGTATGGCGAACACCGATCGTGATCTTCTCGGACTTGTTGACTGGTTCGGCGGAGACGATACTGTTCGTGGAGAGCACCGTCAGGATTGTGAGAAATAACCAGGCTGTTGTCTTCATGTCTTAGGTTTCCGATCTTCTTGGGATTGTTGCGAGGCGATTCCCATCGAGCCTTTACTAGTACCAACACTGATTCTACGGGCGACAAATCGAGAAGGTCATGGAGGTGAAGTGAAAGCTTGTCAATCAGTGTGAAAGTTGGGTGCCGGGTCATCCTCATGCAGCACTCTCAATACTGTCATCGAGGAGCGAAGCGACGAAGAATCTCCCTTCGAGGCTTGGCAATCTGACGACGAGTACTAGCCAGCATATTGCTGATTTGAGCGGGAGATCTTTCGACTCCGCTTCGCTGCGCTCAAGATGACAGAATCAGTAGACGTGGGCTAGGGCGTGATGCCAGGGGAGTCTACAAGAGGCTCACGTATCGCAGTGACACGTCAAATTGTGCAAAGTCATAGAGTGATATGTGGTACCAGAGAGAAGAGCACTCAAGCAGAATCTAAGTTATGCGATCATTCTCAGGGTGAACTGCCCTTGTGTCCGAGGTACTTCGGCAGGCTGTCGTGCATGTCGATAATCCGGGCGCCGTAGAAGATATGGCAGGTGGGTTTGAAAGCCGGTGGCACCACTGTAGGCATCCCGAAGTCGAAGAGTGGGCCGAAGGCCAGGAACATGCGCCGGCCTTCGTCCGCGATCGGAGACCCGCACACAGAACAGCTGAGCTTGCACGGCAGCGTGTGCTCGCGCCTGCCGGTCTCTGCGCTGAAGAAACGCAGGTCCTTGATGCCACGCATGAAGCGCACGTGTTGCTTGTGGAAGATCACGGCCCACTGAAACGGGGCACCGTGCAGAGTCTGGCACGTTCGACAATGGCAGAGCTTGGAGTCGACCGGGTCGGAGCAGACTTCGAAGGCGACCGTGCCGCAGGTGCACTGAGCGGTGTACATGGCAGCGAATCCTTCGGCTGCGTTGCGATACGGTGGCCGGCGCTGCCAGCTACGTGGTTGGGTTGTCTCATCTGTCACATGGATGCTCCCTGACAAGGGTACAACCTCGTGTATTACGGTTGCTGAATAGTTATTAGAATCGCTTCAGGCAAGTTCGGGAGGCCGTTGACTGCTGTCCTTGGTCGAGACCTCTCCGACGGGCTTCGTCGCCCTAAGTCACTCCCCAGAAGATGCTACGAGCCTCAGTTTCCTCCCCGCCGGGGTGGCCGAAGAACTCGTCGAGGTGTCCGGGGCGAAAGGCTCTGCTGTGCGCGATAGACACCGAGTGCTGTACCAACAATGAGATCGTCCGTGTCGGTAACCACCAGCTTCCTGATGTCCAGATTCGTCAACCCTGTGTTCTGGGTGTTCCAACGTTTATCGGTTTCGCTCCATCTGTAGAGACCGTTTGGGGTGCCGGAATACACTGAACCGGCCGCGGTAACGGCCATCACGGGCACCTCAGATTCGAGCATGCCGGCATGCCTGCTCTCCCAATGCTGGCCATCGTCTGCAGAGTGAAAAACGCCTGATTCGGCAGTACCGACATAGATTTGCCCGTCAGCCTTCCTGGCCACAGACAATGCGTTGACTCCATTGGGCCCAATGTAGGTCCATCTCGAGACACCGTCAGGAGATCGATAGATACCGACTCGCGTCGCAGCGTAGACGAATCCATCCGTCCATCTGGTCAGCTCATTCACCAACAGATCGTTGAGACCAATCGGCACAGGGGGATCGGGGAAGGTGGAAGGTGTAATGCTGGATACGTAGAAGAGCCCTCTGTCAGTGCCTATGAGCAGCTCGGAATCTGATATGAACAGAAGACTGGGCATCGCTATGACCGAGTACTCATCAAGACTGTGCTGATAGGCATATGGAGAGGAAGGCTTCGCCCAGACGAGTACGGTGGCTGAAGGGTATTCGAGGATTCGCAGTCCAAAGAAGAGCACCTTCCCGGATCGAGTCGTCATAGATAAGGGCTTGGCTCTATTATCCCAGCTGCCGACGTCCTCCCAACTGTCGTCGTTGCTTCCTGAATGGCCGACGACTGAAACGATCCCTTCAAATCCGGAGACCGCGAAGAGCGATTCGCCGACGGTTGCCAAGTCGATGGTCGGCATGGATACGCCGACTGTTTCCCAGGGCAAACTCGGTAGGCGAGTTCTAAAAACGGCCCTGCTAGCAGCTACCCACAAGCTGCCGTTATGAGGACTGATAGAGAAACCGCCTCGTACGGATTGATGGTCGACATTCGTCTCGATCCACGTCTGTCCATTGTCGATTGAATAATAGATTCCCCATCCATCCGCTCCAGCAACAATCGTGTCATTCTCATCGACAATCAACGACCACACCCTCTTGTCGCCAAGAGTGGTCAGGGTCCATGAATCGCCCTTGTCTGCAGATCGATACAAGCCATCAGTCGTGCCGGCGAACACCTCACCTCTCGAGTTCGTCGCGAGAGAGAAGACGATGATTGAGGAGCTTCCCGATGCGGATTGAATCTCAGCTGTTGGTTGCCATTCGACGCCGTTGTCAAACGATCGGGAGACGCCAGTTTGCCCTCCTGTACGTTGTGTCCTCCCGGCATAGAGAATACCGTTCACGTCACCTGCGATTGACCGAAAATAGCCGGAATCCTTTTTGTTCCAGGAAAGGCCGTTGTCGGTTGAAGTGAACAGACCATCCCACGTTGCTGCAATGACGGTCTCATCTTGCGCGACGAACAGACCGCCCAAGCTTCTTTTGAGCGCTTGATCTTGAATCTTGCTCCAGGACCTGCCGTCGTCTCCCGAGCGGTAGACAGATCCTTTCCCGGTAGTCACAAAGACATATCCGTTTGGAGAACTGGCGATACCCACCACGGCGTCTTGCTCTAATTTCAGAGCACTTTGCCAAGTTCGGCCGTCATCGTGGGAGCGAAGTAACCGCGCCCTCGCTTTCTCACCGGCAGTGCCTACGAGAACTGCTCCCGTCGTCGTGTGCTCTATGGCCGTGCCGCCGAGACCGTTTGGTCCCCCGGTAGATCTCCAGGTCACATCCTGGATGTGGCCGTTCTGGGCATATACATACGGACTCATGGACAGAACAGCGCAGAGTAGGGCTATCGAGACCAAGAAACGCTTCCCTTTCATGAGGACCTCCTCGTCGGTTAGCGGTCTGGGCACACGCTGGTATTGAGTTTTAGGCCTTCTTCGTATTCTAGCGAAGTATTAAGCAACATTTGTACCGAATTTCGAAGCAGTAGAGAAGCCTCCGCTGACGAGTATGTGTCTTGCCCAGGTGACACCTGAGTCTCTTTCAAGACTTTCAACACTGTCATCGAGGAGCGAAGTGACGAAGAATCTCCCGCCGAAGTTCAGCAATCTAACGGTGAGAATAGTAAACATGTTGCTGATTTAAAGGGGAGATCTTTCGACTCCGCTTCGCTCAAGATGACAGTGTTTTGTAGATGTGAGCGCGAGCGCGATGCAAGGCGAATATTGCAAGAAGCTCACAAAAGTCCATCTTCCGTGGACAGTCGGGGAACGATGGCGCTGTGGCGAGGATTCTCCGCGAAATGAGGGATGGTGGCCCAAGAAATCATCGGCCGGATGTAATTCGGGGCGGTTTTGAACGTATTGACAACTATGATTGTCATATTGATTCGAATACCAAGGAGGACGCGACCATGACTACTCGAGAGACATTGTTGAAACCTGCTGTTTGGGGCTTTTACATTTTGGTCGTGCTGGAGTTTCTGTTCATGATCTCTCCAGCAGCGTTGCACTTTTATGCCGGGTACGGTCCGGTTCTCAACTTTTTCCACGTTTCGCCCTGGACATCTTGGCTCACCGGATTTTACCTGCCGCACATCTCCGAAACGGGAAATCTGATGCTCGACACTCTTCGACCGGCCGGCCTGTTGCTCATCGCCTCAGGGCTGCTGCTCTTCGTTGCCGGGGCAATACAGATTTACGGGGCCAAGCTCTTTCGGCGCGGAGCGGTGACCGGCGGGCTGTACCGATGGGTACGACATCCTCAGTATTCGGCTCTTGCCGTCTTGGGGTTGGGCACAGTCTTTATCTGGCCGCGCTTTCTCGTTCTTCTGAGTTTCGTCAGCATGCTGTTCCTGTATTACCTCCTCGCGCGATGGGAGGAGCACCTGTGTCTGGCGAAGTATGGAGATTCCTATCGTGCCTATCTGGCAACGACCGGAATGCTATTGCCCGCACCGCTCGGCAAATGGCTCCGAGAACCGGATGCGGAACAGACACTGCGTTGGCCGATTGTGTTGGTCAGTTACGTCATGACGATTGTAGTCTGCACCCTTCTCGGGTTCTCGGTCCAGACACTCTCCCTCAGAGCGGTTTCTTCGCTCTATGTCGGCAATGCCGCTGTTCTGTCGCCCGCGGTGTTACCGATTCAGGAAATCGAAACCGCATATCACCTGGCGATGTCTCACCCGGAACTACAAAATAGGCTGTCGGATCTTGATTCCGACTGCAAGCTATTGGTGTACGTGGTGCCGGCTAACTGGTTTTTGCCAGACTTACCGCTGCACACCGAGGATGAGATCCGTCGCATTGGCGGCGGCCACGGCACCCAAGATTTCGATCACCGGACCTTCAAAGTCCTGTTCACCCGCGTACGAATCCATCAGCAGGATGCTGAAGGGCCGGAGATCGTCCGACGGGCGTACGGGAGGGATCCGATTCTCATCGTCGAGGTCGACCTTGATTTCAACCAGGTTCTCGGGCACAAGGAAGCCCCGGATCACTTAATCTGGGGCGACATTCCAACTCCGATGTTCTAAGGTCTGAGTCGATGCAGAAACCGGATGAGACAAACACGGTGAGCAATCATGATGGCGAGTCGATCCAACAGGAGGTGGACGTCTTCACCCGCGAGGTGGCCCTCCTGTACTTTCGCATGAAGGTGGCTGCTCAGCAGTACTTGGGGCAAGGGAGGCACTCGACTGGGCGGCGAGGACTGCTCAAGAGTCTCGGTGAAGAAGGGCCGCAGACTGTGCCGCAGATGGCTCGTGTTCGAGCTGTCAGCCGGCAGCACATTCAAACGGTTGTCAACGAGTTGCGACGCGATGGCCTCGCCAAGACGAAAGATAATCCCAAGCATCGTCGCTCGAAGCTTGTCACGCTGACTTCAGCCGGCCACGAGTTCCTTGAGACCCTCCATGAGCGTGAAGGGGAACTCATGAGCTTCTTGGGCGAAGGGATCTCGCAGCAGGATTTCAAACAGGCGACCTCGCTGGTGCGCCTTGTTCGTGAGAGGCTCGAAAGCGAAGAGTGGACAGCCCTAGCGAACCCGGATCACCTGCGGAGCCAATGAGCACCTGTGCAATCAGAACGTGGGGGGCAAAGAGGCAGTAGTTGTAAAGGTGCAAGACACCTATATTGATATTATTGCCGGCTTGGTGCCTGTCACTGATGCGATTGATGACGCTACTTCTCGCAAAACCGCGCGCAGCCTCCAAGAACCCGCGGTTTCAGGCCGCCACGGACAGTCTCGCGCCGGGCTTTTGCGAACTGGAGGCTTGTCACGGGGATCGCTAGGGCAAGCCGGGGAAATCCCCGCAGTGTCGGAGCTTTGATGGTCGTGATATGTCGCAGTTAATACTCTGACCCTAGAATCTGGTCAGCTTCAGCTAAACGGTTCAATCTTCGGGTTCGAAAAAGGCCCCTTAATTCCGGCGTCCTGACCAACGGAATCCGTCATTGCGTCAGGATCAACCATGACCGCATAAAGAGCTTTTTCACGATCGACCACGGTTAAGCCGAAGTCAGCATCGAATGCTGACTCCGGCAAGTTCATGATTTTCGCTGCATTGGATAATGTCGCAGCCTGTTCGCCCAGGTGCACTGTCATCATCACCCAACTTGTTGTTCCTTCGGTCATTTACGGATCCGTCCGGTTGTTCGTAAGCGGGACAAAATCAAATACCCAGGCTTTGCGCGGCCTGATCAATATCAACAATACCGAAGCCCAAGTCAGCATTCCAGCCAGCTACTCCGCTGGGTTGACGTGCGGTGGCCCGTATTTCGTCGAACATGCGGGCAGGAGGAAACATCGCCTGGTTTAGCTGGGTTCGCAACGCCGCTACGCAACCGGCGGCGACTGGGCAGGATGTCGATGTGCCGCTGTCGGGTTGGCCGGTGCCAAATGCCTCGGATCCGAGAAAATGCGTGGCACATGCAACATCGGGTTTGTCGGACTGTCCCATGCCTGGTATTGCAGGTCCCTGGGAAGAATACCCAACACGGAGGTCACTGGTGTCAACTCCCGCCAGCGTCAAAACATCCGGATGAGCATTTGCTCCGGTGATGGTATCCGTCACAACGCCTCCGCACCGGCTATCCGGGCAATTGGAGCCGCAATTACCCGCCGCAAATATGATGTCGATGTTTTGCCGTACCATAGCCTCGACGCGAAGATTGAATGGATGGTTGGGATTGTCGATATATCGTCCGGGGTGATTGTCCGGAAAGTCCCAACTCGGGTGGAACACTCCCCAGCTGTTGCTGATCACGAGAGCATCATACTTTTGCCGTGCCCCCCCGAATGAAACTGACCAAAAAGCTTCCAGGTGCGCGTAGGCCTGCAGAACATCTCCGAGGAAACCGCCGATTGACGACCCGGCGGGCTGTCCCGCGAAGCCATGCATGATCGGGTAATCCAGTAGCCGCGCATCGGGGGATCCGATCAAGACATCAAAAGCGCACATCGTGCCATGTCCGACCGCGTGGCCACCGGGCGGGGTGAGCCCGCCGTTGCCGCTGATTGCGGCAAGGGCATTCCAGACGACATTGGTTTCAATGACGCCGGTTTTGTTTTTACCAGCCAGGTGCTGCGACGAAATGCCGGTATCCATGATTGCGACAGCAACCCGGTCACCGGTTAACCCGCGTTGGTGAATTGCAGGAATATTGTGTTGTACGCTGGCGTCAATATCTGTTCCGAGTGCGGGATCGCCCGGGCAAATCTGGATGGGCGCAATTCCGGGGTCGCTGAATAACCTTCGTCCATTCACTGACCCGGATTCAGCAGCGCTTTCAGGCACATCGGCCCTGACCACGAACTTTGGAGACTGGCCCGGTTCGAAGGATGCAAGGTCTGCTCCTGGCTCGCCTGTTCCAACCGCGATAGCCTCGAACGAAGTATCGAGGATCACATCGCTGCTCAGACCAATGTCAGTAGCGGTTGCCTTGATCCCGGGTTCTGGTATCGCGCTTTTCTCGACTGACATCGACCTTGCTGCCGACTCCATCAAAGGCTCGTGTGACTCTATTTCAATGAGAACTCTTACCATGAGAAACCTCCAGAATGTTCAACTGTAAAAATGAACTAACTTGCCTGAACGATCATTTTTGAGGCGCCAATTCGCGGAACGACGCGCTAACTACCTGGCCGGACACTCGTAACCTCCGGCTTCAATGATGGCCTCGCACTGCCGTAGTTCATTGAGGGTTTTCTGGGTTTTGAGCCGGTCAATTTCCTCCTTCTGGGCTGCCAGTTCGCTGGTGCCCTCCAGGGAATCCGCTATGCCGGTGAGGCCGGATGCGTATCCCGCAATGGCACCGGATATCGCTTCACCTCTTGCCTCGCTATTCCACGTAAACTCGGTTTTACGGCCAAAACTGTCAAATTTCATCCCGACGGTTCGTGATTCCCCGAATCCGACATCCAAGCAGAGGGTTCCGGTCGAGTTGAGCTGGGCCGCATGCATCGTCATATTAGGGCCGGGGGCAGGCGCATTAGAACCGGGGACACGCGGATAGACAGGGCCAACGAGTGTGAGCTGTGCCTTTATGGAAGCGGGATTGGGTAACTCGATCTGAAGCTCACAATCCCTGCGGCGCCCGGTAGATTTCTCAACCAGGGGTATGACTCGTGCCGGCGCGGCATTCTCTGTTACGCATCCTGTGATTTTGAAATGATCAGTAAAAACGGTCGAAGTTACGAACGTAGGATCAAACCACTTTTCGAATGGCTTGGTATCCAGAGGTATTCCGTCAGTTCCTGTGCAAATGCCGGATTCAGGAATTGCCTGCTCGCCATTTTTTAAGTCGCTTTTGAATGTCCCTTTCGTATCAACTCTCAGAATACCGGTGCGCAGCGCAGCCAACTCCGCCGCGAATCTATTGATTGTCTTGATGTTTTTCTCTATCTGGTCGGGCGTTGAGCCTGAATTGATTGAAGCCTTAAGTGACGCGATCTTGTCTTTCAGGGTATTCGCTTCATCTACCGCATTCTTAGCCTCTGGTTTACATATAGTTACCTCTGTAGCCACCATGGAAGGAACGAGCGTCGCTCCAGTCTTGATCACGTTGGAAATTATGGCCGCGGTACGGTTGCTGTTTTCACTGTTGATCGACTTGATCACACCATTGTCATCCACACCGATGGTCAGGCCCCGTTTGATGCTGTAGCTGGCGAGATCGCTACCGGACAAATGGTATGTTCTCGTTGAATCTTTACCCGCTTTACTCACCATCTTCACATCGACATCAAATTTCGTCCTGGCCAGGGTTTCCCCACATTCTTTAAGGACTACACCAACTGTGACCAGTCCATCGGTTCGCGGATGTGCGTATGTCATGCCTGCGCTACTACCCGGCTCTGTCGTGGCGCATCCGGAGCTTATGACGGTCAGCGGCAATAGCAGAATGATCGAAAATCTTGTAATGACCGATTTGGGTATCGCTGTACTGGCTTTCATATTGTGGACTCCTCCGCGTAAGCAATTGGAATAAGGTACTTAAGATTCAAATCCAGCGCGGACAGTGCCAACAACAGCCCGCGAAGCTGGTGAATGTTCCAATAGGGACGATCATTCAATGCCTCCCTTCACAAACGAAGTCGGCGTCCTGACCACACCGATCGTAGTGTGAAGTTCTTGGGCAGAAACCAAGTTGGGTGCCCATTCACTTTCGATATAAAACTGATTCCGATTCTCACAATCACACAGAATCTGACAATTGTCAAGACACTCTCTTGGGTGCCACGTGAGCCTTCTGAAGGTGCCAGGCAGGCACCTACATTGACGTAATTGTCGGAAACGTAAGCAGAAAAGTTATTCTGATGGTTTTGTTGCGCGGGAAGGGTAGCTGAACGAGTAAGGATGTGACTTGCGTGCCCAGCGATTTGATGAATCTAGGTAGGCCAAGTTAGCCGGTTCTGGCACCTTCAAGAACGCCGCATTGATGGACATTGGCGGGTCGTTTGCGGCCCACTTAAGGGCACCTGCTGAAGTGTTGTGTCGACTTGTCTCATCGGTATGGCAAGAGCCCGTCTGCCATGCGGGGAAGTGTGCGGTGGTTGTGCAGGACGTATCTGAAGCCTTGCCCGGTGCGGTCGCGAGAAACCGCTGAAACACGCATGCCTGAGAGCCTGGAGCCTTTCCGCGGGCGGCTGGCCGCCCGAGTCTACCCGGCGCTCATTGTTGTTCCGACTGCTGTCCCGAATCCGCGTATTGTTCACAGCCGCCAGCAATGAAAACCCAGGCATGGTCGCTCCCGGTTTCTGGAAGAACGGTCTTTGCGCCGTGAAGCAAGACCGACTTGAAGTGATCGGCGCCGTTGAGGACGAAGACCTCGGTCTGCCCACTTCGCGTTCCGGCTTTTTGAACTGCGTACAACTCGGGCAGGGAATCGCCATTGAGTTCGGCCAAGGAGAAGTTCCAAGAAGCATCAGAACCGACTTCTTTGAGAGTCGTTTCTACGCCGTGGATCAGGGTGCTCCCGAAAAAGCTGGCGCCGTCGAGAATGTACAACTCAGTTTGGTGACTCGGCGTTCCTTGCCGCTGCAAGGCGTAGAGATCCACGACGCCATCGCTATTGTAGTCGCCGACCAGAAAGGTCCAGGTTTGATCATCGCCGGTTTCCGCCAGCGTTGTCGGAATGTGATGAAGGAATGAGCCAAAACGATCGTCGCCGTTAAGAACGTGAACGAGGGTCGATCCGCGCCCTTGCTTCTCGATTGCAAACAAGTCGAGAATGCGGTCTGAGTTCCAATCAGCGAGTTGAAACGCCCACGAACCGTCTGTGCCAACTTCCGTAAGCGCTGTGGGTCGACCGGTAAGTAGAAATGAGCGGTAGAAATCGGCGCCGTCCAGGATATGGACTTCGGTCTGTCCGCTTGGGGTTCCGCTTTTCTCAATGACATAGAGGTCGTTGGTGCCATCATTGTCATAGTCTCCGAGCAAGAACTCAAATTGGTGATCAAGTCCAGATTCTCGAAGAGCGCTCGCGACGACCAGCAGATTGGAAGCATAGAGATCTTCGCCGTTTACAATATGAACCTCGGTCTGACTGCTTACGGTGTCGTGTTTATCGATAGCCCATACATCAGGAGTGCAATCCGAATCCCATAAGTTGCCGAAACACGGTGCGGCGCTAAGAAACACCACAGCGAGAGCGACGTGCGCCGGATGAGATCGCTGAACGATCGACGATAGAGAAGAGCACATTCTTTGCCTCCAAACAGTTGTGTCGATCAATACTGCCACACTTCCTTGGCCGTATAGGTGCTACTGATCACAACATCGCAGAATCACAACACGCCCAGTTGCGGCTCCGTGGTGATGCTGCGATCGTCGGCACCGGTCAGTGGATTGGCTCTCCCCGCAACGCAGCAACATCGGCGCGCCGTTCGCGTAGAAGGAGAAAGTCGTTGACATCGGGCATTCGTCGACGCCGGATGAATTCATCCTTATTCAACCATCTTTCGTGCTCGGTTGACCCTGCTCGATTTCGCCACTGATCTCGGTCAATCGATCCGACCAACTGCGCGAACCCGAGGAATCCAATGAAACATCCGCCCGTGACTCTGTTTGTGGCTCTCGGCGCCATCGTCCTTGGAGCCTGTGGCTCGGGGATGAACGAGCGCGATCTTTATCTCGGTCAGCGACCCCCTGGAACGGAGCCGGAGATCTTCGCCCCAGGAGTTGTCTCGACAAAAGACTACGAGCACAGTCCCGCAGTCTTCTCTCCGGACCTCAAGACGGTCTACTGGACACTTGAAAAACAAGACCCCACTCAAGGGATCATCATGTCCAGCGCCTTTCGG
Organism: bacterium; assembly: GCA_024229275.1. Lineage (GTDB taxonomy): Bacteria > Acidobacteriota > Thermoanaerobaculia > Thermoanaerobaculales > Sulfomarinibacteraceae > JAAESQ01. Next base: position 9,332 of record JAAESQ010000239.1, on the reverse strand, counting down.
GACGGCGCCTGGACCGAACCCGTCGCCACTTCGTTCGGAGCCGAGTTCACGAACGATACTCCCTACATAACCGCTGACGGAAAAACGATGTTCTTCTGTTCCAAGCGCCCGAGGGAGGGGAAGGAACTCGGTTGGCATTTGTGGACCACCACGCGGGAAGGGGACGACTGGTCCGAGCCACAGCCTCTGGAGTTTCAGGAGGACCTGCCCTTCAGCGGGTACTTAACCATCGCCGACGACGGTGTTGTGGTCTTTTCGGGTCGCGGGTTGGACGAAGACGATGCCAGGGATGTTTTTACCGCCAGATTCGAGGACGGCCGGTGCACCAAACCTGTACGACTGCCGGTGGTCAACTCTGAGTACATCGACGGCTATCCCAATATCTCGCGGGACGGCTCATTTCTCATCTTCGAATCCAACCGCCCCGGCGGTCTGGGCGGGTTGGATCTGTATTCCTCTACCCGCAACGAAGACGGTTCATGGACCGAACCGAGGAATCTCGGGTCGCCTCTCAACTCACCGGGAGACGACCGCTACGGTCAGCTCTCACCGGATGGGAAGTACCTGTTCTTCGGCAGCGATCGCGGAGGAAACATGGATGTTTACTGGGTGAGTGCACAGGTCTTCGAGGCCCCGTAAAGGTGCCGGGTGCCAAGATCCTAAGATCTGGAGTGGCACCCAAGAAGCCTCCTCAATGCTCGACGCAGTTGAACTGCACCCCGGCGAGGTCGCGACGGATGCCCTGCCGGTACCGGTACTTGGGATGGCCGAGGATGAGCGAGGTCAGCACCCGATTGTCCTTGGGAATGCCGTACCGTGCACGAAGCTCTTTGGACCGCTCCACAACTGGAGGAATCATGCCTATGATGGTGGTGCCGAGACCGAGGGAGAGCGCGGCCAGCATGGCGTGGTGGCACACCAGATGGCCGTTTTCCTCGTACGACGTGGTCCAGCGGCTTGCGTGGAAAACCATCAATGCCGGTGCCCCGTACATGTATCGGTCGGTCTTGTCCCGCCGGTAGTCCTCGTTGGCATTGGTTGCGACCTCCACCACGTGGTCCCGCAACTCCCCGTAGATTTCGGCCCCGGTCGCGAGGCGGATGAACGCACGGCCGATGGGGTTGGAAAAGCTTTTGATCAGACCGTCGTAGTGATTGACCAGGAATTCTAGTAGGAACTTCAGCTCGTCGGGTTCATCAATGACTACCACCTCGGTCGTGTGGGGTGGGAAACCCATCGGTGCCGTGGCCGCGGCGAGAAGAATCTTGTCGATGTCCTCTCGGGCGACCTCCTTATCTTTGAACAGTCGGACGCTGCGACGGGTCCTCAGGAATTCGTGGAACTGTTCAAAACCGAAGGACGGCCTCTTCAGGCGTTCGAAGTCCTCTTCAGGCATCGCCTGCAGGCACAGCGCTTCAGTGGGGCACACCGCAACGCACTGTCCGCAGACGATGCAGGACTCGGCGCGGTCGTCCATCGTGGCGGCGATCTCGTCCACCATTTCGATGGCTCCATTGGGACAGACATCCACACACAGCCCGTCGCCGTTGCAGGTTTCGCTATCGACAATATGCAGTTGCTTATCCATTGGGCACCTCGATTCTCGTTTTTTGCATTATAGGATTCGAGGACGATGGCACTGGGTACGGCGACGATCGTGTTGATGAGCAAAGATAGTCCACAGTTTACGGTGTCCTCCGTGGAGCTCCGGGGGAGTGTCTCCAGGCTTCGGCGACCACGGGATTATGATCGAAAAACGCGGCACGAACCGGATCGGGCACTCCGTTTAGAGGACACGCGAAGTTCATGCATTGGCTGCAGAGGAATGTCTTGAGGGTCGCGAAGAAGCCTGCCGCAAGCAGAACGTAGAGCCCGAGCAGGAACCACCCTCGACCGAGGACGAAGAATGGAAGCGGGTATCCCCAAACCACCACCAGTCCCGCAAAGAACACGATGTTCTCGGCGGTCGACATGGGCCCAGGCCGGTACTTCCAGATTTTTGGCGAACCATGGTTGGCCCAGCATTTTAAGGTCGCGCCCTCCTCGGCGTAGTGCGGGCAGTGTGAACACATGACCCGGATCTCGATGGCGCCGAAAAAACCGACACAAATCGTGATCCATATGACGAGAGGTATCCACCCCGCCTCAAAGATGGCGGCGCCGCCAACGAGGAATGTCGGCATGCAGATCAATAGAAAATGTGCCAACTCCGAGGGTCTAAAGTGGCAGTGCACCGAATCTGCCACGGAGCAGCCGGAGCAGTCCGTGCTCTGACAGGTGGCGATGGGCAGGTTGGGATCGAGAAATGCCATGGCCGACTCCCTCCTAATCAATGGAACCTATGAGCTTGGGTGCCTCTATCACTATATGACTTTGCGTTGCCTAGTGTGACAAAGTGATACGTGAGCCGCTTGCAAACTCTCAAATATGTCATTCAGAGGAGCGAGGCGACGAAGAATCTCCCTTCGAGGCTTGGCAATCTGACGACGAGTACTAGCCAGCATATTGCTGATCTGAAAGGGAGATCTTTCGACTCCGCTTCGCTGCGCTCAAGATGACAAATTCAGTGGACGTGGGCACGAGCGTGACGCCCGGCGGGTTTTACTAGAGGCTCACGTGGCACTTATGAGGGAGCAGATACTCTGGCGACGCTCTATCGCTCAAGCGGGGATTCGGTACAAGAATAGCTAATGCGACAAAGTGTTACGTGTGGCACCCAAGTCCGCGAGTCAGTCTTGTAGTGAGCAACTGACACGTTTTCTGTTCTATCACTCAGCTCCGACGATGAGTTCAACGATCTTGGCCTCGAAATATTTTTCGAGCAGATCCCGATAGGCCCCCTTATCCCTGAGCTTGTCGATGTATTGGCTCAAGGCCTCAGTCAGTGGCGAGCTTTTGCGCAAAGCGAACGCGTAGTGGCCCCGCCCGAAGAGCGAGCCACAGATCGTGAATTCGGGGTTCTGGCGCATGAGAGAGACCACGATCGCGGAGTCGCAGATCAGGGTTTCAGCCTGCCTCGAGGCGAGGATCTCGCCGAGCTGGGCGTAGGTTTGGGAGTAGATCAGCTCGATCTCCGGGACCTTGACTAGAATCTCCTCGTAGCTGCTTCCTTTGATCGTCGCCACCCGCTTCCCGCCCAAGTCCTCGATCTCATGGACCTCGCAGGTCCCGTTGGCAACCAGCAGCATCCGCACTGGGAAGTAAGCGGACGAGAAGTCGAAACGTTCTTTCCGTTCGGGAGTAGGCGCTAGCAGTGCGGCACCGATTTCACACTTCTTGTCCTGTAGGCCGGCAAAGACGTCCTCCAGAGTATTGAGATCGAGGCGTTCGAGCACAGCTCCCTGGCTCTCGGCAAAGCCTGCGAGGATGTCATGCTCCACCCCCACCCATTGGGCATCCTTGGCGTAGTAGAAGGGCTCCATCGAGTTTACGCAGACTCGTATCGGCTCACTCGTGGAGGCGAACACAGCCACAGAAAGCAAACTGATGAACTTGACGAACACTAGAGGTTTGTTCATGTGGACTCCTGGGAGGCTTCTTCTTTCTCAATGCTACCACGCTAGGTAGGAGGTCTCTATTTGGTGTCAGGCCGGTGTCTAGGTGACAGGCCGACCAAGTTGGCACATGGTAAAGGTGCCAGGCGTGCGCCGGGGTAATCCTGGGGAAAGAGGATGAGAAGACGTGAGTTTGTAGAAGGCAGCGGAGTTTTAGAAACTTTCCGTTTAGGTGCTTTCTATGAGTAGGCCGGCTGGGTTAACGGTGGATCGTCAGCTGATCGCCACCTCCTTTTTCGTTTGTTGTAGAGACACGTAGAGCTGACCTATCCGACGCGCTTCTTTTCGCACTTTTAGTGGCTCGTTTTGGTGGGCCGGTGCATGGTGGGTTCCGACGGGGGTGAGCGCGCCCATCTGGCTGGCTTCTGTCTTCTTTTTCAAGGCACCTATGGTGAAGTCAGGCCATCTTGAGGACGCGCGATATGGTCTCGGAAAGCTCCTGCAAAGTGAACGGTTTGGCGAGGCACCCGGAAAAACCATGCTTGGCGTACTCGGCAAGTACTGGGTGGGAGGAGTAACCGCTGGATACGATCACCTTGGCCGAAGGGTGAAGCGCCAGCAGTTTTCCAATTGCCTCTTCCCCTCCCATGCCGCCGGGGATTGTCAAGTCCATGATCGTCAAGTCGAAGGGTGTTCCCTGCTGCATAGTCGCTTCGTATGTTTGGGTGGCCTGTTTGCCATCGACGGCGGTTTCCACAGCACATCCCAAACTCTCAAGCATGCGGGAAGCGGTTTCCAGGACCAGCTCATCATCGTCCATGAGCAAGACATACTTGGAGGTGAGCGGGAGTGCTCGGTGTCGCGGCGGCCTGTCTGGACTCGATGCTGAGTCTTTTTCTGCGTCAGCAGGAAGAAGGATGGTAATTGTTGTTCCCGCACCTGATTTGGATTCGACGTCAAGGTGCCCCATGTGTCTGCTGATGATGCCATGGACGATCGCCAGGCCTAGGCCACTGTTACCTTGTTTGGAGGAGAAATAGGGTTCGAAGATTCTGCCGATGGAGCTCTCGGGGATGCCGATGCCTTCGTCCCTGAAGGTCAGTTTGACGAATCTGCCGCGAAGTTCCTGGGGAGTGATTTTCAAAATCTGGGAAACGTTCTGGGCGTGAACGTAAAGCGTGCCGCCTGTCGGCATGGCCTCCTTGGCATTGATGGTCAGATTCGAGATGACCTCGGCGATATGTCCCTTGTCGGCCTTTACCGGACATAGATCTGTTGGGATGTCGAACTGGGCTGCCACGTTGCTGCCGGTGAGGTGGAACTGGACTGTTTCGCGAATGCGATCTCGCAGATCGACTGTTTCCAGCACGGGATTGCCACCCTTTGCAAAGGTCAACAGTCGGGTGGTGAGATGCCGGGCATTCTCCAGAGCTCGATGGGTGGCCTGCAACGGTTGGGTGGCAGGATGATCCCGCGGTAAGGCCAGGTTTGCGAGTTCTAGGTTGCCGAACACTCCCATCAGTAGATTGTTGAAATCGTGTGCGATGCCGCCCGCGGCCGTGCCGAGGCTTTCTAGCGCATGGATCCGTCGCAGTGTCTCATCTGCTCGTTTACGCTCGGTGATGTCACGCTCTATGGCCAGGAGGCAGTTTCTTCCAGCGATAGTTCCGCGTTTGAGGCCCACTTCCGTCCAGAAGAGATGACCATCTTTGTGCTTGGTGTGCCATTCAAAAAGCTGAGGTTGTCCGGCGCGAGCCTTTTCAAGGAGTTTGGCCGCGTTGTCCCGTGTGAACGGAGGCTCGCCGGAGCTAATGTCTTCCACGTTCAATGTAAGGGCTTCCTCGACTGAGTAGCCGAACATTTCCGTCACCTTGTTGTTGACATCAAGGAACTCAAAGGTATCGATATCATGGATCCAGATGACGTCGTTGACGGTGTTGAATATCTCGCGATACGTTGCCTCCGAGAGTCTTAGATCCTCTTCTGACTGTTTGCGTTCAGTGATGTCAGTATGGATACCAACAAGACCAATGGTGCTTCCCTGTTCATCCTTGATTGCGTAGGCTCTTAAGAGAATATTCAGAATGCGCCGATCCGTGGCATACATTGCAACTTCGCCGGTCCAAGTCCCACCGTCCATGATCGTCCTGAAGACTTCCATGCCAACGTTCTTGTCACAATACAAGGTCGCGGGAGGGTCCTCCCCGATTGTGCCAAACAGATCAGTGAACGCCTTGTTTTGATAGAAATGCCGGCCGTCCGGCGTCGCTATGCCGATACCATCCGTGGCGTTTTCAAGGGCTCCCTCGAAGATCTCCAGCGTCATCTGCTGCAACGTGCGCGAGCCAACACTTTTCTGTCCGCCTTCTGTCATCAGAATTCTTTCCTGACTGTGAGCCTTCCAATAAAAACGAAATACAAAACCAGGTCTCCTGGCGACTCAGAACATGATACCAAGGTGCCTAGCATTTGCCGGGCAGCCCTCCATTTCGAAACCGACGGTGGGAAGGATGGTAAGAGCCACCCTGAGCGTTCCGGGATCAGGTGACTGTGAGGTTCAGATTCAGTCCGCTCTCGCTGACGCCACGTTGAGCTTCGGGGTCCAAGAAACGGTTGATACTTGGTGCCAGATGACGGCAGTAACGCATGAACGCAGGGTATATCCTGGGAAATAACAGTTAGCCCTTGTGGATAGGAAACCTGGAGGTGAGTGTATGCAAGGTAGCCTGAAGCACAAGTTGTACATGGGTTTTCGCGGGATCATGCTGCGGATTCCACCATTGCTCTCGGAAAGGGGAGCAAAGCGAGGAGCACAGGGCGCCAGGGAAAACGCGGGACGCCTGGCCGCTGAGGAACGCCGTGTGCACCACCATATTGTTCTGAAGATGCTACATGCCAGGACACCCTTTACAACGGAGATAGTTGCGGACGAAATGGGGATCGAAAACAGCCGTATGCAGGCGATTGTCGACAAGCTTGAGCACCTGAAGACATTCGTTTTTCGGAGCGACGGCAAGAGAATCGACTGGGCTTACCCCCTTTCACTGGAGAATACCGGATTCCAGATGTCCGCCTCTTCCGGCGAGCGGTTCTTTGCGGCTTGAGCGGCTGACGCTTTTGCGTCTCCCTACGTGCTAGGGAAATTGCTGAAGAAGAAACTTTCCTTTTGTATTCGCGCGACATGCACCAACAGCGGTAGAGAGATGGAGATCTCTCTCGACAGTGATTTGAATATTTTGTCAGTGACCCAAGGGGCGGAGCCCATGTTCTGCTTCCCGATCGTCCAGCTTGCCGCCACGGAGTGCTCAAGCATCGTCGACATCTTCTGACGCAAGTCATTACTCTTCTGGTCAGAAGAGGATGTTCGGGAGTTCAAGACTAGGGCACGTGATCTGAGGGTTTATGTGAATCTGAGCCAGAGATCCCTTGCCAGCATCAAACGTATGCAAGCATCGATCTTCGGCTTTGAAGAACAAGAGGCCAACCTACATTTCTGACCAAAGGTGCCTGGCACCGATGCGTATCACATAGTCACACTAGGTGGTGCAAAGTCAAAAAGTGAAACGTGGAAAACGTGCAGGAATCCTTCGATGTGAGAAATTGAGAAGGATTCTGTGTTCATTGAGCATCTCATTTGCAGGACTCTGAGATTTCTGGAAGGAGAGAAATGATGATGAAGCGATGCGTGTGGCTTATTCTCTTGATCGTTGTGGTGGCCGCCGGTTCGGCTGATGCCAGTGACCAGGGCTTCTACGTGGGAGTAGGACTCGGGAGAACCAACATCAATCCGGGTGACTTCGACGAGGACTTCAGCGATCTGCTCTTCGAGGAGAGCAGCACAGGATTCAAACTCTTCGGCGGTTACAAGATCATGAAGCATCTGGCGGTCGAGGGAGGCTACACTGACTATGGCGATCACAGGCGCCACCAGGTTCTTACAAATCTGGAGCGACACGAGATCAATGTCACCATAACTGCGCTGGATCTGTCGGTTGTTGGTCGACTTCCAGTTTCTGCGAGAACTGTGTTTTTCGCGAAGGTTGGCATGTCGTCTTGGGATGCAGATGTCTGGTCCGCGATCGACGACGTGAGAACGGACTTGTCGAGCGACGGCACAGGCCTCATTTATGGCGGCGGGGTCGAATTCATGTTTAACAAAACTGGCGTGCGGTTTGATATCGACTGGCTCGAGATAGACGACGTGAGTAGCTTCATGCCTCGAATATCCGTTGCCTACAACTTCTGAGACCGGCCGGCCCCCGGTTTACCTGCCGGGTTCTGCGCCGCGCCAACAACCCCGGGCCGCGCCGTGATCATCGGCGTGCCCGGGGTTGTTGCGTTCTGAATGGGATTTCGATGCAGATCAGAGAGATGCCAGCTCCCGCTCGAGGGTGTCTCGATCAACCGTGCCACGGTGGACGGAAACTACCTTGAGATTCCTGTCCAACAGGACAGTGTGCGGTATGGAAAGTCCGTCATAACAAGCGAAGAGTTCAGGGTCGCCAAGCAGCACTCGGTACGTCAGTGGACGGGCCTCGAGGAAACGGCGTACGTCATCCTCGCCGCCCTCGTCAAGGGAGACGGAGATCACCCGGCCGGGATACTCTGCCTCGATGGCTTCGAGGGCCGGGATCTCGGCGAGGCACAGTTGACACCAGGTGGCCCAGAAGACCAGGATGCGCGGTTCACCGGCCAGCTCATCAAGATGCATCGTGCCACCGTCGATGGCAGTGGCCGTGAACGACGGCGCTGCATCGCCGACGGCCAGACTGGTCGGTGCTGAGCCGCCGCAGGCCACCACAGCGACAGTCATAACCAACACCAGTCCGCGAATCATGAGGAACCTCCTAAGGTTGTCTCCTTCGGGAGCACATCGAGTTCGAGGCCAGCATCCTCGGTGATACGAATGCCTTGATTGATCGAGATGTCTGCGTGGGTTTCAACCAAGCCTGAGGGCCAAGAGACAGTCACCCGAACCGCCGTGTCAATCGACCCGAGCCCGAAGTGCAGACGCTTGGAATGTTGGGCTGAGTACGCTGAGCCGGCATGGGCGTGGCGAAGCTGGCGATCGCCGTCGGCGTCGATCTCGACGATGGCACCGATTCCATCGCGGTTTGAGCGAGTACCAACGAGTTCGACTTGCAGCCAACTTCGCCGGTTCCCTACATCGTTGCGGTACAGGCGCGCTCGGGCCCGCTCCGCGATCCCCGAGTCGCCTTGGCCGTTGTTGATGGCGATGTCGGGATCGCCGTCGTTGTCAAAATCTGCGATTGCTACCCCGCGACCGTCGCGGTCATTGTCGGTGCCCATTGCCATGCCTACGTTGATGAAGCGGGGCAGCGTGTCCCCGCCGTTTCCGTCGTTGCGGAGCAGAACATCGTTTTCGTAGCCGTTCCACGACAGCTCACCGCGAAACTCGTCGGAGTAGAAGCGTCCCTGTTTGTACTGACGAATGTGCGCGACCGCGCCCAGAATGTAGGGCAGTCAGAGGTCGTCCTGTTTCTTCCCGGAAATCCAGCCATTGGTCGCGTAGATATCGAGGTCGCCATCGTGGTCGAAATCCAGAAAGGCCGACGACCAGTACCAGCCGAAGGGATTGGCTTCGGTGCTTTCACCGTGATCCGTGAAGTGGCCTTCTGTGTTGATCAGTAGGGAGTTGCCCTTGACCATGCGATCGCCAAAACCCTGCCAGTCATCGCCGAGCACGTCGAACACCTCGCGGTACAACGACAGGTCCTCGAAGAGCGTGCCTTCATCCAGGCTGGTCAGCAGGTACTGCTTCAAAGTGGCGGCCTGACCGTACCAGCGTTGTCCCGAGTGGACATTGGAAGTGTAGAG
>JAAESQ010000238.1 GCA_024229275.1 bacterium | reverse complement strand
TACGAACTTCTCGTCCGGCACCGTGAACGCAACTCCTTGATTCTTCAACGCCTCAAATGCTCCTTGGTTGTCCTTGCGAGTGGCAGAATTGAGGGTTACGCTCATCCTCTCAAAGGACGCACGAACAATCTCTTGGTCCTCTGCTGAAATGCGTTTGAACGCTTTGTCGCTCATTGCTAAGAATCCAGTGGTGTAGATGATCGGAAGGTCGATGAGATAGCGCGCCTTGGTGAACCACTGCAGAGCGATTGCCGCAATTGGAGGACCTGTCGCAGCTTCAATCAGTCCAGTCTGTAGCCCTGTGAGGACATCAGGGAGAGGAAGGGGGACAGGGGAGAGCCCAGCTTCGAAAACAAGCACCTTACCTACCTCGTCTCCTTCCGGGAACCACGCCTTCATGCCTTTCAGATCAGCAAAGGAGGTCGCTGGGCGAGTGGTCATAATACGAGCGAATCCACCCTCGATGAGTCCGAACGCAATGTATCCCTTCGCCTCCAACTTGCCGAGTAGATCCCTGTCGATTTGGCTCCGAACGTGATCGACTTCGGCGTGCGAACGGAATAGTAGCGGCAGGCTATAGACCTGGACATCGGGAGAGATGTCGGCGAAGTTGCCGGCGGTGAACACGCCCCCATGGAGCTGGCCGACTCGCATCTTACGCAGTACCATTGCGGCGTTACCCATGGTCCCGCCGGGGTAAAAACGGAAGCTCACGCGACCGTTGGTTCGTTCGGAGATCTCCGAGGCAGCCTTCTTCGCTTCCTTCATCCAGGTCGAGCCATCCGGAGCCACGGTGGCAATCTTGAGCTGAACGGCGTGAAGTGGGCCGGCCAGCGTGACGAGCAGCAGGGCGATGGTGATCAAACGATATTTCTGCATATCACTCTCCGAAGTATCCTTCCGAGTCGTCCAATAGGCGGGCCGCCTCGGCTTGCGCAATAACGTTGGACAGAGTGAGCCCGGGTGAAACCGGATCTGCTTCGAGAACCTCTCGGCAGAGCCGGTCGTGGAACTCACGATCAAAGACCAAACGAGCATACTCACGAGCAAGCAACACCTGTGCCATAAGGTTGTGCCCTTGGGAGAGTTCAACCGCTCGTTCGAAATGCTCCCTACCTTGTTCGGGCTTACCGCCCAGGCTAGCTGGCAGCAGAGTCGACAGTGTTCCCAAATAGAGATGCGCCGATCCCGACTGATATGACTCGTCGAGCAGCACCACTCTCTGCATCATGGCATCTACTCGTGCCTTATCGGCCACCGCGGTCCAGTCGTCCTTATTTGCCTGTATCCAGGTTCCCCATGCTGCCCCGGCCGTGAACAGCGCCCCGACGTCGTCAAGTTGGAGAGAGTTGATGACCCCTTCAAACTCTTCGTAGGGTTGAGTCCACGAATCACAGGTGGCACTGTTGGTCTCGCACAGACCGGCCCAGCCATAGTCACGAGCCTTCTGTGATAAGCGGCCGGAACGATCCGGGTCTTCGACAAACACACTAGCGTAGCTCGAGTATAGGGAGGCACCCGCAAGGAGTAGACTTGCGTTCTGAGGGTCGTCAGCGATGAGTCCGTCGATTAAGAGCAGGTAGGCGGGAGCGCCTTGCCGAACGGTTTCGGGATCATTCTGATTCAGTATTGCGCCAGTCAGATTGTCGGCAAGACGGCCGGTAGTCGATGACACGATGGCAGAGCAGCCCATTGTGGTTATTGCTAAAGCGACCAAAAGTCCACCGATTGAACGAATGTGCATTCAACCTCCGCACGCTGGGGACAACTCCCCTTCAACAGCTCCTAGAATGAGACATTGTATCGTAAAGAAGTACTCCTCATGATGCCTTCCGGTGATCACTCCCGCGATACGAATTTGATTTCTGTCACAGAGCAATGCTCCATCGGACTCAACCTATTTCCGGATTTCTGCAAGTCCCTCGCTGACACACTTGAGGCCTTCTTCTGAGATAGTCATTCTCCGCACCGATCCCGATGCGGATGTGTCGGTCCGTCCCAAAACAGTCCTCAGCGATAACAAACACGCCCTGTTCTACGCGAAGTTGCTCCGTAAGTTCGGTCGAATTGATGTCGAGTACATAGTGGAGCAAAGCAATTCCTTCGGTGCAAGAGCCCTCAGCCATGGTAATCGAATCTGAATCGCAGGGTTCTCAGGAATCTTCGGTGAGCAGCGAAAGGTTATGTGGATTATCGTGAGATACGATATGCGAAATCTACACAAACGGATCGCATTGTGATCAACGAAACCTCGCTTAAGACTCTGGAGAACAACTAAAGGACCAGGAGGAAGGTAGTCATGCAAGAATTCTTGGGGCAAACCTATTACGGGAACACGGTGGCCAATTGGGGCCTGGCGCTCCTCATTGCGCTAGGTGCGATCATTGTAGGCAAGATTCTCTATTGGGTCTTCGGCACGGTTTTTCGGCGACTTACTGCAAAGACCGAAACCAAGTTCGACGACATCATTCTGGACATGATCGAAGAACCCATCGTTGTGGTGGTGACGGTTGCAGGTGTTTGGTACGGTCTCAAACGACTTGTCCTTCCCGATGCGGTCGACACATTTATAGGAAACGTTACACAGGTACTGATCGTACTCTCTGTGGCATGGCTCATCGCCCGCCTCTTCGATTCACTGTTCAAGCAATACCTAGCACCGCTTGCCGAGAAGACCGAAAGTGACCTTGATGACCAGCTTCTGCCCATCCTACGCAAGGGCACGAAAATGGTGGTCTGGGCGCTGGGTGTTATCGTTGCCCTCAACAACGCCGGCTACGATGTTGGCGCGGTCCTAGCCGGCCTCGGTATCGGTGGTCTGGCTCTGGCCATGGCGGCCAAGGACACCGTGTCAAATATCTTCGGCGGTTTCACCATTTTCACCGATCGCCCGTTCACCCTGAACGACCGCATCAAGATTGCTGGCTTCGACGGCTCTGTGAAGGAGATCGGGATCCGAAGCACAAGACTGCAAACGCTTGCCGGAACGATGGTTACAATTCCAAACTCGACGTTTGCCGAGTCGCCAGTCGAGAACATTACTCTCGAGCCATCGCGCAAGGTCGTCACCAACCTCGGTCTGACATATGACACCAGCCCCGAGGGAATGCAGAAGGGGATCGATTTACTGCGCACAATCGCCACCGAGCATGAAGCGTTGAACGAGAAGGTCGTCACTGCCTTCAACGCCTTTGGCGACTTCGCAATGAACATCATCTTCATCTACTACATTTTGCCAGGCAACGATATTCTAGAGACCCAAACCGATATTAATCTTCGCATTCTCAAAGACTTCACTGCAGAAGGCCTGGACTTCGCCTTTCCCACTCAGACGATTCTTGCGACGGTCGAGCAGGGAGCTGCATAGGCTGAGCATTCGCGAGAAATCAGAATTGAACCGAACCCGCCGGTGGGAGCCGGCGGGTTTTTTCGTTAGGGCGGAGGCAGAAGGCAGAGACCGTAGCCAGGACCGGGACATCGGCCGCGCCAGCGACCGGGGCTGTGCGCGGCGAGTGGATGTGGGCACCACCCGATAGGGCTGGGCTCACGAGGCACCCGATGTCACCGGCACCGACACGGTCACAGTCTCTGTCTCTGAAGACAGATCTTCCTCACGACCGAGACCACCTCCAGTAAAGGGCAAGATACCCTTCAATTCACAGGATCTTCACATCTTCTGTCCCAATCCCCTTGACACCTAGGATTTTAGAATGTATTAATACACCATGACACTAATGTACTAGTCCATTAGTGCATTTGTCAGAAGGGAGGATCGATTGACCATCGAAGTCCAACTCGACCTGAAGAGTGGAGTTCCTTTCTATCGTCAGATCATTGATCGGGTGAAGAGTTCGATTGCCACGGGAGAGCTAGGTCCAGGAGATCGTCTTCCGACAGTACGTCAGTTGGCAGTCGATTTGAAGATTAATCCAAACACGGTGAGTCGAGCCTACACCGAGCTTGAGCTCACTGGACTGGTGGAAACGCAAATGGGTTCAGGAACATACGTCGGCCAAGTCGAAGTGGAGCAGGACGACATGGAGCGTCGCCGAATTCTGGATCAGATCTGCCAAGAGTTCCTTTCCAGAGCGTCGTCGCACGGTTTCACCTTGGATGACATTCTCGACAACCTTCAGCAACGCAAGAGTCGCTGAGAAAGGAAGTAAACGATGGCACACATGAAGGACCAACACAGTCTCGGGTCGCTCGAGAAGTTTTCGACCAGTTTCTCAGCCGACTATCGTTTTGCGCCACTCAATATGATGGTACTCCTGATGATCTCCATAGGAGGTCTTATCGTCCACCTTATGATCTACCCGTTCGAGCTCAAGGTCGTCATCTGCATGATCGTCACAGCCCTCATTCTCGGAGTGGCACTGCGGCTGACTCAGATCTGGGAGACCGCTCTTCTGTTGACCACACTGTCGGCGCTAGGTGTGTACCTAATCCTTCGTCCACAAAGCGACGCCCTTGTCACCGCCATGGTGCTCGCCGGTCTCGTTGCCCCATGTATCCAAGTCGCATATCAATGGGAGAAGGCGGTGATCCTGCGCTTCGGACGATTCCGCGGCCTGCGGGGAACTGGTGTGTTCACCATCATTCCGATCATCGACAAGGTCTCCAACTACGTCGATCAGCGCATCCGAGTCACCGACTTTAAAGCCGAGACCACTCTCACCCGCGACACGGTACCGGTCAGCGTAGACGCCATCGCGTTCTGGATGGTTTGGGATGCTGAGAAAGCAGTGCTCGAGGTCGAGAATTTCCTCGAAGCGGTGACGCTATCGGCGCAAACCGGTCTCCGGGACGCCATCGGTAAGCATGAACTGGGCGACATGTTGTCCCATCGAGATCGCCTCGGTCGTGAGATCCAGGAGGTCTTGGATGCCAAGACCAGCGCCTGGGGCATCACGGTCTCGTCGGTCGAGATCCGCGACATCATCATTCCCGAGGCTCTCGAGGATGCCATGAGTCGCCAGGCGCAGGCCGAGCGCGAGCGCCAGGCGCGCATCATTCTGTCGACCGCCGAAACCGAGATCGCCGCGAAGTTTGCCGAGGCCTCCGAGCACTACAAACACAACCAAGCAGCGCTGCATCTCCGAGCGATGAACATGGTTTTCGAGGGTCTCAAGCAAAAGGGCTCGATGATTATCGTTCCTTCAACTGCGGTAGAAACCATGGGCCTTGGTGCGATGGGTGGCCTCACAGCTTTTGACCGCATTATCGAGGAGCAGAGGAGCGAAGCCGAGAATCCAGACGCAAAGCCCGCCGCTATCACCGAGGAGATTGACTGACGCAGAGCGAGATCACTATCCACCAGCACGGACAGGCCGATGCCACAGGATCGGTTCGGGGAAACGCGGACGACCTTCAGCCGGGATGCTTGCCAAGGAGACAGAAATGACTATCGCCGACCAAGTGGACACACCGCGAGATGATGCGCCGGTGACGATGCCAAGCCTCGATATGGATGCCGTTCGTCCAGCGGGATCGAAGATCCGTAGTTGGGTGAAGCTCCTTATCGCGGTAGTGATCCTTGCTGCGATCTTCGTCACGCTTCGCCTGACTGTTCTGGCCCCGAAGCCAATTGCGGTGGATGTCGCCCGTGTCGAGCGTGGCTCAGTGGAACTCACGGTGTCGAATACCAGGGCCGGGACCGTTGAAGCACGGGTTCGTGCGCAGCTCTCAGCAGAAACCTCAGGGCGGGTGGTCGAGCTTCCGGTTCGCGAGGGTGATCACGTCGAGCAGGGGCAGCTCTTGTTGCGCCTCGATGACTCGTTGCAGCGAGCGCGCCTCCAGCTCACAATCGAAGACGTGCGCGCAGCGGTTGCGCGTTCGGAAGAGGCTTGCCTCGCTGCCGATCTGGCTGTAAAAGAACTGGCGCGCGCCGTCGAACTGAGTACATCGGGCATCGCTACCGACCAGCAAATGGACAGCGCCACAAGCGAGCGCGACCGATCGCAGGCAGGGTGCCGCGCTGCACGGGCAACTGTAGATCAGGCTCGAGCACAGGAGCGCTACTCTCGTGCCGAACTCCAGCTTACCGAGTTGCGTGCTCCCTTCGCCGGGGTACTCGCAGACCGTCGCATTGAGCTCGGCGAGTGGATCACGCCAGGACCACCAGGATTGGCATTGCCGACGCTGCTCGACGTGCTCGATCCCACCTCGCTATACATCTCCGCACCAATTGACGAGATGGACGCGGCACGGGTGAAAGTCGGCCAAGAGGTCCGTGTTACGGTCGACTCCCACCGTGGTGAACAGTTTGCAGGAATGCTGGTGCGGGTCGCACCTTTCGTTGAGGACTTGGTTGAGCAGAACCGAACGGTCGGGATTGAAGTTGACTTCTCTGACTCGGAGATCGCCGGACGGCTGCTTCCGGGCACCTCGGCGGACGTCGAGGTGATCCTGGATCGCCATGACAATGTTCTCCAAATTCCAACCGGCGCGATTTCGGACAACGACAATGTCTTGGTCGTCGTCGATGGCCAGCTCGAGGAAAGGTCAGTAGAGCTGGGAGTCCGCAACTGGCGATCGACCGAGATCGTTAGCGGGCTGAGCGAGGGTGAGTTGGTCGTGACCTCGCGCGACACCACCGCGGTCAAGCCGGGAGCGAAGGTCGAGATCGGAGGCGAGTGATGATCGAGATTCGCGACCTATGGCGCACCTACAAGATGGGCGGGTCAGAGCTGCATGCCCTCAAAGGTGTGAGCCTCGACATCGCCGAGGGGGAGCACATCGCTGTCGTTGGTCCCTCGGGCTCGGGCAAGTCAACGCTACTCAATATCCTCGGTTGTCTTGATCGGCCGACTGCCGGCACCTATCGTTTTGGTGGTGTCGATGCCAGCTCGTTGTCCGAAGATGAACTGTCGACGCTGCGCCGCTTTCACATCGGGTTCATCTTCCAGTTCTTCCATCTTCTCGCTCGACTGACTGCTCTGCGCAACGTCGAAGTGCCAATGCTCTTTGCTGGTGTTGATGTCGCCGAACGCAGGAGCCGGGCGAAGCGTGCTCTTGAGGTCGTCGGCCTCGGGCAACGTCTCGACCATCGGCCGGATCAGCTTTCGGGCGGTGAACGCCAACGGGTGGCGATCGCGCGCGCTGTAGTGATGGGTCCACGAGTGTTATTGGCGGACGAGCCGACCGGCAACCTCGATCGTGCTTCGGCGCGTGACGTGATGGATCTGCTCGAGCGAATGAACGCCGAGGGTTTGACCTTGATCGTTGTCACTCATGACATGGAAGTCGCGCGGCGTGCAGACCGTATGATCCGGATGGAGGACGGCGCTGTCGTCGAGGAGTTCGCCGGCGGCGGGCCAGTGGCGGTCGAACCCATCGTATCCACAGCGGGTGATCCAACTTCGCTCTCAGATGGAGCGTAAGGTGAGAGTGGGCGACATTCTCCTCTATGCCCGCGAGGCTCTTGTCGGTCATCGGCTGCGAACCAGTTTGACGGTTGCCGGGCTGACGGTTGGCATCGCTGCGGTGATCGTACTGACGGCCCTTGGTGAGGGTGCGCGGCTCTACGTCATGGATGAGTTCGCCTCGCTCGGCTCGAATCTGTTGATTGTGCTGCCTGGAAAGGTCGAAACGACAGGTGCGATGCCGTTTGGCGGTGTTACGCACGATCTGACGGTGGACGATGTGCGGGCGATCCAAAATCGCCTCACTGGAGTCCTGCGCGCCGCGCCAGTTAGCATGGGTACTGAGACCGTCAGGTACGAAGGCCTCGGGCGTTCGGCGGCGATACTGGGCACCTCGGCCGATCTCCAGCAGGTGCAGCGTCTCGAGTTGGCTGCCGGTCGTTTCCTCTCACAGAGAGACGTCGATGCCGGCGGCTCGGAGGTCGTACTCGGTTCGAAGATTGCGGCAGAACTCTTTGGAACCACCAATGCACTGGGTGAGATCGTGCGCATCGGTGAGTGGCGATTTCGTGTGGTCGGGATTCTGACGCCGCGTGGTCGTGCGCTCGGCATGTTCGACCTTGACGACCTTGTGATGGTGCCGGTACGCACCGGAATGTCGATGTTCAACCGGAGTTCGTTGTTTCGTATCTTTGTCGAAGTGCGGACGCCTGGCGAGATGGACATGACGAAGAAACGGGTCACTGATCTGCTAGCGGAGCGCCATCGTGCCGAGGATGTGACCGTCATTTCGCAGGATGCCCTCGCGTCCTCGTTCTCGGCCATCTTGCAGGCGATGACTCTTGCTCTCGGCGGCATCGCATCCGTGTCGCTGGCCGTCGCCGGTGTCGGAATCATGAACGTAATGCTGGTTTCTGTTACTGAACGTCGCGCAGAGATCGGGCTTCTCAAGGCGCTTGGTGCGACCTCGAGGGAGATCCTGTGGACCTTTCTCGCGGAGGCGGTTCTGCTGTCGTCATTCGGTGGGTTTGTCGGACTCTGCGTCGGCTACGGCGCAGTATGGCTGATTGTCAGCGCCTACCCCGCCTTTCCTGCAACCCCTCCGCTGTGGGCGGTCATCGCGGCGCTCGTTCTGTCTCTCGGAGTCGGAGTCGGATTCGGTATATGGCCGGCGCGGCGCGCAACCCAACTCGATCCGGTTTCAGCTCTGGCGAGGAGGTAGTATGCGGGTACTCGGCTTCGTGCTTGGATCAGTTATCGGCCATCGCCTGCGCGCCGGCCTGTCGGCCCTCGGGGTCGCGATTGGCGTAGCTGCTGTGATTCTCCTGACCTCCCTCGGAGAAGGAACGCGAGATTACATCATCGCTCAATTCAACCAGTTCGGGACCACCATCGTAGCGATTAACCCCGGCAAAGTGGAAACGATGGGGATGCCGGGTGTTCTCGGTGGTACGACTCACAAGTTGGACATCGACGATGCCGAGGCCCTCCGCATGATCCCGGGTGTCAAGACGCTCGTGCCAATCGCGATGGGTCAAGCGCGCGTCGAGCGAGGAAACGCCGGCCGAGCAGTGTACGTATACGGTGTCACTCACGAGGCGCCTGAGGCGTGGAGCTTTAACATAGGCAAGGGCAGCTTCCTCCCAGAGATCGATCCTCGGCGGCAAGGTTCGCAGGTTGTACTTGGGCCAAAGTTGGCGAGCGAGCTCTTTCCCGATACCTCCCCGCTTGGTCAGCGCGTGCGCGTCGGCGGACGCGGCCTCCTTGTTGTCGGGGTCATGGAACCCAAAGGTCAAATGCTTGGTTTCGATCTCGACGATTGCGCCTATTTGCAGGTTGCGACTGCGATGGACATCTTCAACGTAGACGAGCTGACAGAGATCGACGTCATTGGCGAGTCAACAGCGGCGATACCGGGAGTGGTCGAAGGCATTCGCAGGATTCTCACTGAGCGCCATCGTGGCGAGGAGGACTTTACCGTAGTCACGCAACAGGAGATGCTCGAGAGCTTCGGACGAATCATCTCCATCGTCACCATGGCGGTCAGCGCAATCGCCGGGATCTCGCTCTTTGTCGGCGCGATCGGCATTCTGACGATCATGTGGATCTCGGTCCACGAACGCATCGGCGAGATCGGTCTGCTGCGAGCGCTCGGGGTAACCCCCGCAGGGGTTTCCCGCCTTTTCCTCTACGAGGCAATGATTATCGCGTTGCTGGGGGGCGTCGCCGGTGTCACGGTTGGGATAGCGACCGGAGTTGCCATGCGCCTCATGGTTCCGGCATTGCCGCTGAGCCTGTCACCCTTCGCGGTATTCGCGGCTGTCGGGATGAGTCTCACCGTGGGTATGCTCAGCGGCTACCTGCCGGCAAGACGTGCCGCCGAACTCGATCCTGTCGAGGCCCTTCGCGCGGAGTAGCGATCCGACAATGAGATCGGAAACTACGTTCCTGGATGCGCCCGGCGCATCCATTTTAGAAGAGTGTGTTGGATACCTTCGCGCGAAGCCCATGTCCTCGATACTGAGAAAGGCCTAGGAAGCTTGAGGACACACTCTTCTAGAGTGCGTTGAGGGTGGCAAGTTCGTGCCGGTGGCCGCGCACGCCGACGAAGAACTCCCCGAGCCGCCTGAGGTCGGTTTCCATGTCACCCGACAACTCGACGAGCGTGCCGATTCGCACGCTGCGCGTTCCAAAGTCGAAGGCCACCGGAATGATCGGCACCTTTGCTTCGCGAGCAATGCGATAGAAACCGGTCCGCCAACTCGGAACCTTGCTGCGCGTTCCTTCCGGCGAGAGGGCAAGGATCATCCCCTCGGCGCGTTCAAAGGCTTCAACTGTCTGCTCGACAACGCCCCTCGGCAGGCGGCGGTTAACCGGGATACCTCCCATCCAACGCATCACCCAGCTGAGCGGCTGCCGAAAAATGGTGTGCTTGCCGAGAAAGGCCACCCTGAGGCCAAGCGCGAACATGACGGAGACACCGATGTAAAAGTCCCAATTCGTTGTGTGTGGCACAACGATGATGATGGCTTTGCGGACATCGGGGATTCTACCGTCGAATCGCCAGCGAATCAGGCGCAAAGCGAATCGACCCGCAGTCCGCGAAAACCAGTTGCCTCGACTCGGTGTCGAAGGCCCAAGTGGCGGTACATCGAGAATCCAACCCATGGTGGCCCTAGGGTAGCACCGCGTAGCGCGGCTTCATGTAAAGGAAACCGTTGGGTTATTCAGTATCCTGTGGGCGATTCGAGTACTTCTCTGTGTAGAGCTTGAGAGCAGAGGCTATCGCCGCGTCGAGTAGGTGCTCCTTGCCCTGAAGCCTCACCACCGCAAGGATTTTCTCGCGCATGATTGCGAGGATCTCTTCCGCTGTTCGGATCCTCGCACTCTGTGCCGTACTCATCCTGGTTTCCGTTTCGGCGGCGGTCATACTGATCTGCTGCTGCCAGGTAATCACTGCCATGGCGTAGAAGCCACGCGTGGTCGCCACCGACATGTCAAGTGCCACGCCGACCGCTTCGCCCATGTCGGCAATAAGCTGTTTCTGAGTCTTTGTGACGTGAAGTTTCTCGAGTTCCCTGTCGATTTCCGCCAGCGATAGCGGTAGTCCTGTCATTGTTCCCCCTCACGAGCCCCCACAGCTCACAACTATCCTATCAGTCTTTTCGAGTTGTTACGTTCGAGCGAGGGAGTAGAGAAGATAGACCCACGCGTCAACCACAGGCGACACACAGACCACTTGGCGGCAATACTGAGGGCGGATTACCCATATTTTTGAGGGTTCTTGTTTTCACTCACACATCAAACCGCTGCGACGTCTCTCATCAATAGTGCGAGAATTCTTACCTCCCCCGATACTTCGCGTCTCCACTGACGAAAAGCAATGGGCAGTTCAGGTTAGACTCGATGCTCAAGGTAGGTAGAACCATGCAGCTTTCACGAATTACTATCGGATTCATAGTCGTGATATTCGCGAGCTGTGGTGGAAGCGGTGAGCCGGTGGCGGTCGGCACGCTGGAGCGCGACCGCATCGAGCTTCGCACCGAACAGTTCGAGCCAATTCTGGAACTCGCCGTTCAGGAGGGTGATGTCGTTGAAACCGGCGAAGTGTTGGTCAGGCTTGACGAGCGCAGAGCGACCGCACGAGTTGCATCCTCTCAAGCGGCACGGGATCTCGCAGTTGCACGCCTGGCCGAACTTGTCCGATGGTCGCGACCGGAAGAGTTGGCCGAAGGGCGGGCTCGGCTCGAAGAGGCACGGAGCCGCTTGATCGAAATCAAACCCGGATTGGAACGAGCACGAGCGTTGGTTGCAGAAGGCGTTGAGACCCTCCAAACGCTTGACATTGCTGAGGCTGCGCATGCAGGCGCGATCGCGAACCAGGACGCCGCCGCAGCCGCACTTGAACTGCTGCTGAACGGTGCGACTGTGGAAGAGTTGGATCAGGCTGAGGCCGAAGTGGCGCGCGCCGAGTCCGAACTCGAAGTAACGCGTATCCAACTCGAGCGATTGGTGGTTCGTGCCCCGCGTGGCGGCCGAATCGACGCATTGCCCTTCAAGGTAGGCGATGAGCCGCCGGTTGGATCGACGGTCGTTGTGCTCCTGCCGGGAGGAGCACCCTTTGCGCGGATTTACGTGCCGTCAGAGCTGCGACCCATTGTGAAAGCCGGAGTCTCCGTCAGAATCTCTGTTGAGGGCATTGCGGAGAACTTCGAAGGTGTCGTTCGCTGTGTGTCGAGCGAGGCGGCGTTCACGCCGTATTTTGCGCTCACTGAACGTGATCGAGGCCGCCTTGTCTATCTGGCAGAGATCGATCTGGTTGGCGACGCTGCGCAAGATCTTCCGACAGGACTTCCCGTCGAGGTTGTCTTCTGAGCGATCTCGCGATCTCAACGCGCGGACTGACCCGGCGATTTGGGTCTGTGACTGCTGTTGATCGAGTGGCACTGGATGTGCCTCGAAGCAGGATCTACGGCTTTCTCGGGCCTAATGGGTCGGGCAAGACAACTACGATCCGCATGCTCTGCGGCCTGCTCATGCCGAGTGAGGGCGAGGCAACTGTCCTCGGCCTGAGCGTTCCCAAAGATGCCGAACTCCTGCGGCTCAAGATTGGCTACATGACGCAGAAGTTCTCGCTCTACGGGGATCTATCGGTGATCGAGAATCTCAAGTTCTTGGGGCGCGTCTATTCGATCCCGAGTACCGAGCGGCGGCGAAAAATTGACCAGGTCTGTGGCCGCCATGAGCTGGACGCGCTGCGCAAACAGCGTGCCGGCACCATGAGTGGTGGCCAGAAACAGAGACTCGCATTGGCCGCAGCGACGTTGCACGAGCCCGAACTTCTACTACTCGATGAACCGACCAGCGCTGTCGATCCCGAGACGAGACGCAACTTTTGGGATTCGCTGTACGAGCTGACCGCCGAGGGGACCACGATTCTCGTCTCAACGCATTTCATGGAC
>JAAESQ010000237.1 GCA_024229275.1 bacterium | reverse complement strand
GGTCACGGTTGACTCGTTGATCATGGGTGCGTCCGACTATGTGAGCAAAGCTGCCCGATCGCAGAGTCAAGAGCAGGCGCGCCAATACCTCAGCGATCAGCTCATGCCTAAGGTCATGGCATTGATACCGCGTGCTCGCCGTAGGAAGAAGCCCGCTGCCAAGGTGAAGGCGACGCCTCCTACCAAACGTAGGGTTGCTCGTCGAGCTGGTGTGAAGCCGATTGAGGTCGTCGCAATCGGCGCCTCAACCGGTGGTCCAAACGCACTCGCCTTGATGCTCAAGCCGATCCCGGCTCGCTTTGATGTGCCGATCCTCATAGTGCAACACATGCCTGAGAATTTTACCCAGTACTTGGCGAAACGACTTGACGCTAAGAGTCCAGTTCGAGTTGTTGAGGCTCGAAAAGGGATGTGTTTGGAACCTGGTCACGCCTATGTGGCGCCAGGGAATCAGCACCTGGAGGTCGTGCGAGAGAACGACGAGTTCGAATTGAGAACTCACCAAGGACCGCTCGTGAATTCCTGCCGTCCTTCGGTTGACGTGCTATTCATGTCAGTCGCAAAAGCCTATGGAGGGGCGGTCCTCGGAGTCGTGCTGACGGGTATGGGTCAGGACGGTTTACACGGGAGTCAACAGATGACATCGGTTGGTGGATCGGTGATAGTGCAGGATCAAGCCACAAGTGTGGTTTGGGGAATGCCGGGCCATGTTGCGGAGGCGGATCTTGCCGATGCCATTCTACCGATCGAAGAAGTCGGTGACGAAGTGCTTCAGCGAGTGAAGGACTCGAGAGTATGACAGCTCTTCCGCGCCTCGGAGGTGATTCTGAACAGGTCACCCAGTCGGACTTCAACTACGTCCGAAACATGATCAAGAAGCACTCCGCGGTCTCCCTTGACGACAGCAAGGCTTATCTCGTGAGTTCACGCCTTCTTCCTGTGGCTCGGAGCGAAGGCTTCGATACGGTGCCACAGCTCATATCAAAACTGAAAACGCTACCATTCGGACGTCTGCACTTGGCTTCAGTAGAGGCGCTGATCACTACGGAAACTTCATTTTTCAGAGACTTTCATCCATTCGAAGCGCTTCGAGAGATCGTGATTCCAGATCTTATCCGTGATCGTCGCAGAACGTCTAAGTCATTTACGATTTGGTCTGCGGCATGCTCAAGTGGGCAGGAACCTCACAGTATCTCGATTATGCTTCGTGAGTATTTCCCGATGTTACAGGACTGGCCGCTCACGCTCATTGCCAGCGATGTGTCGCACTCCATGATTCAGCGTGCAAAGGAGGGACTCTACCTCCAGCATGAGATCAATCGTGGTCTTCCTGCACGATTGCTCGTCAAGTACTTCAAGCAAGAGAAGACCAAGTGGCGACTCAAACCCGAGTTCGCTCGCATGTTCCAGTACCTCCAGCACAACATCACGCACGATTGGTCCAACATTCCGCAGGTCGATGTCTTGTTACTGCGTAACGTGTTGATTTACTTCGACGTGGCTGAACGGCGGCAGGTCCTGTACAGGGTGCGTCGAACGCTCAAACCAGGCGGACTACTGATCTTGGGTGCAGCCGAAACTACGCTGAGCCTAGATGACGGATTTGAACGAGTTCAATGTGGCAGATCCGTTCTGTATCGAGTTGGGAAGGGAAAGACGCGATGACAATGTCAGCGGTCGATCTTCAAGAGATCATGAAGAATATCTGGCAGACCCAGTTTGGAATGGAGCTGAAGGAAACTGAAGAGATACTGCACCCGACATCGGATACCGATCGGGTCGGACTGATGACGGGTTCAATTCAGATAACCGGCGCCTGGAGTGGTGCTGTCCACGTCTATTGCACCAGACAGCTGATTGCCAACGCCGCTGCTTTCATGTTCGCGGTCGAGCCCGAAGATCTCTCAGAAGAGGATGTCCGTGACGCACTCGGCGAGCTCGCCAACATGACCGCAGGTAACGTAAAGGCTCTACTAGCGCACGATAGCTATGTCTCTCTTCCGACGGTTGTCGAGGGGAGTGACTACGATCTGATCGTTCTGGAAAGCACGTTGCTCGGCGAAGTGAGCTTCACCTGTGAACAGCAATGGCTGACGGTATCCGTGTTTGAGAGTAAGCCGAGGGAGTGAGCGAGCCGGGTTGAGCCGGGTGCCAGATTCTTGAAAAAGTGAACCCAATCAGTAACTTGGGAAGATGCCTCGAACCGGTCCATCTTCGTCCGGCTCGGCTATGCGGGACGAACGGGACGGACGGCTATACGGCAGAGCACCAGAGCATCTGTGACGGGGTATTTATCTAGCTGCGCGTCAAAAAGCGACACGCGCGTGAGATTTGAACCGCAAAGTTCACAAAGAACACGAAGAAGAACGCGAAGAATAGAAATATGACGGATTTTCGATCCGTCCCTCTTTCCCCCTTTGCGCTCTTGGTGCGCTTCGTGGTTCAGAAACTCGTACGTATCGGTTCAGTAGGCCCTTCTACCGAAGCCCCTGCCACCGGCTATTCGCCTTCCTGCCGTTGACCCGTTGCCCCGTTTGTCACGGCGTAGTCCTAGACGAAGCCGGATTCGTCCCGCATAGCCTCTTACAGATCGCTGAAATCAGCCCCTGAGGAATCTGATTGTCCGAGTGGGAAGACCGGAGTTGCCGGCTCTTCTTCGG
>JAAESQ010000236.1 GCA_024229275.1 bacterium | reverse complement strand
TCGTTGTCCACAGAATCAGCTCCGTTACCGGTGGCTCTACCCCTCAAAACCCGGTCTACCAGCATACCGCGGCTAGGCCGTCAGGTCGAAATCTAAGAGGACTCAGGTTTCAGAACAGGCCACCGTGCACTGCATGAAGAACCTCGTCTCGGCGTCAGCTTCAGAGCTTCTCAGCCAATTCGCGGAGCACTTCTCCAGGCCGTTCCGTGATTGCCCGGTGATGAGAGACCACTATCCTCTTCAGATTCGGTGTCGCCGCCAATGTCTTGAGATGCTCCCGGAAGGCTGCCTTGTCCTTAACCGCTAACCAACGAAAGAGTCGGGTCACTCGCGGTCCGCCAGTCGAACCGGTGACGTAGCGAAAGACAAAGCCGGACACTCCGCGACCATGGGACATGTTGAAGATAGCGTCATTGAATACGAGCGTGGTGCCAGCTTCGGAGCGAACGATCATCACTCCCTCAGCCTTTCGAACACCCTCGAGGTGTGTGATGTTGAGCATCTCACCACCTTCAACCTCGTCATAGTCGCCGTCGACGTGAATCACATCCTCTGTCTTTCGGAGCGATCCTTTGGGACAGAAGACTTTGAGGTCTGGGTACCGGGCCAAGTAGGCCGGTGCATCCAGGCGGTGATAGGCATTGGGTATCAGCATTATTGCTGGTGTCCCCCATGCTTCGATTTCTGCCATTGCAGCATCGTCTAGGGCGATAACGCTGTGAAGAACAATTCGGCCATCATCGAGCCGGACCAGGGTCATGACCCGCTTGAGCCCCATTCCGGGGAGCGTCCCCTTGACGACCCACAGATTGTCCTCAAGCCGCTCGATGGGACGATGCGACAAGACCTTCCACTCCGCGTGGACTTGGCCCATGACTTCCTCCTCTTCCAATGTGGTCGTGCGAGCGTAGCACTTATTGAGTAAGCCTCCTGCAAAACTCGACTGGTATCGCACTCGTACCCACGTCCACCAAACAAGGTCACCCTGAGCAACGCTGCGCCACTCTCGCGGTGGAAACTCTGGGGAAGACCCTAGAAAACTGTCACCCTGAGCGGAGCAAAGCGAAGCCGAATGGTCTCCCGTTGAAACCAGCAGTATGTATGTTGTTGTAATTCAGTAGATTGCTCGAAGGAGCGGGAGATCCCTCCACTCGCCTGTGGCTCGGTCGGGATGACATCGATTGGGGCGGCGCTGTCATGCCACGAGTCAGCGCCGGACCGGCGTAGAGATGCTCAGAATGACAATTGTGAGAGTTTCTCAGGAGGTCCAAGCTAGCCTCAAACCAACTTTGAGGTAACTCCCGTAGACCGCCAACGATCACCGTACTTCGGCACGGTAGACGTCTGCGATCTGAGCCACTGTCTTGCCGCTGAGGATGTACTCGGAGTAGCGGGCTTCCTGGAACCACTCGTTGAAAAGTCTGTCCAAGTCGATTCTCGTCTTCTTTTGTGCATGGGTCAGGAAATCGCTGGTAGTTGCTCCTGGTTCAAAGAACTCTTGATAGAACGAACCAATGATCGTATTGAAGTCGTGTTCGCCGACAAGGTCGTACAGCACCGCAAAGAAGATCCTCCCCACGGTATATGAGAGATCGGTCATGTCCTTCTTGCCGAAATCTGCCAAAGGGACGGTCGCGTACTCTGGATTCTCGGCATAGACACCTTGCAGATACTCGAGAATCCCCTGAAGATTATCGTCGAGGATCTTCCCCTCCTCGAGCTTCTCAACTGTCACATATTGAAGAAAACAGGCCAGACCCTCCTCCCAACGAGGGGCTACATCGTCCAGGGATTTGACACCCCACATGTGGGTGGCTTCGTGGTAAAGCTCATATAAGCGCGAATCATCCTTGAACGCAGCGGCGGTCTGTATGATCGTCGTCACATCGGTCTGTGAGCCCCAATCGTCTGGAATCTCGATGACCGTGAGTCCTTGGCTGTCTTTGAGTGGCCCGAACCACCGAGTGTAAAGTTCCATGGAGCTGTTCAGTGCTTTCAAAATCGTTTCGCCTCGATCAGCATCCTCGCGCAGGCAGAACACCCTGTTCGTACCATCCTTTTCGAGGTGATAGTCAGCAATCGCGAAATCCATCCTCCAGGAGGGCTTGAGGCTTCGGTAGGTGTAGCTGACCCATCCATCGGCTTCACTTCTGTCGATCAACTCACCGCCATTGGCGACTACCAACGACTCCGGCACTGTGATCTTGACGGTATATGTGAATCTCTGTTGAATCTTCATCCGTGACATTCGGCGAGACGGTAGCCCAATCGACGGATAGGGAGCACAGTCTTCTCGGATGATCGTGAAATCCCGATCAATCCGGTCCCTCACGTAACCCCATACCTCAGCACGACCGAGCAAATATCCGCCGTATGCGACAGTGAGCACGATCTTCTGGCCTGGATCGACCGCTTCTTCGAGTTCGATCTCGATGGAGTTCGCCTGCAACTGTGGATATCCCTCGAAGGAGAGGACCTCCTGTTTAAAAGACAACGACTTCCCCTCGTCATCCTTAACTGAACTCACCTTCATCAAGCGATAGAGAAGCATCGGCACTACCCGAGCCGGTTCGCCGGATGCGTTGGCGATCGTCATTCGACTCGTCCCGCTCAACTTCTCATTCTCATAATCGATCTTCAAACGCAGGTCGTAGTCGAGTGTGTCGAACGGCATTCCGTTTTCGGTGGGAGGAGCTGCGTCGGACGCAGTAGCCATGGCGCAAGCTACGAGAATCGGCAAAGAAAGCACGAAGATCACTATCTTGAATCGCATTTTTCTTTCCTCCAGTTTCTGTCGGAAGGTGTTTAAGTCTACGTCTACAAAAACGCGTTTCCATTGCAAAAAGTTTTCCTTTCAGCGTTATGGAGTGCTACGTGAGCCTCCTGCGGAAATCTCAATACTGTCATTCAGAGGAGCGAAGCGACGAAGAATCTCCCGCTGAAGTTAGCAATCTGTTCAATTACAGCAACATACATACTGCTTTCCTCAACGGGAGATCCCTCGACTTCGCTCGGGATGACAACGATGGGGGCGGCGTTGTCATGCCATGAGTCAGCGCCGGGACCGGCGTGGCAATGCTCAAGATGACCTTCTTTGGTGGACGTGGGCACGAGCGCGTTGCCAGGCGAGATTTGCCGGAGGCTCACCTGTCAACGCCCTGGAGTCGATTGCTGCTCTTTTTCGACAGACGCCGGACCCTTGTCTTTGAGGGAGAGCCGCCAGCCGTCTTCGAGCTCCAAACTCCAGCTCTCACCGACGATGATCGAACCGTCGGCTCCGATTGGACCTCCGGGCACCGCCACGGAGCGAAAGTCCGAGGCGATCAACGCGCCATCGGTGGCCTCGAGCTTGCCCCACCCATCGCGGATCGTGAGCGTCATGTAGACCGTGCCATGCGGCTCGAGGCCGACAACATCGTGAGGATTGAACTGCATCTCCATGTTCTCGAGGGGCAGAACCAGTCCCGGAGCATCTACAAGCCGTCCCCGAAGACCAGCCTGCCGAAGGGCCCGCTCTCGTCCTCGCTCTTCCTCACGTTCTCGCACCAACTGATAGCCATACGGTGCTGCTTTCGCCACGACCTGGGCAAGGTCACGCGACAAGTTCGGCAAAGCCTGTGCCGCCAACTGACCCAAGTCTGAGTCAATGCTGAGGCGACTTCGCCAACCGGGCACCAGTTCGTCCAGGAGAAGAGCGTAGGCTGGTCCCGAGAGATAGGCGAAACTCCGGGTTAGGCTCTCCTGGCTCTCGGAAGCAGCGAGCTTCTCTATCACCATCTCCGCCATACCACGCCCGTAGCCAACCCTCATTCCCGTGTACTCCGCCAGACCCTCATTCAACTCGAGGCAGGCCTCCTGCTGGTCGGCCCCGGGAAAGAGAAGCTGGCGTTGACTTCGAAAGAGCAACGCGTCTTCCAGGGCAGCGCGGCGATGCTCATCTTGCCCCAGAGCGCGAGTGAGAGCACGCCATTCGAGACGCATCCACATTCTGGCCTGAATGTGTTCCAGATGATTGTTGTCGCATGATTGCATTGGCAACGACAGATCGTCCTGCACACGATGCCATGCCTCATGCAGCAGTAGCGCGCGACGAGCACGCTCCTCCTCTGGAAGCGGCAACAGCACCATGGCCCATTTGACACCATTCCACTTGACAGCGGTATTCGCTAAGCCGACATCCTCCGGCAGTAGGCCGACAAACCGATCCTTGACTCTTCTAAGTTGCCCCTCGCCATCGACCGTATTTGATGTAACTACGCGACTCGTCGGATCGACAATCAGCATGGGGCCACACAGGGAAACGCCCCATGTTTTCCCATTCTCCTCCATGCAAGCCCTCTCATATTCCAAAAGAGCTTCAACGGCTTCTGGCGGAGGCATGGCCTCTCCCACACCGCTGAATAGAGAAAACACCACGGACATGGCAAGGGTGGCAGCGTTCGCGACTTTGTTCGACATAACTCAATCTCCTTATGTCCGGCGTCCGTGGCGCCTCTCATTCCTCGTTCAAGTTACGACACAACATCGCGATCGGAGGCGAATAAAACGTTAAGGTTCAGTTAACGTTGATCGCTGTCGATTGTCTGCTGTGTAAAGTAGGGGTATGTCCAGAACCCTGGCGTCCATCGCGTTCCTGGTTGCTCTAACCATCGCTGCAGCGATCATGGTCGGCCTATGGCGCGTTGCCGGCGAACTCGAACAGCGTCAAACGAGCATGTTGGCCGGTGAACTCCAATTGGCTCTGTCGCGCGCGGCAAGTTCCCACACGGTAGACTTCGACGGCCTCTCCGAGCTACGCGAACAACTTCAAAACGGCGATCTGGACAACCTTGACGAACGATTCAGATCAGCTCTGCCGGACTACTCAAATCTCGAAAATGACGTCGATCGGCTCTTGCAAGAGCGCTGGATAGGGCTCCAATCTCGAGCGATCGTGAAGGTCATTAGAGCGACCCTCGAGGAAGAGGAGCTGTACCGAGAAGGGCACTCTCCCCTCGGCAGCACGACTGACAAAAGCTCCGGCTACGTGAGCGCGGAGCATTCGTTGTTTCTCGATGCCGGTGGGCTATCAGTCGAGGTACTGTTCGAGGCCGCCGGTGTGAACGTCGACGAATTACTTGGCGCACGACTTCGACAGCTGCGCATCGGCGCCATCACGCTGGCTGTGCTGCTTTTGATATCGCTGGCGATTACTATGAGAGCGATTGTCTACAGCCGTACGATCGGCGCATATCAGACCGACCTCATCGATACACTTGCCCACGAGCTGCATACTCCACTCACAACTCTCCACATTGGCCTGCGAACACTCTCACCGAACCTCGATGAGGAAGGCACCGAGATCGCCGAACGCTTGCAGAGGCAGATTCGACGACTTCAACGTCTTACCGAGCGAGTCACAGCGAGTTCACGCGCCCTCCTCCACTCCGCCACGCCTGACTTGGCCGTAAACGCACCGGACAAAGAGATTGAAACGCTGCTCGGGGAGCGGTTCCCTGAATCGCTAAAGTCAGGAATTCTGCAGCTGCGGCTCGGCGCCGACAACGCCACGATCCTCGCCGATCGGGTCGATCTCGAAATCCTGATTGGCAACCTGGTTGAGAACGCTCTCAAGTTCGCTTCAGATTCCAGGCGCACGGAGGCTCCAACACCTCATGTTGTGGTCTCCACTACTCGAAAACAGCGGCGACTTGCGATCAAGATCGACGACAACGGCCCAGGCTTCGACCGCAAGGTAGCCCGGCGCTTCTTTCGTCCATTCAGACGCGGCAACAATGCGGCGAGCGGCCTTGGTTTGGGACTGTACCTCTGCCGCCGTATCGCTCGGAGAATGAATGGGCGGCTGAGCATCGGCAGATCAAATCTTGGGGGCGCCTGCGCTTCGGTGACGATCCCACTCTTTCGCAAGGAAGTCGACTGATGGAGCGACCACCCGTCGGTGAGCATCCGTATCGTCTGCTGATTGTTGAGGACGACAACGATCTCGGGCACATTCTTGCGGCCTACCTTCGCAGTCGAGGATTCGAGCCGACACATCGTGCCGATTCCACATCCGTCGTCGACCTGCTCCGAGTCCAGCAGTTCGACCTGTGTGTGCTCGATGTCGTGATGCCCGAACTGGACGGATTCGAGCTTGCAGAGCAGATCCGCACCCTGTTTCCACAGCTACCGTTCATCTTCCTCACCGCCCGCCAGCAGCGCGATGACCGACTCAAGGGATTGGGACTCGGAGCTATCGACTACATCTGCAAACCATTCGAGGTTGAAGAACTCGAACTCCGCATTCGCAACTTGCTAGAGCGCATCTCACCGCGGCGTCGATCAGTTCTGGACATTGGACGCTTCCGCCTCGATCGGGAACGCTTCGAGCTTGCCGGACCTCATGGATCTCGCCATCTCACCGAACGCGAACTCGACTTGCTCAGCCTGCTGGCAGAAAACGCCGGCTCGGTCGTGACTCGGACCGAAATCACGAAGCAACTCTGGGGCCACAGTGACTACTTCAGTGGCCGCAGCCTCGACGTCTTCGTGTCCCGCCTGCGCAGCTACCTCGCGGACGATCCAAACATCGAGCTGCGCAGTATCCGCGGCGTCGGTCTCATCCTCGATGCACGGGCTAGGGAAGAGGATCGACCGAATTGATCCTGAGGAGTTCGTCGGCATCGGCCAGGTCTCGCGGTCGATTCGAGTTCTGTTTGGCCTCGACAAGATGCTCAAGGGAGATAATGTTCAGCTGTGTACCCTCGATCTCGACCCGTCGTGCTCCAGCGAAAACCGTGCTACAGCTGACACCCTTCAACTTCGTCAAGAGATCGATCCGATTCGGCTCAACTCCAAGATGCACCGCGCTACCGGGTTGTTCAAAGCAATCGATCGGGATACCTGCTCCGCCAAAACCGAAATCCGACAGTGCTTGCATGAGTCGTTGCGCGTTTTCAGCCGAAGGAAGTATAAGGAAATCTATATCCTGAGTGGTGCGAACATAACCGTAATAGTTGACTGCGAAACCGCCGACGAGAACATACTCAACGTCGTTCTTTTCGAAGAGCTGAAGAAGCTCTCTCATGTCATCAGAAAACAGCACAGATCTTTCCTACCAAGCCAGTTTTTCCCACGATGCCCGCTTCACAATCGGAACAGATGTCCAGAGCCTACCCCAGCGACGGGATTGTAGAACCGCCATTTCCCGACACCGTTCCTCCGGACTCATCCTGGCGTACCGCCGATGTTCTGCGGCATTCTCGTCTTCGAACGAGGAAAATACTCTGACCTCGGTTCTCCGCTGCACAGCTCTTTCACCTCCCCGGATGCCCCACCATTCTACACCGCCAGTCTCACGAGAGTCTCATCGCAAGAGCGCCGATGAAGAGATTGGCGTCAGGTCATTCGCCGATCGATCCAGAGCATCAGGGCTCACGGCTCACAGGAACAGATGGCCACTATTCACCGGACTCAAACCACCACTCACCGACGAACAGCTGACCTTTCAGGTGTCTGATCCCACACTGCAGATGAAAGAGAGGAGTAAGACGATGATTCATGGAAACGACGGATCCTGTTGCAAGAGGCCGGGCCACCGCCCATGGGGAACCGCAATCCTTGGTTTGGGTCTGCTAGCGTTCGGCACGCTTCTGACGCTAGACAACGTGGACGTGCTCGATGCCGGCGACTATCTTCGCTTCTGGCCGGTGTTACTGATCCTGGTCGGACTGAGTCACTTCCTTCAGCCCCACGCGGCGCGACGTATCGGCAGCGGTCTGATTTGGGTGTTCGTCGGGACAGTGATTCTCCTCCACAATCTCGACATCACCAGCTTCGACATCTGGAGTATGTGGCCGTTGATTCTTGTATTCTTCGGCATCAGCATGCTCTGGCGAGCCTTTACCCGGGTGCGGAGATCGGTGACAACCGATGAAGCTGAAACCTTTCAGGCGACGGCGATCCTCGGTGGTTCCGAGCGTCGCATCACCTCGCGCAATTTCCGCGGCGGCAGCGTCACCGCAATTATGGGCGGGTGCACCATCGATCTACGTGATGCCGCCTCGGGTGGCGACCCGGCCGAGATTGATGTCTTCGCCCTCTTTGGTGGCGTCGAGATTCGGGTTCCGCAGGACTGGGAGGTCCAGGTCAAGGGCAACGCAGTTCTCGGCGGCATGGAGGACAAGAGCAACACGCTGAACGGTGGAAACAAGGTGCTGATTATCACTGGTACTGCCATCATGGGTGGTGTAGAGATCAAGAACTGACGATGCATCCTATCCTGAAAGAACGTGCACGCTTGGGACTTTACCTGGGCGCATGGCTACCGATTGCAGCATTGGTAGCCATGCTGCTTGTGTTGACTGTCCGTAGCAGCTGGGTCGAGGCTATTGCCTTAGCATTGCCACTAGTACTGGTGTACGCCTTTCTCTGCCTTGCTGCCTGGTACCCGTGTCGAGCCCTGCCCCTTCAGCGCGCCAGTCTGACTCGGGTGCTCGGCACTCATCTCGGAGCAGCGATCGCCTCATCGATTCTCTGGGTGGGACTGGCGGTCGGACTTGGGCAGGTGTTCGAGCGCTTCCCAACCTTTGCCGGAGTTGGCGACAGGATTCGAGCCGGCACGTTTCTGCTACTTGCCTTCGGCGTCTTGCTCTATCTGCTGTCGGTGGCAGTGCACTACCTGATGGTCGCATTTGAAGCATCGCGAGAGGCTGAGAAACGAGCCCTGCGCGCAGAGTTGGGTGCCAAGGAAGCAGAACTGCACGCCCTCAGAACCCAACTCGACCCTCACTTCATCTTCAACAGCTTGAACTCAGTCAGCTCTCTGGTCACCAGCGATGCCAAAGCCGCACGGCAGATGTGTGTCCAGCTCGGGGAATTCCTACGAGACAGTCTCCGGCTCGGCCGACGCACGACAATCTCTCTGGCGGATGAGATGGCCATGGTCACGCGGTACTTGGCAGTAGAACAGGTGAGATACGGTTCCCGCCTCGAGGTCAAGCAGGAGGTGGAGGCCGAGACTGAAGACTGCCTAGTACCTCCATTGCTGCTCCAACCACTAGTAGAGAACGCCCTCAAGCACGGCATTAACCGGATAGTCGAGGGCGGCACGCTGTTAGTCGAAGCACACCGCGAAGAACGCCTGTTGCGGTTGATTGTCGAAAATCCTCTTGATCCTGACGCCACCGGACAGCCGTCGAAGGGGGCAGGCATCGGCCTCGACAACGTACAGCGGCGACTGCGCTCGCTCTACGGCAACCGAGCTCGGCTCAAGGTGCAAGAAGATGCTGAAAAGAACAGTTTCAGGGTCGAGGTGATCCTCCCGGCAGTTACAGAACGGAGCACCGACGATGAGCAGGAGTAAAGATTGGAATCCCAAGGCCTCGCTGAGGGTGGTAATCGTCGATGACGAAGAACCGGCGCGTAACCTGCTCCGAGAGTATCTGGACGAGATGCCTGAGACGAAAGTAGTCGCCGAATGCGCCAACGGTTTCGAGGCGGTCAAGGCGGTGAGTGAAACAGATCCAGACCTTCTGCTGCTCGACATCCAAATGCCGAAGCTAGACGGCTTCGAAGTGCTCGAGCTTCTTGAACGGGATATGCCGGTGGTCTTCATCACCGCATACGATGAGCACGCGGTGAGAGCTTTCGAGGTCCACGCTGTCGACTACCTGCTCAAACCGTGTAGTGCGGAGCGGCTGCAGGAAGCTGTTGAGCGAGTCCGACAACGTCTCGGCACAGCTGCTTCGCCACCACCGATTCAAGAACTTGCTGCCGCCGTCCGCACCCAGCCTGCGTATCTGGAGCGTCTACTGGTGCGTGATGGCACCCAGGTACATGTGATCCCTGTAAACGATGTCGACTTCGTGGAAGCCGCCGACGATGCGCTGGTGATCTGCGTCGGAAAAGCCCGGTTCCGTAAAAGCCAGCGACTGTCGGAGCTGGAGCGACGTCTCTCACCCAGCCGTTTCGCACGCATTCATCGCTCATTCCTGCTTAATCTCGACCGACTGGAACGTCTCGAACTCTACGCCAAGGACAGCCGCATAGCTATCTTGAACGACGGCACCAAGCTTCCGGTCAGCCGATCCTGTTATGCTCGCCTGAAGGAGCTGTTGTAGCGGATCGCGATTGAGTACGTCGGGTAGACGGCTATACGGGACGACCACGCAGAAGGGAGCGGTCTCTGGTCGTTGCCGGTTCCTCCGGCTACGACCATCCGCTCATCTCGGTGGGGCACCGCGCCTGCAAGGCGCGAGTAACGGGGCGGACGGCAGGACGGGGCAACGGGAAGAAGATCCCACACCCTTGCACACCATCCGGCCGCCTTCCCTTCCAGCTTTTTAACTTCCTTGCTTCCCAGCTTCCTCTCTAACTATTGAAGTGCAATCCTGGCACCGCGAAAGGGATGAGAATGTCCCTGTCCGATTTCATCATTCCGCTTTCATCTTTCATCATTCCCCGATGCCGTCCTCCCCCATCTCACAAACAGAGCCGGCACGACCACCAAGTTCAGCAAGGTAGAGCTGACGAGTCCTCCAAGGATGACCTCCCCCATTGGGCTCAGGATCTCATTACCAGGTCTGCCTCCGGCCAAAACCAGCGGAAGCAAGGCGAGTCCCGCTGTCAACGCGGTCATGAGGACAGGCGCCATTCTTTCCTCTGAGCCGAGCAGTACGGCATCAGTGACGGTGATATCCCCCGGTTCTACCAACTGCTGATAGCGGGTCACCATCAGCACACCGTTTCGAGTGGCGATACCAAAAAGCGTGATGAAGCCCAGCAGGGAGGCCACACTCAGCACTCCGTGGCCGAGGGTCACCGCAATCAACCCTCCGACTACCGCGAGAGGCAGGTTGACGAGCACGATCAAGGCCTGACGGTGACTTTGGAATGCGAAGAACAACAGCCCGTACATCACTACTAACACCACAACCGATAGGATGGCGATCACGTTGAGGCTGTGTGCCGCGCTCTCGAACTGCCCGCCGAAGACCAATCGATAGCCCCGTGGCAGCTCGATTTGATCCTCGAGCGCTAGCCGAGCGGCCTCAACGGTGCCCGTCAGATCCCGTCCGGTGATGTTGGCGGTAAGCACAGCAACCCGATGCACATCCTCTCGGCGAACAATACTCGGACCGAGATCCTGACGCACCCGCGCAACGTCGGCAAGACGGATAGCGCGTCCTTCCTGAGTCAGCAATGACAGATTTCCGAGATCTTCGCGATGGCGATGCCCACCATCGGTGAGACGGACCACCACCGAAGTCACCAATCCGTCCTCAACGATCTCCCCAACTCGTGTCCCCTGAAAAAGCGCTTCAACCATCCGAGCGAGTTCCGCAGCGTCGAGCCCGTAGCGCGCCATGGCGGCACGGTCGAATTCGACCGCCAGCTGCGGCACCGTCGCCTGCTCCTGATTTGAAAGATCTACGATTCCCGGAACCTCCTGCAACACTGCTTCGGCAGCCGAAGCAAGACGGCGCAGCACCGACAGGTCAGATCCGAAGATCTTTATCGCCAGATTGGCTTTCGATCCAGAGATCATGTGGTCAATTCGATGGCTGATCGGCTGACCGAAGGTCACGCTCACTCCTGGGATAGTGGCCACTGCACGGCGCAGTT
The DNA here is from genome assembly GCA_024229275.1 of bacterium. Taxonomy (GTDB): domain Bacteria; phylum Acidobacteriota; class Thermoanaerobaculia; order Thermoanaerobaculales; family Sulfomarinibacteraceae; genus JAAESQ01. The sequence goes on along the minus strand of JAAESQ010000236.1, from coordinate 1,042 downwards.
CTTCGAGCAGTTCATCCTTGGGCCGTCCGGACCGCAACACGACCTCGATCTCTGCGCCGTTGACTCCTTGAAGATGTTCATCGCGCTCCGCCCGTCCAGTACGACGACTGGTCGACACGACCTCGGGAAAGGCCAGCATCGCTTCTTCTACTTGGCGACCAAGAGCATCGCTTTCCGAAAGAGTGATCCCAGGCGGCGCGGCGACAGCAATCGTCAGCGCCCCTTCGTTGAAGGCCGGCATGAACGTCCTTCCGAGGAGGGGCACCAAGAACAACGATCCGACAAGAGCGAGAACCGCTCCTCCAAGCACCGTCCCCGGATGGTCTATGGCCCAGCGAACGGTCGGGCGATAGCCCCGAACAAGATGCCCCATCAGCCATGGCTGGCGATCCGCGAGCGACTCCGAGCGCCTGAATAGGAGCCCGGCGAGTGCCGGCGTTACCGTCAGCGACACAACCAGCGAGGCTGCGAGCGCCGCCACATAGGCCAGCCCAAGCGGCTTCATCAGCCGCCCTTCCATACCCGGTAAAAGGAACAGAGGAAGAAAGACCAATCCGATGATGACGGTGGCAAAGAGAATCGGTCGAACGACCTCCTGGGTCGCTGCCTCAATGATCGAATTCAACGGCAAGACCTGATCCTCAGCTGTCTTCGATCGTTGCTCGCGAAGACGACGAACTATGTTCTCCACTGCAATGATGGCATCGTCCACCAATGCGCCGATCGCAATCGTTAGACCTCCCAACGTCATCGTATTGACGGTCGCTCCGGCAAGGGAGATTGCCAGCACGCCGGCCACTAGCGACAGTGGAATGGCCAGGGCCGAAATGACTGTCGCACGCATATTGCCGAGGAATAGCAGTAGAACCAATACAACAAGAATGGCGCCATCGCGCATGGCCACCGAAACGTTGTGAATCGCGACGTCAATGAAGTTCGCCTGACGGAAGTTCTCCCGTTCGACGACCACTCCCGGTGGCAATGTCTCTTCGAGCTCGGACATCACATCATCGATGGCTGCCGTCAGTTCGAGGGTGTTGGC
>JAAESQ010000235.1 GCA_024229275.1 bacterium | reverse complement strand
TGCTTTTGTTTACCTGGCTCGTCCTTCCTTTGGTATGGGTACTAGAGAAGCTGACCGTTTTCCTCCAGGGCCTGACCAAGGTTCGCATCGAACCCACGGTTACCGCATCGGAGCTAGTCTACATGGCCGAGCATGGGGAGGAAGAAGGAACCATAGAGCCCGAGGAGAAGAAGATCATCGAGCGTATCTTTGCCTTCGAGGACCTGCGCGCCCGGGATGTCATGATACCGCGCCATCAAGTCTTCACACTGGATGGTGACATTACGATCTCCGAGGCGTTGCCGGCGATCTTGCAGAAGCCTCATTCCCGAATCCCGCTCAGCGTAGAGAAGTCTGAAGGGGAACCCACGGAGATCACACACATCGTCTTCCTGAAGGAGATTCTGACTGAGATCGTGCGGGGTAGCATGGGAAAACAGCTGAAAGAGGTAGCCCACGAGGAGCCCGTGTATGCCCCGCTCAACGAACCCATCGACCGTCTGTTCCCACTTCTGCGCGAGGACAAGGAACGTTTGGTGGTGGTGGTGGATGAGTATGGCGCGTTGGAGGGAATCGTCACGCTCGAGGATATGCTGGAGGAGTTGGTCGGAGAGATTCAAGACGAGATGGACAAGCCCGGGCGCCAGCTGCACGAGGTCAAAACCAGTGAACTCCTGGTGGACGGTACCGCTGAGTTGCGTCTTGTGGAGGACTCCTTGCAGGTGGAGCTGAGCGGGAAGCCCACTGACTCAGTCAACCTGTGGATACTCAATCACATTGAGCAAATACCAAGCACCGGAGAACGGT
>JAAESQ010000234.1 GCA_024229275.1 bacterium | reverse complement strand
GAAACTTCAGGAGTTAACCTTCGATGACTAACACTGATCCCCGCTCCGTGCTTGTCACCGGCGCCGCCGGTTTCATAGGCTTCAACCTCAGCCGACGACTGCTCTCAAGCGGTTGGAAGGTCACTGGCCTCGATAACCTCAACACCTACTACGACCCGACCCTCAAACAGGCACGCCTAGCCCAACTGACCGAGAACTCCGACTTCACCTTCGCCTGTCTGGATCTCGCTGATACCGCAGGCATGACAAAGCTCTTCGAGGACATCCCATTCACCCACGTCGTCAACCTCGCCGCCCAAGCCGGTGTCCGCTACTCCCTAGAAAACCCACGCTCCTACATCGACTCCAACATCGTCGGCTTTCTCAACATCCTCGAAGGATGCCGCCACAGCAATACCGTCAAGCACCTCGCCTATGCCTCATCGAGTTCTGTCTACGGTGCCAACACCACCTATCCGTTCTCCGTCCAGCACCGCGTAGATCATCCTGTCTCGCTCTATGCCGCCTCAAAGAAGTCCAATGAGTTGATGGCACACTCGTACTCGCACCTCTACGGTCTTCCAACCACTGGGCTCCGTTTCTTTACTGTCTACGGCCCCTGGGGAAGGCCAGACATGGCGCTCTTCCTGTTCACCCAGGCAATCCTTGCGGGCAAACCAATCGATGTTTTCGGCGAAGGACAAATGCGCCGTGACTTCACTTACATCGACGATATCGTCGAAGGTGTCGAACGAGTCATCTCAGACATCCCAAAACCAAATCCAAACTGGGATGGAACCTGGCCTGATCCCTCATCCAGCAAGGCCCCCTGGCGAGTCCACAACATCGGCAATAGCGACTCCGTCGAACTCATGCGATTCATCGAGATCATCGAAGAGACTCTCGGCAAGAAAGCCATCAAGAACATGCTGCCTATGCAGCCCGG
>JAAESQ010000233.1 GCA_024229275.1 bacterium | reverse complement strand
TGCGCACCTACCTTTTCGAAGGTTCGTGTTTCCAACACCCTGAGTAGCTTCGCCTGCAGGTCCACGGTCATGTCGCCGATCTCGTCCAGGAGGAGCGTTCCGCCCGCGGCCTGCTCGATTCTGCCCGCGCGATCCCTGTCAGCGCCGGTAAAGGCCCCTTTGCGGTGGCCGAAAAGCTCGCTTTCGAGGAGGCCTTCGGGAACGGCTGCACAATTGATCGCGACGAACCGGTTCCCCATGCTTTCGCCGGCGCAATGGATGGCTCGGGCGAGAACCTCCTTGCCGGTCCCACTCTCGCCGAAAAGAGCGACCGAGGTGTTCCGTGTCTGTGCGACTCTAGCCGCCAGGTTGAGAACCTTCATCATGCTTTCGGATTCAGCGACAATTCCCTCGAAACCATAGAGGTCGCGAAGATGTCCACGCAGCTTGACGTTCTCGCCGCTCAGCCGCCGGAACTCCAATGCGCGCCGGATGGTGACTGCGAGTTCTTCGGGATTCACCGGCTTCTGTACGTAGTCGAAAGCCCCTTCGCGAATGGCTTCGACGGCCTTGTTTACCTCCGCGTGAGCTGTGATGACAATGAAGGGCAGGTCGCTGTTGATCTTCTTTACCTGTCGGAGGAGTTCCAGGCCGCCCATCCCCGGCATGACCTGGTCCGAGAGAATCACATCCACGTGGTGGTTTTGCATGACTTCGAGCGCTTGCTCTCCGCTCGCAGCCTGAAGAGTTCGATATCCCTCCCTGCGGAGGTTGTTGTCCAACAGCTCGCGGACGATCTGCTCGTCGTCCACAACAAGCACATGGACGCGGTCCTGATTGGCGCTTCGGTCTGTGCTTTGATCCACTGGTTACCTCGAAGGTGAAGACATCGGCTTCCCACTGAGTATACCCGTCAACCTTCGACATATCGCGACCTGAGAAATCTCATCACCTGGCGCTAAGTGCAGCTGGTTCACCCCATTCACGCAGGTCGAAGGTCGCGCGTCGTCGGGTGAATATCTGCGTGTATAGATTAACTGATACCGACCCGAAATGGGACAGTCGACTGTCCTGAATAGGGCCGTGAGGCGTCCGACTCGGTTGAAGGAAGCTCTGAATCTAGTAGGTCTACAGACCGTTGGCTGGTGGCACTGCAATTGCAGTATGCAAATCGATGATGGGACGGCAGCGATTTCTGCGCCTAATGAAATGAGTCGCCTTCGAGAACGCTGCTCACCAGGAGTCCCTGATCGAAGGCGTCGGTAGCAGATTTGTTTTTACGAGCCGAAGGCGGCCACGGCAAGTGGGCGCTGTCGGCCAGGAGGAGGGGGAGATGGTGACCAGTTTCCGGGCTACGCTGCAGCGCATTGTGCTTTTCGCGGCCATGGTTTGTTTGTGCGGGATTTCTGCCCAAGGTGCAGAATTTCCCACCATGGGGGAGATTGGGACCTTCGAAGCGCTGCTGGAGCCGGTTCAGGTCGGCACCGAAATCGTCGAGTTGATCGAGACCAACCATCCGTATTTCGGAGGGGTGAGTAGTGGTGAACTCCAGCTCATCTGGTCTGAGGAGATCCACTCACCAGGCGCGTCCTATATTTGCCCGCACTTTTCACGTTTCGAGCTTGCCGAAGGCGATTATGTGGTGGTTCGCTCTCCCGACAAAGAGCGTAGTTGGAGCTACGAAGGAACCGGAAAGGGCGATCTCGGATTGACCGACGGCTTCTGGGCGATCCACATACCGGGTGAAAGCGCAGTCATCGAGCTCTACAGCCGCAACGTAGAGGGCGCCTATGGTTTCACGATCGACCGTTATGCGCAGGGCTTCCCGACCGAGGAGTCCAAAATGCAGCCACCGAATATCGAGGCGATCTGTGGCACAGACGACTCCGATTGGGCGAAATGCTACTCAAGCTCCGAGGCTACGATCTACGACAATTCGAGGGCGGTCATACGTCTCCTGATCAACGGTTCTTCCGGCTGTACGGGTTGGCTCGTGGGTAGCGAAGGTCATGTACTTACCAACAACCACTGCATCGAAGACCAGAGTGACGCGTCGAATACCAACTTTGAGTTCATGGCCGAAGGCTCGACATGTGCCACGAACTGTGCTTCCGCGGGGGCGTGTGCTGGCACCATCGAAGCGACGTCATCGACTCTTGTTCAGACCTCTGCGGACATCGACTACAGCCTTGTGCTACTGCCCTCCAACGAATCCTCCACCTATGGCTACTTCCAACTTCGCAAAGACGGCGGCATTTCCGACGAACGTATCTACATCCCGCAGCACCCTCAATACTGGGGTAAGAAGATCGCGGTGGACTCGACCAACAGCAATGATGAAAGTGGCTACGCTGAGTTGTACGGGAGGGGTTGGAATGGGAGTGCTTTCGTATGGCTCTACTTTGCCGACACGCAAGGAGGATCATCAGGTGCGCCCGTCGTAGCCTACGACGATCACATGGTGGTCGCGCTGCACCACGCTGAATACGATTGTGACACCGTTGGAAACGGTGGCCCTGAGATCGAAGAAGTGATCACGGACTTGGACAGCAATCTACCCGATGACGCGATCATCAATGCCCTCGACGTTACAGTCAGTGGCTCCGGAACAGGCACGGTGACCTCGTCTCCCTCCGGAATCGATTGTCCGGGTGACTGCAGCGAGGACTTCGGCAACAACACAGTTATCGACCTGACGCCGAGCGCCGGAGCCAACTCGGTATTTTCGGGATGGAGTGGTGACGCCGATTGCTCGGATGGCCAGGTGACCCTGGACGACGACATTTCGTGCACCGCCACGTTCGACCTGGAAACCCACACCCTCACCATGGCAACAACCGGCGCCGGCGGCGGAACAGTGACCTCGTCGCCAACAGGAATCAGCTGTCCTGGAGACTGCAGTGAGGACTATGACTACGGCGAGGTCGTGGATCTCACGGCAACTCCTGACGGGAGTTCTGAGTTCTCCGGTTGGAGTGGTGACACTGACTGCTCGGACGGCCAGGTAACATTAGACGCCGACGTCTCGTGTACTGCGACCTTCATTGTCGCGACCCGAACCTTGAGCGTGACCGTCGACGGGAGCGGAACAGGCACGGTGAGTTCGTCGCCCTCGGGCATCAGCTGTCCGGGGGACTGCGGTGAGGGCTACGACCATGGCGAGGTGGTGACACTGACGCCAAGTGCTGGCGCCAATTCGGAGTTCTCCGGCTGGAGCGGCGATGCCGACTGTTCGGATGGCGAAGTCACCATGGACGCGGACATATCCTGCACCGCGACTTTCAACCTGGAGACACACACGGTTACCGTGACTACAACCGGAACCGGCAGCGGTACTGTGACTTCGTCGCCGACAGGAATCAGCTGTCCCGGCGACTGCGGAGAGGACTATGACTACGGCGAGGTCGTGGATCTCACGGCAACTCCTGACGGGAGTTCCGAGTTCTCCGGTTGGACTGGAGACGCCGACTGTTCGGACGGTCAGGTGACGGTGACCGGCGCCGTCTCATGCACGGCGACCTTCACTCTCGCAACGCGCACCTTGAGCGTCACCGTCGACGGGGGCGGGACCGGCTCTGTGTCGTCGTCGCCTTCGGGCATTAGCTGCCCAGGGGACTGCAGTGAGGGCTACGACCATGGCGAGGTGGTGACGCTGACGCCCAGCGCTGGTTCGGGCTCAGAGTTTGCGGGTTGGAGCGGCGATGCTGACTGCTCGGACGGCGAAGTCACCATGGACGCGAATATCTCCTGCACCGCGACTTTCGAGATCGAAACTTTTACCCTCACCGTTTCCTCGACCGGGAGTGGGACCGGTACGGTTTCGTCGTCGCCATCGGGTATTAGCTGTCCGGGTGATTGCAGCGAGGACTACGAATATGACCAGGTAGTGACGCTGACGCCCAGTGCGGGCGCCAATTCGGTGTTTGCGGGCTGGAGCGGTGACGCCGACTGTTCGGATGGCGAGGTCACCATGAACGGTGACGTTTCCTGTACCGCGGCGTTCAACTTGGAAACCTACACCTTGACGGTGGCAACGACCGGCAGCGGGACCGGTACTGTGTCGTCCTCGCCAACGGGAATCTCCTGTCCGGGTGATTGCAGCGAGGACTATGAATACGGCCAGACGGTGACCCTGACTCCGACTGCGGGAGCGAACTCAGTGTTTTCCGGCTGGAGCGGTGACGCCGATTGTTCGGATGGGCAAGTCACCGTCAATTCGGCCGTGTCATGTAACGCAACCTTCGGCCTCGTGACTCGAACTCTGACCGTAACTGTCGACGGTACCGGCAGCGGCACGGTGAGTTCGTCGCCGGCAGGAATCGCATGTCCGGGAGATTGCAGTGAGGGCTATGTCCACGGCCAAGTGGTCGACTTGGCCCCGAGTTCCGATAGTGGTTCGTACTTCGTCGGGTTCAGTGGCGACAGCGATTGCAGTGATGGTCAGGTCACCATGGACGCCGATTTCTCGTGCACTGCCACGTTTGACATCAACCTGTCGGTGACCTACTTCGTGGACGTCGATGCCACTGGAGGCGTCGGCACCGGAGATTCGTGGCCAGACGCCTTCACAAACCTGCAGGACGCATTAGCGGTGGCCGTCAGCACCGATCACATTTGGGTTGCCGAGGGCGTGTACTATCCCGATGTGGGTACCGGCCAGACCCCGGACGACGTGGCGTCCACCTTCCGGCTGATCAACGGAGTAGCGATCTACGGTGGATTTGACGGCTCTGAGGACGCTCTCGGAGATCGAGATTGGGTTGCCAACGTGACGATTCTCTCCGGCGACATCGATGGAGACGACACCAACGACGACGGCGATTTCATCGCCGAGACTTGGGACGATATCCAGGGCAACAACGCCTACCACCTTGTCACTGCCGACGGCCCAGACTCCAGCACCGTGCTCGACGGCCTTACAATGACTGCCGGTTATGCGGCAGGCGCGGCAAATACCGACAAAAGGGGTGCTGCCCTTCTATGCAGCGCCAGTGGTAGCCCCTCGCTCAACAACCTGACAGTTATCGGCAATCGAACCGACGACCGCGCCGCGATGTACAACTGCACACCCACTGTGAATTCATCGCTTTTCGAGTCCAACTATGCGCAAGGAGTCGGAGCAGTGTCCACCAATGGCGGGACTTTCGTCAACACGGTCTTCCTGACCAATCGAGCCGTGGGGCAGGGTTCGGCTTTCTATGCCTATGGCGAAACCCTCACCATGACCAACTGCGCTGTGATCGGCGGTCAATCTACCAATACAACGGGCGCAGTGCGTCTGCAGAACGGGACCATCGATTTCGACAACGTGCTCTTCAGCGGTAACAAGGCGAAAGACGGCGCCGCCGTCAACCTGCTCGGTTCTACCGGGGGAACACTGACCAACGTGACTTTCACCGCCAATCGAGCGACGCAGTACGGCGGAGGCCTGCGCTTTGCCTCGAGTGGGGACTTGATCGTCGAGAACTCGATCTTCTGGAACAACCAGGATGGTTCGGGCGCCGGCACTTTGGATTCGGCTCTCTATAACGACGGCAGCGGAACAGTGACGGTGAGTTCGAGCATCCTACAGGGTTCCGGCGGCAGCACCGACTGGATACCGACGACAATCGTCGATGGTGGAAACAACCTCGATGAAGACCCCACGTTTGCGATTCCAGTCGATCCCGCCACCGCTCCGACCTCGGCGGGCGACTGTCACTTGCTGGCCGGATCCTGGGCGCTCGACAGCGGAGATAACTCGGTCGTGACCACGAGTGTGGACCTGGACGGCGATGTCCGCATCCAGGACGGAACCGTCGACATGGGCCCGTACGAGGGCGCACCTGAACAGGCCGATCTGGCCATCACCAAGACTGATGGCGTGACGTCGGCGACACCCGGCCAAGGGATCACCTACACGATAGTGGTGAGCAACAATGGACCGGCAGACGCCACATCGGTGTCAGTGACGGATGCGTTTCCGGCTGTGCTTTTATGTGCCTGGACGAGTATTTCCGCAGGCGGCACCACCGGGAACGGCAGCGGTTCCGGAGATATCGATGAGACTCTGGGCATGCCTTCGGGCAGTTCAGTGACCTATGAGGCCACTTGCGTTATTGCCTCGGGCGCGACCGGCACGCTCGCAAACACTGCCACCATCTCCTCGGCGGTATCCGACCCCGACAACGGTAACAACTCAGCGACCGACGACGACACTGTCCTCGCACCCGAGGCCGACCTGTCAATTACCAAGGACGACGGATCCTGCCAGGTTGATGCGGGGAGTGTGCTGATCTACACGATCCAGGTCGACAATGTTGGACCGAGTGATGCCGTGGGAGCCCAAATCGACGACACATTCCCGGCCGAACTCACAAGCTGTGAATGGACCTGCCAGGCTGCCGGCGGTGCCAGCTGCACAGCCGGGCCCGTTTCAGGTGATATCTCCGATGTTGCGAATCTCCCGGTGTCCTCGATGGTCACCTATACCGCAACCTGCACAGTTAGTTCTGGAGCGAGCTTCGATCAGATGACAAACACCGCGACGGTGACCGAACCGGCCGGAACTGTCGATCCTGATGGCAGTAACAATAGTGATACGGCAACCACCGCCGGCCCACTCGCCATTTTCGTCGACTGTTTTGAATCAGGTGACACGTCCGCATGGTCGAGCGCCGCGGGAGGGTGATGAGACGCAGGGAACCGTTTTCCCAGAGAACGGAGCTAGGAGTGACTGAGCATTAGGCGGATGGCACCTGTCGTTGTATCTGCTTCCATCAGCATCGAGGAGGTGGAGTGACGTATCATTTCCCTTGCCGA
>JAAESQ010000232.1 GCA_024229275.1 bacterium | reverse complement strand
TCGGCACCGTGATGGTGATGGCAAGCCTGTTTCAACGATTGAAACGCGGGCGACCGGACGGTCATTACCAGCAACGGTTCAATATCTGGTTATCAGACCGCGGGTTACGCCGGTCACCGTTTATCCGCCGAAGCGGTGCCTGGGACATCGGGAGGAGTCGAAATGCAACGCTACCGCTACGAGATCGATAACGTTCGCGCCCACCTCCGGTCATTGTGGGCCGTCATCGGACTTCAGCTGATCATCATCCTGGCGCTCTGGTTCGGCTGGAGTCAGGCACCCAAACAACTCACCGTGCATGTCCCGCCGGATCTTCGTTCTGGTGCGACACTGGCCGTAGGCGAGGTACCCGCGGCCAACGTGTACGCCTTTGCCTTCTATATCTTTCAGCAGCTCAACCGATGGTCGGAAGACGGTGCCCGTGACTACGGCAAGGCGATCTTTCGGGTCTCACCCTATCTGACACCGCGCTATCGGGCGGACCTCGTCGCTGATATGGAACTGAAAGGTAAGCAGGGTGAGCTGGCCTACCGAGTTCGCGGTGTACACGAGATTTCCGGACACGGCTTCGAGGAACGTCGGGTTGATGTGCTCGCGCCCGGGGTCTGGGTCGTGTGGCTGGATCTGGATCTTTTCGAGTCGGTGAAAGGGATGACCGTGAAGAAGACGGCGATTCGTTATCCATTGCGTGTGGTCAGACTGTCCGTCGATCCCGAATCCAATCCCTGGGGATTGGCGCTGGACGGTTTCGCTGGGAAGGGCCCGCATCGGCTGACCGAAGCACAACTCGGTAATGAATCCGAGCAAGACGGCTGACAAGAAATCAAATCATGCTGAT
>JAAESQ010000231.1 GCA_024229275.1 bacterium | reverse complement strand
GGGCGACAGGCCCCATCTCACATTCTGTCTCGTTCCCTCTTAGAAATATCTGCAAGATCTGAGCCAATTGATGGCTGACGTTGCGTCTCATCCGTAAGGAACGTCGAAGCAGTGCGTTAGTAAATCGTGTCCCTTCGGTAAGGCTGCGTAGCTCGCGGCGGCGCTGATTTTCTCTGAATTCCAGCTCGGAACTCGAAGTAGTGCGCCGAGGCAAGCATCCGTCGGTGGATCCTGACGAAGTAGGAGCGGATGTGATGAAGAGCGGAAAGCAGCCGGAATCCTGAGCCTGGCGCGGCGGGGAAAATCTCAGGCTTTCTGTGGTTCGTCGAGAACCTTGGGCGTTAGTTGGTACGTGTAGTTCCAAGGCATCCAGTTCCCTGGGTCGAGCGCCGCCTGGTCGGCATTACGCTGCAACTCGGTGAGGTAATCGTATGCATTCACGTTGGATATACGGCAAGTATAAATAAGACTCATGAACAAGTCGCCAACGGCGGCGCCGTTCAAGGTCTTATAGAAGAGGGCGTTTTTTCTGTGGAGGATGGCTGTTTTTAGGGATCTTTCGCAGATATTATTGTCGAGCGGGGCGCCGGGTTCACGGAGGAAAAGCGTTAGCTCTGTCCAGTGCTTCTGCATATATTTAATCGCCTGCCCGAGAGAGGAGTTCGGTTCGACTAGCTTGTCGGAAAACTGCAACTCAAACCACTCCTCGAGGCTTGTCATAAGCGGCGCGCTGTGTTGCTTATGGTAGTCAAGTCGGCGTTCAGGTGACATCTTTTGTTTTCGGGCAGCGGCATCGTGCTCGTATACATCCCGCAAGGTTTCAATTACGAACAGGCACTCGTCTGGAAAAGCTTCGATCACTTTTGCGAAGTACCTTCGCCCATGGGCAAGGCAGTTTGCGAGGATCGTCTTGAATTCATTTGGCGTATTGCGTGACAAGGCGTCGCACATCTGGAGCGGGGGTTGCTTCGATGTTCGTTGTTTGAGAAGCTCGGCGAGACTTTCCCCTGCGTGGTTACGGCCTGAGTGGAAAATAGCAATCTTGTGTTCCCGAGCGACGGAAACAATGGCTGTCGTGAACATGCCCGTACGCTTTTTCGTTTTAGCCTTTTTGTCGCCTTTGTCGACGAGCTCTTCTTGAGTCCCGCTCCGGGCGTTTTCTTTTATAAGCTCGAGGATCTTAACGGTCGTATCATCGTTGTGGACAATCTCTCCCTCGGCCGCTTGACGCCGGAGTTCGTTGAAGACCGGATGGATATGTTCCGCAACTTCCGCCACGATCTCCCACTGTGTGGATTGCGGTAAAGGAATGCCGAAGTTGTCCTGCAATTGCCGAAGACGATAGAAGGGAATCCCGGAACCATATTTCAGCACTGCGATCATTGCACCGGCGGTAGCATCGTATTTTTCACCGACCGCTTCGGCCGGTGTCTCAGCAGTGAACACCTCTCCACAAAGATTGCAGCGGAGCCTCTCCATTTCCCACACCTTCGCTTGGATAGGGGCTTCGCCACGGACCCGAACCAATGTCTCGGGGCCATCAGAGCTCGGATACACCTTTCCTTTGGCGCAACTAGGACATCGGCATCCCGGATTGAGGTCTTTCAATCCTACCCGGACTCGCTCGGCACCCTTATAGGCGTCTGCTCCATTGCGGCCGTGCCCTTTGGCTTTTTTCTTTTGTTTGTCCTTGTCCTTTTCTCGGCCCCTTGGCTTTCCGGACCCTTCGAGCTGTTCGAGCAATTTGTCCGTCTTTTCCGACGAGATACTACCGAACAAAAGGTTGAGCAGGCGTTTGATTGACATGCTCTTGTTGTCATGTACCTGTTTGAGGTACATCAGCGTACCCACCAGTCTGGCGGCAACCTCGTAATCGGCCTCCTCGAGTTGTTGCGCCTTCAGACGTTCGATCAAGTCATTGAGTTCCTCAGTCGAAATATCCACCATGTTGGGCGCGTGCTTCACGGACCCACCTCGCACAGTTTCTCCCTAAAACTCCTCACCAGCGGGTAGACCAGCACCTCTTTGACCGGGCGGTTCGGCTTGTGCGTCAGATCGTCCTTGCCCCGGCCCGTCGTCTTACCCAGATACAACCAGTTTGCCGCCCGGTAGCACGTCCCCTTGTACTGCGGTGAGTTCACAAACGTTTCGATGAAGTGCACCGGGTGGTGGTACAACCCCTCCCAGTCCGCCGACACGATCTTCACCACCTTCGAGAGAAGGTGAGACGCCAAGTACCGCACCCTGACCCAGGGAAAAATCAGGTATCGGCTGTTGTAAGCGAGAAGGTGGATGTTTTGGCGCCGGAGTTCCGGACTCCATCCGATATAGCGATCCCTCGGCCCCAGATGGCGCGGGGCAGAGGAGAAAGAAAAGCACGCCACCGGGCGGGAGTCCCCCAACACGAGGTACTTCATCTGCTCGCCCACCGGCTGCGTATAGCCCAGATAGTGGTAGTGTTCGATTAGCCCGTTGAACAGCTGCTCGTCCGACCCCTTGCGTCGCACCTGCCGGAACTCGATGGGTTGGATGTCACTCAACCGACCATCCACAGGGCTCGTATCGACCGCATCCTCATCCAGCGACGGCTTCGCCCTGTTCGCTAGAGGGTTGGGCGGCTCTTGGCGTTTTGCCGGTAGAACGATTTGGCCTTGACGATGAAGCTCCAGCATCAGCCCACGGCACACCATGTCCTTGAGCTCGCCATTCGGCTGCACCCAGTTCCACGCCCGGCACAGCTCCGCCGACAACTTGCGACGGCTTAATGAGGGGTTTTTCGCGATGAGCTCGCGGATGAAAACGATGTCGGCTTCCGTGACCGCTCGGCCTCGGTAGCGTATCTCCATGACCGAACGCTACCAGAATTGCACCTGGAACGCAAGGAGTTTTTCTGCTTTTATTTCGCCTCGGCAAGCGGCCGCCACATCGGGGCCGTCATGGCCGCCCGTGGTTGCCCGTTCCAAATCAACGTCTGAAGTTCATGGGCCATCACTCCGCACATCGGCCCCTCCCGATCCTCAGGCCACCACCGAAACCGTCCCCGCGACAACCGCTTCTGGCACAACCAGAATCCTTGGCCATCGTAGATCAAGATCTTCAGCGCCGTCTGACGACGGTTCCGGAAAACAAACACCGCGCCCGAGAAAGGATCCGACCCCAGAACCTGGCGGCATACGCCAGCAAGACCGTCAATCCCTTTGCGGAAATCCACGTGCTCCACCGCAACCAGCAACCGCATCTGCGGGGCAACCTGGATCACGACTCTTTGCCCCAGAACGTTCGCGAAAGAGCGACCACATCCGGACCAGACGGACTCCGCACCGCAACGCGCAGGCACCCTCCTCTGCCGTTGTCCATCTCCACTGCCCATTCCGTGAAGAAGGGTGGGGCGCTCGATTCGAACTCGATAAAACGACTCGCCTCCATTGGCGGCCGGCCAGGTGACGCCATCACTCGCTTCTTCAGGGCGTAGTACTCTAATCCCAGTGCTCTTGAGGTCCGATTAATTCCAACCTCCTTTGCTGCCACCACCGCAGATTCCCACAGCTCATCCGGAATCGGCGAAATCCTACTGCGACTCCGCCGCCACGCCTCGAATTTCTTCCGGGCTCTCTCCACCTGCCTCGATTCCGCCGCCGTTCTCTTCCTTCGTGCCATTGCTACCCCCTTTCTCTGGGTAGCTGAGGATACCAACCGCGGCCGCCTGATGTCAGACAGGCTTACCGAAGGGACACATTAAGTCCCAATGCGTGCTACTTGCCTCCTGAGGAAACCGCTCGAGCGCTTCCGCGTAGGACTCCAGGTAGTCGTGTAGCCACGACCT
>JAAESQ010000230.1 GCA_024229275.1 bacterium | reverse complement strand
GACTGAACTGCGCAAGGCGAACCACGGCGTTTAAGCGGTTCGCACGCTGTGACTCTGTTTTTGATTGGCTAGCCCACGCGATTGCCGATCGCACCGTGATGTGAGCGTCGCCCTTCGCTGCGGCGAATTGAGCAAATGAATTGGGGCTGCACGCGCTGCTGCAGTCTCCCCACACCTGGCCGGAGACCACTACGTGTCAATCATCCCACTTACCAACGCCAGGGATCACCACCTGATGCTCGTTGTAGACACCGGTATCGGCACTGCGATGGCAGGCCTCGCAGTTACTGAAACTTCCCACCTCCGTATTGCCCTGAACGAACCGTTCGGGAATTTCATAGTGCTCGCGCCGGAAATAGTTTGTATTCGTGATTCGAGGAAGTGCGTCACCGGTTTCCAATTCTGTGGCGAAAGCGCGTGACCTTGAAAGGTCTGCGCGGTCGGCGGCATTGTCTAGCAGATAGGCGCGAATTTTTGCCGCTTGTGTCTCGTCGAGCGACGCATCGTCACCATAGTGCTCATCCAATGATTCCATGATTCGCTCCCAGGCGCGTTGCGGCAGTAACCCTGGCTGATAGGCGAAGTGACAGTCACCACACTCGCTTAGGTAAGTCTCGTCCCGAACCGGGCGCACATCTGCTCGCGATTCTAACCAGCCACCCCGGAATAACCCGTACTCGTGAGCTTCGGACTCGTATTCTTCTTCATATCGTTCTTCTTCTCGGTCACCCACTCCCGAGAAACTCATTACGGCGCTGATGGAAGCAAGGGAAAGGATACTGAGAGCAATGATGATAACGGTTTTTTTCATGGCAATTCTCCTCTTTTGTTGACGCTCACTGGCTGGTCATGAATCGAATAAAGTCCCCCTTCTCCTGGGGTGTACATTCACGCCCGAGGGTCCAGCGACAGTTTCGGCGGAACCATTTCTCGACCTTTTTTGGATTGGATAGTCGCGTGGGATTCACCGATATGGCCATTGGCTTAATGAGCTTTCCCGTCTTGAGGTGTCGGCCAGTCCGGCTGAGATCCGTCCCGTGGCAACTAGCACAGCTCCTCGCGTCCACACTGTTGGAAGGTCGATACTCCTGTATCCACGCGGCCCGCCCTTCGCCGGCCGAGAATGGTCCTGCACCGGCGTTTTGGTAGCTGTGAATCAGGACTTCGACGGAACCGTATGCAACACTGGCGACCAAGAATCCAACAATGCTGTAGGCGATCTTCGATTTCATTGGGTTTCGCTCCGTTTGATTCCCGTGATCATGGCCCTAACCAGGTTCTCGTGATGCTGCAAACTGGCCAATGCCACACCGGCGAGATGCAGGAAGACGAGCAGAAGCGTCAGATTGGCCAAGAATTCGTGGATGTCCTCCAGGGCGTGTGCCCAGTTCTCCGACAGGCCACTGAGTAAAGGTGCCATGGGTCCCGACAGCTCCTGAGCACCATACACAGCGAGCCCAGTGAGGCAAGTGGCGGTGAGGCTCACTATGAGCGCCACCGCCATAGCTCCACCGGCAGGATTGTGGCCGAGGTAACGGGCGGCTCTGAACCGGACGGCGTCTTTCAGATAAGTGATGACTTCACCCGGCTCTTTCACGAAATCCGACCAACGAGCGTGGCGAGGCCCCACAAAGCCCCAGAGCAGTCGGACAAAAATGAGGCCAAGGACACCATAGCCTGCCCACACGTGCAGGGCCAGCAGATCATCTTCCGTCAGGAATGCGGTGGCGAAACTTGCTGCCAGGCTCCAGTGCAACAGCCGCACCAGCGGATCCCAGACGCGCACCATCCTTGGCTGTGATTCGCGGCTGTTGTCACGCGAAAAGAGTGTCGTCTCGTTCATGCGTACCCTCTCGGTAATGTGATTTCAAGAATCGGCATCAATCGTCGCGATCACTGTACTTACCGCGGCAACCCGGCATGCCGGTCGTCGGATCGACATATAACTCGACCCGTGCCCCCTCTTGGTCGCTGACGTAAGCCTCGAGACAACCATCGTCCGCCTTGAGGCGATGGACCCGATAGCCTGTCTTGTTGAGCTGAGCCTCAATCTGTTGCTTTGGTAACCACGGGTCACGCACGATCTGGTTACGGAAGTTGTCATTGCTCGCCACCGCGTATGTCGCTACGGCGCTAAGGGTGACGGTGGATAGGGTCAAAGTCAGGCTCGTTTTCATGGTTCGCACCTCCATAGTTGAGTCGGCTACGTGGTCGGCGATACGGAAGGGCTCCGCGTCCGACGATTACCAATTTAACAAAGTGGTGCTGACCAATCCCTGAGCAGCACTGTCAGCTTTTTGTCAGGTAAGTCTGTGCCATAATTAGCACCATGAAGCATCAGTGGATATTGTTCGTCCTAACAGCGGGGCTTGCAGTCACCTTAATGCCTGTGAGGGACGCCGCGTTTGCCGACGGCTATGAGCGTCAGTGGGAGGATGACGACTACGCGTATGACCGTGCACGAAGAGCAGTCGACCGGGGAGAGATCCTCCCGATGGCGAAATTGCTGGAACGGCTGAAGACTCAAGTCCGCGGTGAAGTGGTCGGGGTCGAGTTTGAACGCGAATACGGGCGATGGGTTTATGAATTCAAGATCATCGATACCAAGGGGCGCCTGTTGGAGGTCTATATAGACGCTCGAACCGGCACAGTTATCTCGTTGGAGGATAATTGATGCGAATCCTGCTAGTTGAGGACGACGAAAAGACAGCTGAAGCTGTGACCGCATCTCTTGCTGCCGCCGGGTACGTCGTCGATCATGAAACCGACGGTAAGGAGGCCTGGTTCAAGGGAGATACCGAGCCCTACGCGGCAGTCGTGCTCGATCTCGGTCTGCCGAGTATGGATGGTTTGTCGACTCTCAAAAAATGGCGACAAGCCGGTCAGACCTTTCCGGTCCTGATACTCACCGCACGCGGCAACTGGAATGAACGTGTCGAGGGGATCGATGCGGGAGCTGATGATTACCTGCCCAAGCCTTTTCAGATGCAGGAATTACTAGCCCGCTTACGAGCGATCGTACGACGATCTGCGGGACAGTCAACGCCCGTTATCACGATCGGCTCTGTGTCACTCGACGCTCGTCAGATGCGTGTCAGCGTGGATGGCATGCCAATCCATCTCTCACCCCAGGAATATCGTCTGGTGAGCTTTCTCATGCACCACGCCGGGCGTGTGGTATCGCAGCTCGAACTGACTGAGCAGTTGTATGCGCAAGATTTTGAGCGTGACTCGAACGCCGTAGAGGTACTCGTCGGGCGCGTGCGCAGGAAGCTTGGTGCCGACTTAATCAAGACGCGGCGGGGATTTGGTTACGTCATTGAGACCCCCGAATAGTGACACGGCGTTCACTTCGCTTCCGCTTGCTTGTTGCTGCTGTTGTCGCGGTCTCAGCGGCGTTACTCATCGCCGGTATGAGCCTGGTGGTGATGTTCGAGCACCATGTGGAACGGCGCATCGGCTCCGAGCTTGAGACCTATCTAAACCAGATTATCGCCAACGTTGGTGTGACGACCGATGGTCGTATTGCCTTTAGCCAGGACCTGGCCGATCCCCGCTTCAATCAACCCTTCAGTGGACTCTACTGGCAGATTCAGGACGAAGAGCGTCCGACGCTCCTACGCTCTCGATCACTCTGGGATGATGTCATCGAGCTTCCAGAGGATGAACTCTCACTCGGCACTGTTCATGAGCACCTACTGCCGGGACCCGCT
>JAAESQ010000229.1 GCA_024229275.1 bacterium | reverse complement strand
GTCAAGCAATTCAAAGTTGTTACGACGATTCTCGACGTGTCGATCGATGGTGAGCAGATCGGCGACCTGTATGAGCGCCGGTGGGACGGAGAAGTCGATATCCGGTCGATCAAGTCAACGATGCAGATGGACATACTGCGTTGCAAGACGCCGGACATGGTTCACAAAGAGATTTGGACTCACTTGCTGGCGTACAACTTACTTCGCACAGTCATGGCCGTTGCCGCCAACGAGAACGACATCGAGCCTCGCAAGGTGAGTTTCAAAGGAGCCAAGCAAGCCTTGACTGCCTTCGCTCCGAAGATTGAAGCTGCCCGGCCCGAGGATCGCGGGCCGTTGATTGATGCGATGCTTACAACCATTGCTTACCACCGCGTAGGCGACCGCCCCAGACGCTGGGAACCACGGGCGCGCAAACGACGACCGAAGCCGGCCGCCAGGCTAACGCAACCTCGGCACACTGCCAAGCTGCCGCACAACCGATCAAAATGGTTCTAGAGCGCACATTGCAGAGTCACCAGCGCCAAATGGCGGCTCTCTCTGTTTCTGCGGAGTCGGCAGCGTCGCAATGGCCAACGACATTATCGCTTCTCGGCTTTGCCCTCGAACAAAGGGACGTTCAAGCACGCCGCATGAGCAGCACCGCAATGCGATGGAGCCATTACTCACCGACCGCCGGCGGCGAAACGGATAGCGGGGAGCTTAAGCTAGTGCCATTCGTCCATGTGACCGACGCACGCTAGTTGGTCTCGGCGGCCCAAAGACCTTGGTGCTTGAATCGGACTGTGCGAACAGACGGCT
>JAAESQ010000228.1 GCA_024229275.1 bacterium | reverse complement strand
GGTGGTATCACCTCGGACCCAAACGGGGAGTGGATGAAGCAGGTGGCGAGAAACCTCACGGACATGTGGGATGGGTTCCTCCTTGGCAAGCGGTACCTCATCCACGACCGGGACCCGCTGTTCACCGAGGAGGTACGTGGGCTCTTGAGAGATGCAGGCGTGAAGCCCCTCCGCCTTCCCGCCAAGAGTCCAAATTTGAACGCCTATGCGGAAAGATTCGTTCTCTCCATACGTCGAGAGTGTCTCGACCGCATCGTACCTCTGAGTGAGCGACACCTGCGGACAGCGGTGACCGAATATATAGCGCATTATCACACAGAACGGAACCACCAAGGTCTAAGCAACGAGCTCATCACGCCTCTGCCGATAAGCGCGAAGGACGCTGGCCCCATCGTGTCGCGAGAGCGACTTGGGGGCGTTCTCAAGTACTACTCCCGTGCCGCCTAGATTGTCGCCAGGACGCGGTGGCCCCTCGGCGGGTTCGACCGCGCTGTAGGAACAGCTTCAGGAACACGCTGCGATATTCGCTCTCGATCCTCAGCTAGGTCGTCATCTTCTGGGCGACGATCCGCCCGTAGCTCTGAATGTTTGTTGCTGACCCGTCTTACCGAACACGACTCGTCAACTGCTCGCTTGCTACGATTCCAGTGGATCTAGTTTCGGCACAGGACGGGCTCTACTACTATCCCTTGGCGCGAACGGTTATTGGTGGTTTGACGGCTTCGACATTTCTCACCCTGGTCATCCTGCCCTACATTTACGTGCTCTTCGACAACCTCTCCTTTTGGGCCAGCAAGGTCTGGCAAGCCAGCGAGCCGGCGGTCGCGGCCGTCGCAAACCCCGTTGACACCTCCTGAATAAACGGAAAGGTTTACACTTCTCCGTCAACGTTCGTTTACGCCTCCAACCAGGGAAACAAATTCAGCTCCTTCCATCACTTACCCAAGCGGCCCGCCGATTTTCTCTTGAAGGCTGT
>JAAESQ010000227.1 GCA_024229275.1 bacterium | reverse complement strand
GTCACGGACGAAGCAGTTGCCCAATACATAGAAAACCAAGATGCCGAGCCCGAGGACGACGGTTTCAAGATCTCGGAGTAGTCTGCATCGCCTGCGAGGTCTTTAGGCGACTTTAGTCGCCTATCGATTCCACCGCCTTCAGGCGGTGGAGGCCCTCAACTTCACACTGAACTCCAATTCCATGCTGAAACTATGGATGACGCTTTCTGCTTACCCCAGCGCCCGACTTTTTGAATTCCCTCGTTGACCTTCAATCTTGAATCAGATTTCAAAATTGGGCAGCTTCCTTGAGACAGTGGTGATTCCCACGATGAGTTCATGTTTTTCTGCGATTCATACTAGCAGCACCTGAGGTCGGCGTCCTGGATATACCTTCGCGGGTGCTACGCGATTCTCGGCCGTTCCCGAAGCTACTAGACGCTTGAGGTCATGGAGTTGCGAAGAGCGCAAAGATCGGCAGGACGATCCGAAAGGGCGGGGTATCTTATTGAAGAATCCGAACTGGTTCTGATTCTGGAGCGTATTCTGAGATAAGGGGGTGCCATGAGAGTGATTGTCCGATGTTCGAGCTGCTCACGTCAGCTTGATGCCGGTGGACTCAATTCAGGCTCACATTTTCGCTGTCAGTGCGGTTCTGTGGTCACGGTACCGGACGTGCAGAGCCATGACGCCGACGTCGTCAGATGTTCGTCATGTGGCGCACCTCGCCAGGAAGGCTCTCAAGATTGTCGCTTCTGTGCGTCGGATTTCACTCTCCATGAACAAGACCTTCACACAGTGTGTCCCTCGTGTTTTGCTCGCATCAGTGACAAAGCCCGATTCTGTCATCACTGTGCGACCGAGATTCTGCCGCAGGGTCGAGCCGGTGACCTCACGACAAAGGTATGTCCTGCCTGTGAGGAGGAAGCGCATCTTGCCAGCCGCAAGCTGCCGGGGGCGTCACATGCCATCCTGGAGTGCGATGGGTGTGCCGGGATGTGGCTCGAACATGATTTGCTGCAGTCGGTGGTCCGCCAAGCGCGTGACAAGGCACTCCCGAAAGAGCTGTTTGGTGCGCATCGACGTCAAGCTACGGGAGGCAAATTCGATCTTGGCACGGTAGGCGGAACCGGTTTCTACCGGCCTTGCCCAGAGTGCGGGCAGCGCATGCTGCGTAAGAACTGGGCGCAGCGATCTGGCGTGGTCGTCGATGTGTGTACGCAGCATGGAGTCTGGTTCGATGCCGACGAGTTGAAAACGATACTGAAATGGGTCCATGAGGGCGGCCTTGATCGAGCTCGTACTAGTGTTGAACGGAGGGCGCCGCCGTCCACACCGCCGCGAGTAATTTCGGTCCCACCGAGTTCGTCTTCAGGGGGCAACTTCCTGTCGGGCGCACTCGAGGTCCTGCTTTGGATCGGGCTCGACGTTCTGCTCGACTGAGGCTAGATTTTCATCTGGTGGAGCAGACACTGGTGCCTTCAGGCGCGTGAGGTTTGGAACCACAAAGAACACGAAGATCGCGAAGGCAGCGCAAAGAGGGAAGAAAGGGCGGTTCTTCGAACCGCCAAGCGAGCACGCACTCATCCGCGCCACTAGACAGCAAGAGCTCTTCCGTCTATTTGTTTAAAGAGCTTTGTTACCAAGCTGTTACCCACTTTTTCCTGGCCTCGCCGGACAATGGTGTCAGACGAGTGAAAGGAGAAAACCATGCAATTCAGAAAATTTAATCGATGCAAGCCCTTTGCCTCCGTAGGCTGTCTTGTAGGCCTGGTGTGCGTTTCGCTGACCGCCGCTGCTGCTGATGATCTGCCGGTCCGTGAAATCACCATTTTCAAGGATGGCCACGCCTTTGTCCTTCATCAGGGAGAGGTGACCACCAACCAGCAGGGGGAAGTCGAACTTGAGCGCCTTCCGATGCCGGTCATCGGTACGTTCTGGGCCTACTCATCCGATCCCAAAGCCCGATTGGCCAGCGTGGTTGCCAGTCGTCGCATGGTCTCGGTTCCCCAGACTCCGTTGACGCCCTACGAGTTGCTGGAGGCCAATGTCGGCGCCAGGGTTCTCATCTCGGAGAATGGCGAACCGGAGTACAAGGCAAAGGTCCTTAGGGTTCCGATGCGCCGCGGTGACGAGTTCTTACACGACGCAAATGTCGACAGTGTGAGTGATGTGGCGCTGCGAATGCCGGAGCGTGGCAGTCACGTGCTGCTCGAGGTAGAGAATGGAGTCAGGGTAGTCAACATCGATCGCATCAGCGGTTTGACCTTTCTCGACAAGCCACAGGGCAAGGTACAGCGCGAGGAAATTCGCAACTCCTTACGGTTGCGTTTCGGCGGGAGAATGAGGCCGGAGGGAAGCACTGCGGAGGTCGGCATGGTCTACCTGCAGAAGGGCGTGCGCTGGATTCCCAGTTATCACGTTGAGATAGACGGTGCCGGTTCGGCACACGTGCGCCTCCAGGCAACACTCGTCAACGAGTTGGCCGACCTGGATGAAGTGACGGCACACCTGGTAATCGGAGTGCCGAGCTTTGCTTTTGCCGATACTGTTGACCCGATCTCGCTGCAAGAAACTATGGTGCAGCTCTCTAGCGCCTTTCAGCGTGATAACCAGACCGCCTATGCCTTCTCCAACGCCATCATGAGCCAGCAGATCGCCGTTGCACCGAGAGGAGTTCAGGGCATCGCTGCGCGCCCGACCATCGACTTGGGTCCAGACGTAGCCACCGGCGGCAAACATGAAGATCTCTACGTCTTCACGATTGAAGGAGTGACGCTGGCCAAAGGTGAACGCATGGTTCTGCCAATAGCTGAAGTCACCCTGCCGTACCGAGACGTCTTTAAGTTGGAACTGCCCTTCACACCTCCTCCGGAGATCCGCTCGCACGTCAACAATCAGCAGCAAGCGCAGCTCGCACGCCTCTTCCAAACTCCCAAAGTCAAACACAACCTGCGCCTTGACAACACCTCTAGACAGCCGCTGACCACGGCTCCAGCCCTGGTCTTCGAGCGTGGCCGACTTCTCGCTCAGGGCCTGATTGCCTACACAGCCACCGGTTCGTCCAGCGACCTCGAGGTGACGACCGCAGTTGACATCTCAGCTCACTGCAGCGACCGGGAGGTTGGGCGGACTCCTGATGCCACCAGATGGAGCGGGAGTTCGTTAGATCGAGTGGATCTAGAAGGATCGGTGCAGTTAGTGAGTCATCGCGGCCAAACGATCGACATCGAGGTGGAGCGACAAGTTCTCGGGCATATTGACAGCGCTGGTTATCAGGGCACCTTCGAGCAGAATCCGGTGAACCAGGGTGGCTGGATGGCAGCAACTCCCTGGTGGTGGTCCTCGTACAACTGGCCCCACTGGTGGTATCACGTCAATCCGGTCGGCAGAGTCGAGTGGACACTGAAGCTGGAGCCTGAGGAAGTGGTCGAACTCACCTACGGTTGGCACTACTTCTGGGACTGATCTGATTTGACCTCGAGGTTGCCCTCGATTGTAGTGAGGTCACCGTCTGGAGGCATGGGCTCCAATGCCGCCAGGCGCGTGAGATTTGGAACCACAAAGAACGCGAAGATCACGAAGAAGACGCAAAGGGGAGAATTTCGACGGTTCTTCGAACCGTCGAACAGTCGATTACCCACTCGTACCACTACCGCACCGGGGACGTTTGTCCTTTCTCTCGTCTCTCTTCTATCCTTTATCTTTCTCACGTGAGCCTCTTGCAAAACTCCGGCGAAACCTCATTTGTGACGGTTTTCAGCCCTACGCGGGCGAGGACGCCCACGCCACAAAGGCGTTCGATTCCTTGTAGCGCGGGCGTCCCCGCCCGCGTCAACGCAATCTGAATTTGTCAGCAACGACGGTTTTTCGTGATTCGAGGAGTTTTGCATGAGGCTCACTTTGCAACTCGCTTCCCGAGTTGGAGGCTTACGGCGCAGTTAGAGACCAGCGCGATGTGTTGCCGGTCTCAAATCCGTCAGCGAATATCTCCGCCGGGTCGTGGAGGTTCAGGTCGATGATCTCCATCTGGGCGGGATCGTTGGTGCCCAGGCCGTAAACG
>JAAESQ010000226.1 GCA_024229275.1 bacterium | reverse complement strand
GTCGCTGACAGTGTCGTATCCTTGGCAAGCAAGCGTTTGCGGGGCACGACGACGAATGTCAACTTCCTCACAGGGCCAAAGGGCTCTGGTAAGACGACCCTGCTATGGGAGGTTGCACAAGCTGCCACTAGTGCACTGCCCGACTGCAGCCCCTTCGATGTCGTTGCTGTCAAAGTCGACGGTGCCGCACTCTCCAAAGACCAGGCAACCTATGACGCAGTCGACGATTCGGAAGGATTTTCTCCGCATCTGGTCGCCTGCGTCCAGTTCGCCTTGTGGCAGGCTGGCCTCTTGGATGGCACCGAGCGCGCTCGTCGCATGGAGACTGTGCCACGGAATTCGCATAGTTGGAATTCAGAGTTCGAGGACCTGTTTGCCGAGGTCAAGGCAATCACCAAGCGCGAAGTTCGCGTCCTTCTCGTCGTGGATGAGTTCCAGGAATTCTTCAGATTCAGCAACCTGGGACCGAAGTTCCGCGGACAACTCACATGGCTGATGAACAGTGTGCCTGCTATGGACACCTGGCTAACAGCCTCGCCAAGCATCGCCAGGAAGCTGCTTTTCGATCCAATTGCGATGCAAAGCGACCCTCGCATCAAGCCGTATCAAGGGCTGATTGGCGACCGATCCCAGGTCAACGTTACCAAGATTCGAGACGTGGGTAGGCTCGAACGCTTCACTGCAGATCAGGCCATTCATTTCCTCATCTCCTGCCTCCCAGATGGCCTGCACGATTCGAAGCAGGAGGATCTGAGCATGATTCTGCGGCTTCGCGAGCGAATGCGGAAGGATGAGGGTCAGCCCAGCGACATCGTGGAGCGCCTGCGCCAGTCTACGGAGTGGAGGTCTCTTGCCGCAAAGCTTGACATGATTCAACCGGTCGCCAGAACGCTGAAGATTCACTTTCGGGGCATTGACGTGGACATGGGCACAAGCCTCGACCCGTTTGACCGAATGGAGAGTGAAGAAGCTACAGCATTTTCCGCCGTGATGTCTAGCAGCCTTGCCAAGCTGATTGTGACGGGCTTGGCCGTGTTGCCAGACGATGGCTCGACCATGCACGCTGCCACTGCAGCTGACATGTCGATGCTGCCGCTGCGTGGCTCCGTCTCGAAGCGGGACAAGGAGCCTCAGATTGACTCCGAAACTGATCTTCTCGTCGATCTCGGCATCATTCGAGAGGAGAAAGGTCGGCACATGCTGAGTTCGAAGCTCCACCGCTTGTTTGCCCTCGACCTGCTTGCAGGGTCTTCGGGG
>JAAESQ010000225.1 GCA_024229275.1 bacterium | reverse complement strand
TGTCCGTACCGCGCAACAAAACTCCGATGTTGTCGCCAGCAACTCCTTCGTCCAGGAGCTTCTTGAACATCTCCACACCCGTCACCACTCGCTTACGGGTCTCGCTGATTCCCACAATCTCGATATCTTCGCCAACCTTCACCTGACCTCGTTCCACTCGACCCGTTACCACCGTTCCACGACCCGATATCGAAAAAACATCCTCGATCGGCATCAAAAACGGCTTGTCGATGTCACGCTCCGGCAACGGTATGTACGTGTCCAGAGCCTCCATCAATTCCATCACCGCCTTCGACTCCGGCGCCGATGGATCTCCGCTCCCTTCCAACGCCTTCAACGCACTGCCACGCACCATCGGTATGTCGTCGCCGGGAAATTTGTACTCCGACAATAACTCCCGAACCTCCAGCTCCACCAAGTCCAACAGCTCCGGATCGTCCACCGCGTCCGTCTTGTTCAAAAAAACCACGATGTAAGGAACCCCTACCTGACGGGCCAACAATATGTGCTCCCGAGTCTGAGGCATCGGGCCGTCCGCCGCCGATACCACCAGAACCGCTCCGTCCATCTGTGCCGCTCCCGTAATCATGTTCTTCACGTAGTCCGCATGACCCGGACAGTCCACATGCGCATAGTGACGGTTTGCCGTCGTGTACTCCACATGCGCCGTCGCTATCGTGATACCACGCTCCCGTTCCTCCGGAGCATTGTCGATCGAATCGAAACTTCGGAACGACACCTTGTCGTCCATCTTTGCCAGTATCTTCGTGATCGCCGCCGTCAACGTTGTCTTACCGTGGTCCACGTGGCCTATCGTTCCCACGTTCACGTGAGGCTTGCTCCGATCAAATTTCTGCTTCGCCATGGCTCGTCTCCGTTATTGCTGAGGAATCAAACTGGCTGGCTCCATGCGGCTCCGGTTACTCCCGTTCCCAGAGCCGTCCAACGTGCCGGCAGCTCAGGCCACATACGGGAACTCTGACAAACCGACTCCAGCCTTCGTTGAAAATGAGACCCAAAAAAAATGGAGCCCACGACCGGGGTTGAACCGGTGAACCTCATCCTTACCAAGGATGCGCTCTACCAACTGAGC
>JAAESQ010000224.1 GCA_024229275.1 bacterium | reverse complement strand
CTGAAGATAGTGTCCCGATCGAATATAAGGTGCCTTGGCGCGGTGTCGTACGGGAACGCCTCGCGCAGCTGCTGGATTACCCAGGCCGATGTGGGATTGGACGTGACATTGAAATGAACGATACGTCGTCGGCCATGCTCGATGACGAACAGCACGTAGAGCACCCGCAGGGAAACCGTCGGCACGGTAAAGAAATCCATTGCGACGATGACATCCTTGTGGTTGTGCAAGAAAGCGAGCCAACGCTTCACCTGGGCGGGATCAGCGGGACGACGTGGCATGTAACGTGACACCGTGATCTCCGAGACGAGGAATCCGAGCTTCATCAACTCTCCGTGGATGCGCGGTGCACCCCAGCCATCTCGTGCCATAGTCCGTATAAGGCAACGAATCTCAGCATCGACCCGCGGCCGCCCAGGGCCCCGTTTCTCCCGGGAAAGCTTCGCCCAGTAGCGTCGGAATCGGTCTCGATTCCACTTGGCAACGGTGTCCGGATTTACG
>JAAESQ010000223.1 GCA_024229275.1 bacterium | reverse complement strand
CTCACGGCACTCATTCTTATGGTTACCGCCTTGGCGTTTGCGTCCAACGGCGTATTCGATAAGGAGTGGAAAAAGATCCGAATCGGGGTAGACGGTGCGTACCCGCCGTTTAGCAAGGTCACGCCGGACGGAAAGCTGGTCGGCATCGACATCGACATCGCCAATGCCTTATGCGAGAAGATGGGCGCCGAGTGCACGATGGTGCAGCAGGACTGGGACGGCATCATTCCCGGGCTGCTGGCACGTAACTACGACGCCATCATTGCCTCGATGTCGATTACGGAGCAGCGCAAAAAGCACGTAGCGTTCACTAAGCCTTACGCGAATACGCCGGCCAAGTTCGCGCGCAAGAAGGGCTCGGGCATCGAGATTAACAAGGCCAGCCTCAAGGGCAAGTCTGTGGGCGTCCAGCGCGGGACCATTCACGCCGACTTTGTCAAGGCGGAGTTCGGCGATGTCGTCGACCTCAAGTTGTATGCGACGCAGGAAGAAGCGTACCTCGATGCTGTGGCCGGGGGTGTCGATCTGCTGCTCGCGGATTCGGTCGCAATGAACGAAGGATTCCTGAAGACCGAGAACGGCCAAGATTGGGAATTTGTGGGTCGAGACTACGATGATCCCATCTATTTCGGGGAAGGTGCTGGTATCGCCATCCGGAAGAGCGACGAAGATCTGGTCGAACTCTTCAATAATGCGATCGATGCCATACGGGCGGACGGCACGTACGAGAAGATCAAGAATAAGTATTTTGGCGTTGAGTAGCAATGTGCCGATGATAGTAACATTGAAATCAAACATCACGCTCGACCCGACGCCGAGAAACGTTCGCGGCGCTTCTCGGCGAAGTTCACGTGGCGGCGTGGGTCAACCGATAACGGGTGATGCCTTAGAGTCATTGAAACACTTATTTGATTAGCCAAAAGG
>JAAESQ010000222.1 GCA_024229275.1 bacterium | reverse complement strand
CTCGCTGACGGCAACGACCTCGACCCCGTGGTCGAGGGCCGTGCGAACCACAGCTCGCAGTGCGGGGTTCATTCCCGGCGCGTCGCCTCCGCTGGTGAGAACGGCGATCTTTCCACTCTTTTGATGCTCCATATTCGGCATCACCTCGTTTCGGCCCTCTCTATGAATTCGTGTGGGGCTCAAACGGCCCACGACAATTCCAGTGTGTATTCATGCCGCTGAATTGCTGACTGATTGCTCGTCAGAGGCGCTGTACCGGTGGTTGCCGCCGGCGAAGCGAGCCGACGATCACGGTAAGCACTCCGAGCAAAGCCTCGTCGATCAGTGGGATCGGATCGGGTATGACCAGATCCATAAGGAACAACCCGAGCAGAACCAGAAAAAGGTAGGGGAACCGCATTCTGGGTGCGAAGCGTTCGACGAGCGCTGTCCACGGTGATTTCATTCCGGGCGAAGTCATCTCGCTGCATATATTAGCAGGAGACGATAACAAGCTCGCCTAAGAACTACTCTCCTTCGATCTTGAGTGCTTTGTCGATAGCTTCGTCGGGATCGAACACGGTCATGGTTGTAATGTTCCGAACTTCGACCAATCCTCGCCGCACAAGGTTGTGGACGATGACCCAGTTTTGGAGTTCAGACCCGGGCAGCTGGCTCAGTACGTCTTGAACGGTATAAACACCGTTCACTCGCGACAGGACGAAACCCTCGGCTGGAGCGCATTCAAGCCGCATCAGTTCCTCGGGTCCGACGTTGGACTCGAGAACGGATGTCGTCGCGATCTCTCCTTCTTCGATTGCAGCACCGATCCTTGATTCGAGTCCGGCGGCCGCAGCCAGCGCCTGTGAATCCTTGCAGTACTTCTGGCGAAGCGCCCCCACCAGATTGAATGCGTCAAATAGCCGACCCAATGAGACTCGGTCCTCAACTTCGGCGGCCATGTCCATCCAAGGGGCCCAACTCTGGCCGGGAACCTCTTCCGCTCGTATGCCGCAGGGTTCCTCGAGACGGATCGTGCCGGACTTCATCCCCATGTGTACATAGCGCAGCACGTGAAACTCGGAAACGCGGCACAGTAACGAGATCTCCTCGATGTTATGACCTTCCCGCATCAACATGACCATCTTCTGCTGCAACTCATCACTGGCCGCTGGTTCACCACAGAGAATCGGGATGTGATGAGAGTCGGGGATGACGTCCTTGATGCGGCGACGTTCGTCGCGCTGACGGGCGCCCTCGAAGAGGAACCTCTCGACGTTGAGGTCAATCTCCAGGAAATCACGTTCTGGCAGCTGACCGTCGAGGAACCGAAATTCTCCTTCGTCCCACATCACGAGGTCATAGATCGTCTCTTCGGTTTTGATTCGAACAACGTAGCCAAGTTCTTCGGCGGTAACATGCCCTAGCTTGACCACGAGTTCGCCAAGCATGATGCGGAAATGATCCTGCATCTTGATCATGTACTCGAGGTCGTCTTCAGTGAGGTAATTCCAACCAACCAGGTAGTAGCCGAGCATTTCGCGGGGATTATCGGACGAGACGGCCACAATTCGCCCTTGGCGGAAGTGAACCCGCTTGATGTAGCGTGCGCCGTCGATGACCAGAGTTCCTGTCTTGCCGCTCGAGCCGAGCCACTGCACGACCTCTGGGAAGGACATTGTTCGTAGATTACCCGCGATTGACACTCTTGCTCCTGGTCCGTCTCCTGCATCTCAGCCGAGAACGGATGCTAGGGGCGACTATATCAGCGCGTGAGCGTCTCGGCGGTGATTTAGTCCGCATTTCTCGCTCAGCGAACCTTGGACAGTTCTATGAATTAGATCATGGGCGTACGAGTTTTAACGAGACTGTCGCATAATCGTGTGTTGAAAACCGTTTATGGAGGCTCGATGGAACGTCTCACGATCACTCGCCCGGATGACTGGCACTTACATGTGCGGGATGGGGCGGGGCTCACTAGCGTGGTGCCTCACTCGGCTGCTGCGTTTGCTCGCGCGATCATCATGCCCAATCTACAGCCACCAATACGAACGACTGAACAAGCGTTGGCCTACCGCGAGAGAATTCAAGCTGCGGTTCCGATCGATGTCGTTTTTGAACCGTTGATGACGCTCTACTTGACCGACACGACTCCAGTCGAGGAGATCGTTCGGGCCAAGGCGAGCGGATGCATTGTGGCCTGCAAGCTCTATCCCGCAGGCGCAACGACAAACTCTGAGTTTGGCGTCACTGGGGTCGAACACATCTACCCGGTTCTGGAGGCGATGACCGAAGAGGGATTGCTGCTGCTGGTTCATGGCGAGGTCGTTGACCCCAGCGTAGATATTTTCGACCGGGAGAAAGTCTTCATCGATCGGGTGTTGGGACCGCTCCTTCAGCGCATGCCGAAGCTCAAAGTCGTCTTCGAGCACTTGACGACGAAGGAAGGAGTCACCTTTGTCCGTTCAACCAATGGCAATGTCGGGGCGACTATTACCCCGCATCATCTACTGCATAGCCGCAACGCGATGCTCGTCGGTGGAATCCGCCCTCATCTGTACTGTCTTCCCATTCTCAAACGCGAAGAACACCGAAAGGTGCTCGTGGTAGCCGCGACGAGCGGTGACTCACGTTTCTTCCTTGGCACGGACAGCGCGCCGCATCCCCTTTCCAGCAAAGAATGCGCATGCGGGTGTGCGGGAGTCTTCAATGCTCATGCAGCGCTGCCGGTTTGTGCGTCAGTGTTCCAGAGCGAGGGTTGTTTAGACCGATTGGAAGGATTCGTCTCTCATCATGGCGCGGACTTCTACGGATTACCACGGAACACCGGAACGATTGATTTAGTGAAGAACGAGTGGCAGGTGCCGGAGAGCTTCGATTTTGGTGATGAGTCGGTCGTAGGGCTTGCCAGCGGAGAGACCCTTCAATGGAGACTCGAACTTACGGAACAGTGATTGACCGACGAAGTGTTTGTGGAAGGAGCCGAAAGAGATGGCTAAGAAAACGCGAGGAACAATTGGGATCCTCACCGGTGGCGGCGACGTTCCAGGCCTGAATCCCGCAATCCGGGCGGTGACGGTTCGCGCATTGCGTGAGGGCTATCGGGTTCTTGGAATCCGCAAAGGCTGGGCCGGACTCATCGAGCTCGATCCGTCGAGTGAGGTCAGTCGATCTGAGTGGGTGACGGATCTCACCGAAGAGGCAGTTAACAAAGTGGGGCGCACCGGTGGCACCTTCCTGCATACCTCGCGAACGCGGCCAAGCCACGTCCCGGACCTCGCCGTCCCCGACCACCTCCGTGACAGATACGGAGACGAGGTCAACGACTTGACACGTGAGGTGCTGGCGAATCTTGACTCTCTGGGCATCGACACCCTGATCCCGATAGGCGGCGATGACACGCTGTCCTACGGTGCTCATCTTCACGAGCAGGGAGTCTCGGTCATCGCTCTTCCAAAAACCATGGACAATGATGTGCCTGGGACCGATTACTGCATCGGTTTCTCGACCTGTGTTACTCGCACTATCGAGATGACCCACGCCTTGCGTACCAGCGCCGGTTCTCATGAGAGGTTCCTCGTCATCGAGGTCTTTGGGCGCTACGCTGGATTCACGGCACTGCTTCCTGCGATGGCGGGAGCAGCCAACCGGTGCGTGATTCCCGAACACCCATTCTCGATCGAGCTCTTGTGCGAGTTGCTCAGCGAAGACAGGAAGAAAAACCCCAGCAACTACAGCGTCGTGCTGGTGTCCGAGGGAGCAACATTCACCGGAATGGACGAAATGATCTACGAGGATCACGAGAAGGACATGTTCGGTCACAAGAAGCTAGGCGGTATAGGCGATCGCGTTGCACGCGCATTGCGTGAAGTGTCTCCGAAGTACAACAATGGCCACCGACCGAACGTCATTAGCCAGCGCTTGGGATATCTCGTTCGTTGCGGTGATCCGGACGCCATGGACTCAATCGTGCCGATGGCGTTCGGCAATCTGGCCATGGACCTGATCCTCGATGGTGTGTCGGGTCGGTTGGTGAACGTCCGCAACGGACGCTACGACAATGTGCCGATCGACGTTGTCACCAGCCGCAAGAAGGTTGTCGATGTCGGCAAGTTTTACAATCTAGACCGATTGCGTCCTCAGTATAAGAAATTTGAAGGCGCACCAGTCTTCATCATGACGAGTGACTATTGATTGGAGACAAGGGGAAGCCATGAGATTCCTTCACACTATGATCCGGGTTGGTGACCTGGAGCGGTCGATCGCGTTCTACACAGAGGCGCTCGGTATGGAGCTTCTGCGCCGCAAAGACTTTCCCGGGGGGCGCTTCACTCTTGCGTTCCTGGGTTATGGTGACGAGGAATCCAACACAGTTCTCGAACTGACTCACAACTGGGATACTTCGAGCTATGAGTTGGGAGAGGGCTTTGGCCATATCGCAATCGGCGCCAAGGACATTGAGGCTGCGTGCACTCGAGTTCGGAAGCTTGGAGGAGCGGTTGTGCGTGAGCCGGGCCCGATGAAACACGGGTCGACGGTGATCGCATTCGTCGAGGATCCTGACGGCTACAAAATCGAGTTCATTGAGCGTGAGTAGCCCCTGAACGACATTGGATGCCGAGCGGCAATCGCTCTATAGCTTCGGGGGCGTGTCGATGGCGACCTCGGAGTTTTCCTCGAAGCGTGTAGCAACGTACTTCCAAGCCAGCTCGATGTGCTTGTCCGCAAGATCGCGGGCAAGCTCCACGTCTCGGTTGGCAATGGCTTCTACGATCGCTGCATGCTCGTTGTGGTCTGTCTCAGGCTGGGACGTGTGCGCCCACCATTGCCCTCGCAGGAGGTCAGCGAAAGTCCACAGAGCCTGCCATTGCTTCTCCAGGAAGACGTTGTGGGCAGCGTGTGCCAGTGAATAGTGGAAGTCTTTATTAAATATGAGTACCGATTCGCGATCGCCTGCGTTGAGGGCTTCTTCACATTGACGAATCGCCTGTCGCATGGTCGCGAGGTCTATCTCAGTTGCTCGCTCGGCGGCTAGGGCGCAGCACGCACTATCCACGATTCGGCGCATCTCGTACGCTTGTCGTGCCTCGTCAAACGAAGGATCCCGTACAAAGAATCCTCGATGCGGAAAACTTACGACCAGGCCTTCATCCTCAAGTTTTCGCAGCGCTTCACGAATCGGTGTGCGACTCACTTCAAGCTGGATTGTTAGATCCCGCTCAAGCAAACGTGCGCCCGGTGCCACGTGGCCTCTCATGATGGCGGATCGAAGACGATCGCAGACCTGATCAAATAGACGCTGATCAGGTCTCAAAGAAACTGACTGGTCATGTTTCGAGGATGGGCCCAAGACCTTCTCCGTTCAGGCGCCTGTGTGTTGGCCGGGTCAATTACAGCCGCGTTCGTAGCTCATCTGTGGTCGTGGTGAGGGTTGCCCACTCCGAATATGATGAGAGTTCCTGACGCTGGTCGCCATTTTACAACGTAGCGTCGATGGCGGGAAACCCAATGAATGGGCCGTGTGCCCCCTTCCCGGGTGAGGATGGCGCGTGGTCAGAAAGCTAGTGGTGTCGTGACAGGGAGGAGAAACGCTTCCGAAGATGAAATAGACTCAGCCGACCGATGAGCCAGGAAACACGGATGAGTGTGCCTGCCAGTGAGAGTATCCAAGCCGGTTTCATGGTGCTGGGTTTGAGCTTGAGGGTAATGATGTCGTGTGGGTCTTTGCGAAGGTCGAACGTTGACATCATCCGGTAGAGAAGTGGAATAGAGAGATGGATAATCCGTTTTCGCTTGAACTCATCGCCGAACCCTTTGCCAATGCGAAAACTCTCCTGATCACCGTCATGCTGGAAGACGGCGTCAACAGAAGTCCCTCGCCAGTTGTGGAAGCGCAAAACCAATGATTGATCAGAATGGCGTGATCCTTTGTGCTCCACCGTTCTGGGTGGGATGTCCTGCAGTTGACTCAAAGCCTCCCAGAGATAGTCCTGCAGTTCTTCATCACTTCCAGTTCCATAGAGTTGCAACAGTTTTGCGTTTGCTAGCAGCGGCATAATCAGCTTCCCAGCCAGGCGATCGAAACTGTCACCGCGTGCTAACCGTTTAACGAGTGAGTACTGGGTCTGGACCGTGCAGAGCAGTGCTTGCAGACTGAGCCGCGAGATCCCATTGGGCTCGATCGCTGCTCCAAGATTGGTGTAGAGGTCCCAGTCATAGCTCGCGATCATGCCGTTCTCGTGGTATTCCTCGTAGGTTCGTGTGCCGGGGTAGGGTGTGAGGATGAAAAAGAAGGCGCTCTCTTTGGTCACACTCTTTGAGACTGCAAAATCTGGATACTCGAGAATCTGAGAGCGGTTTTCATTGGGGTGGCCGATGATAAAGAACTTTGCGAAATGAATTCCTTCTTCTGAGAGCAGCCGAGATGCCTCGGCAACCCCTTCCAGATTGATACCCTTCCTCAAACTGCGAAGCGTTTCTGGGTTGGGGCTCTCGATGCCTGAACCGAGTTGGCTGAAACCGGCCTCATGAATCAGCGGCAGGATCTCCCGGCTGCGAATGATGTCTTCAATCCGAGTTTCGGCCGAGAATCTGAATTCTTTGTGAAAACCGTTCTCGATGATCATCTCGCAGAGTTCGGCGATCTGATCGGTGTCGGTCATGAAGTTGGCATCCCATAGCTTGACATGCTTGCGCTTGCCTTTCCTGGCAGGCGCGATTTCGGCCAGTTCCTCCATGACATGACGATTGCTTCGTCGTCGCCATTTCTTGCCGACGAGGTGGTTGGCGCAGAAAACACATCTCGCTTTGCATCCGCGTGATGAGTAGATCGAATCGGTGTGATAGTGGCGCCCGTCGAGGCCGAAACGTTTTGGCCGAACCTCTCGGAGGGGCAAGGGGAGAGTGGTGAGATCTTCGATCACGGGGCGGTCCGGGTTGTGGATGAAGTCCTCTCCATCTCTGATAGAGAGCCCTGGTACACGACGCGACGGCCCATTCACTATAAGGTCGCGCAATGTCTCCTCTCCCTCGCCGCGAACCACTGCGTCAACAACTGGCGAGGCGAGCATTTCCTCAGGCAGAGCCGATGGGTGGTATCCGCCCATGACGACAAAGGCGCCATGTCGCTTTGCGATTTCGGCGTATTTGAGGGCGGAGCGTGCGCCGCAAGTAAAGGTTGAGATACCGACGAGATCGGGCTTGTGCCGATTCATGTAGGCGCTGAAACCGGTCAGTGGATCGCGGTCCGACGGACCCACAGGAATGGCGACGTCATCTACCAAGTCCCGAACGTAGGCTGCCAATGAACACAGCTCGGTGAGGTCGGAGATGCCGTAGTTGAGCATCGCTGGTAAAGGAGGATGTGCGCTGACCAGCGCCAGGCTCTTGAACTCGACCACGTTCCTCTGTCCTCCTTCAGCTCCCGTGATCCGTTTCTTGGTGGATTGTCCCTGGAGACCCCTCATAACCGGGAGACTGTCAAGGTTAGCAGAAGGGCGGCGTCGATGAGTGCTTGCCAGCATCGCAAAGGCCGTGTACGGTTCCGGCGTGATTGGTACTGATGCATCCTCGTGGCCGTTGGTGGCCACCTGTAGCCGAGGATTGGAAGAGGTTCTTGGCAATGAACTGAGAGCACTCGACGTCGAGAGTGTAGCTCCGGGTCGAGGAATGGTCGGATTCTCGGGGGATTTGTCGAGCGTCTACAACGCCAACCTGAGGCTTCGAACAGCGATGCGAGTACTTATTCCTCTCGCCCGAGGCGCGGTGCAGTCACGCGAAGATCTCTACCAACTCTCTTCTTCAGTGTCTTGGCCCGAACTGATGACCTCCGATCAATCGCTCGTGGTCGAAGTGGCGGGTCGGCACAGGACGTTCAGGAACCTCAACTTTGCCGCACAGGTCGTTAAAGATGCTGTTGTAGACAAGATTCGCGCAAAGGATGGAAGACGTCCCAGCGTCGATCGAGAAAATCCCGACATCCGGCTCCATCTTCACGTCAGCGAGCGGGGCATTACTAGCTTGAGCTTGGACTCAACCGGAGAACCGCTGTCGCATCGAGGATACCGGCCGCGCGGAGGGCCCGCGCCTTTGTCGGAAACGCTGGCCGCCGGCATTCTGCTATTGGCTGGTTACGATGGCTCGGAGCCGTTGTTGGACCCGATGTGCGGAACCGGAACATTTGCCGTTGAAGCAAGCTTGATTGCGACACAGACTCCACCAGGACTGCATCGGCAGTTTGCGTTTGAGAATTGGCTCTCGCACCGCCAGACTCTGCTCGAAGAGGTAACGCGGGAAGCCCGGCGTGGACATCGTGATGCGCCACAGCCCATCGTCGCTCGTGATCGAGATCAGCGGGCGGTGCGGGCGACGCAGCGCAATCTCAAGGCCGCTTGGATGGATCGTTTTGTCACCACTGAGGTCAGCGACGCTCTCGATCTTACTCTTCCGTGGGAATCAGGAGGGATGATCGTTGCCAATCCCCCGTACGGTAAACGTATTGGCGACGTCAAGAGGCTTGGTCGTTTCTATCGGGGCTTCGGTGATCGCCTCAAACAGCATGCGACGGGAGCCACGGCCTGGGTCCTCTG
This sequence comes from bacterium, assembly GCA_024229275.1. Taxonomy (GTDB): domain Bacteria; phylum Acidobacteriota; class Thermoanaerobaculia; order Thermoanaerobaculales; family Sulfomarinibacteraceae; genus JAAESQ01. Next base: position 6,559 of record JAAESQ010000222.1, on the reverse strand, counting down.
CGGCGAGTCTCAACTGGCTAAGCAGATAGGGCTGCGGACCTCGCGGCGGATTCAACTCTTCAACGGCCCAATCGAGTGCCGGTTAATGCGCTTTGATCTTTGGGAAGGCGAGAAGGAGAGGAACTGACCTTCCTTTGGAGGCTCGTCGGATCTTTGAATCGGTGATGGTTCAGCAGAGCGGGCTATTGGGGAAGGCTGGGAACGTTTGGCGAGGCCTAGCGATTTGGCTGTCTGACTCCGAGAGCTAATGGTTTGCCGGTTCGAGTCGTCACCGTGAGCGTTCAGGTTGAGAATCGCGAGCAGGTCGCCCATAGAAGCTGGTCATGAGTTGGTAGATCCTGGCGCTTGCGCAATGCGGGCATTCGAGCTTGGCTTTATTTCGTTTGGAAACGCTCAAGACCTTCTCGAACTGGCGTTTGCAGTTCATACATTGGAACACGTAGGTTGGCATTGGCGTCCTCCCTATGGCGTTAACCTTTCCTTACAAAATGGGTCCAAAAGTCAACAATTGCAAGGGTTGCCCCGTGTTACGATTCTGCTGATTAGTGCCCGCCGGGGCAAAGGGGAGTCACATGATTCAAGCACGTTCCTTGGTACTGTTCGCAGTCCTTTGTGGCCTTCTGGTTTCGCCGTCCGCGATGGCTGAGCCGCCAACGCCAGAGGCGTATTTCGGTTTTCAGCCAGGAGCTGACCGGGAACTCTTCGACTATGAGCAGCTGATTGCCTATCTTGAGGTTCTGTCGGAATCCCCGCGTCTCGAGTTGAAAGAGGTCGGCGCATCGCCTGAGGGAAGACCGATGTACGTTGCGTTCCTCTCGAGCGAAGCCAATCTCCAGAATCTCGATCGCTTGCACGAAATCAATCGCAGCCTGGCGCTTGACGCTAGTCTTCAGGACGAAGAACTCTCGCAGTTAGTCGATGAGGGTCGTGTCTTCACCTTGTTGACACTTTCCATGCATTCGGGCGAAGTTGGCCCCGCGCAGTCACTCCCGCTCTTTGCCTACGAACTGATTACCACAGAGGATCCTGACCTTCTAGCAAGGTTGGACGACGTTGTCTTGATGGTTGTGCCGAACCACAATCCGGACGGTATGGACATGGTGGTGAACCACTACCGCAAATACGTTGGAACAAAGTACGAAGGTACTTCTCTCCCAGGCATCTACCACAAGTATGTGGGTCACGACAACAATCGCGATTTCATCACACTGAGCCAAGAGGACACCAAGGTTATTGCGCGTCTTTACAGCACCGAGTGGTACCCGCAGGTGATGTGTGAGAAACACCAGATGGGGCAGACCAGTCCACGCTACTACGTTCCACCGAATCATGATCCGATCGCGGAGAACGTGCACGCCGAACAGTGGCGGTGGAGTGGCATATTCGGCGCAAACCTGGCTGCGGACATGGGTCGTGACGGGCATAAAGGTGTGGCCCAGCATTGGATGTTCGACGACTACTGGCCCGGTTCAACCGAAACATCGATCTTCAAAAACGTCATCAGCTTCCTCACGGAGGCAGCCAGTTCTGACTATGCGACGCCTGTCCGCGTAGAGAAAAACGAACTCGTCGCACGTGGCAAAGGTCTCGCGGAGTACGAGAAGAGCGTCAACATGCCTGAGCCTTGGCCGGGCGGATGGTGGCGCCTCGGCGACATCGTCGAGTATGAGCTTTCGTCGCTGCATTCGATTCTGGCGACATCGGCTCGACATCGGGAAGCCATCCTCACGCACCGCAATACGATGTGTAGGGTGAACGTCGAACTCGGCAAGACAGAGGCGCCGTATTACTTTGTGCTGCCAAAAAAGCAGAAAGATCGCAGCGAATGGCAACACATAGCAGAGCTGCTTCAGCAACATGGTGTCCAGGTCAAACAGCTTGCCGAACGGGCTGAGATCAAAGGTCAAGTTTTCGAGGCGGGAGATATGGTAGTTCCTCTGAGCCAGCCATACAGAACCTTCGTCAAGGAGGTTTTGGAGGATCAACGATTCCCGCTTCGTCACTACACGCCGGGTGGTGAGGCGATCCGACCGTACGACATTACGAGTTGGTCACTGCCGCTCCACTACGGAGTCACGAGCCATCAGATCGACCACAGATGCCCGAATTTCGAGGCCAAGTTTGAGGACTGGAGCCCTGAGAGCGCAACATTCACGTTGCCAGACGAGGTCTGGGCGGTGGCGTTTCCGCCGACCGACAATGCTACCTACGCGGCTGTTTTTCAGGCGTTCGAGGACAAGGTTCCCGTCATGAGGCTGACCGAGAAAGTCGAGCTTGATGACAACAAACTGAAGGCCGGGTCTTTTGTCTTCCGGGTCAAAGGAAGCACGCGGGATGAGGTCCAGGGACTGATCGACGCCATCGGTTTTGAGCCAGCGGTGTTGACTGAGGAACGGGACCTACCTGCCGTTGAACTCGACTCACCGCGTATCGCGATGCTCGAGACCTACAACCACGACATGGATGCCGGTTGGACGCGGTTTGTCTTTGATTCGTATGGCATTCCATTTGACGTGCTACGGCCAGGTGATGTCGCTGATACGGATCTTGCCGAAGACTACGACGTCGTCGTGTTCCCCGACATGGCCGCAAGTGTTCTCAAGACAGGCAAGTACAAGCGTGGAGAGTCTTATTACACAAGCGAATACCCGCCGGAGTTCAAGAAGGGGATGGGCGACAAGGGAATGGCGAAAGTCATGTCCTTTCTCGATGAAGGTGGAATTATCGTTTCGTGGCGCCGTTCGACTGAATTGTTCAAGGGTGCCCTGAAGATTCAACATGGTGAGGACAAGGAAGATGCGGAAGAGTTCATGCTACCGATTCGTGACGTGTCGGACCAGCTGAAGAAAGATGGTCTCTATGTGCCGGGCGCGTGGTTGGCCATGGATATCCAGAATGACCATCCGCTGACCTGGGGTATGCCGAGCAAGGCCGGCGCTTTTTCGCGAGGGGCACCTGTATTCAGAACCTCGATCCCGTCGCTGGACATGGATCGTCGGGTGCTTGCGATGCATCCCAAACGGGAGATTCTCAAGAGTGGCTATATCGAAGGTGAGAAGCTCCTGGCACAGGGGACGACGATGGCATGGGTGCGAAAGGGTAAAGGACAACTGGTCCTGTACGCCTTCAATCCGCAGTTCCGGGCTTCGACTCCCGCGACCTACAAGCTCCTTTTCAACGCACTCTTGCTGCCGAAACTGACCGGAGACGAATCGATTCCGCAGGAGTGAGCTTCAATCAGTAGAGAACCAACGGCCGCTAGACGCAAGTCCGGCGGCCGTGTTCTTTGTGTCATGTATTTAGCGGCAGTTCGAATGCCAGGAGGGAGAAGACAGTGGCACGTGAGCCTCTTGCAGACTTCTCAATTGTGTCATTCAGAGCATTTCTAGGCCGCGTTCGCGGAGGTGACTCATGGAATAACAGTGCCGCTAAAAGGTGGTCATCCTGAGCGGAGCGCAGCGGAGTCGAACGGATCTCCCGTTCCAGCAATGATCGCCTTGATTGTGGCGAATCACTCGGCTGCATATTGCTGACATCAATGGGAGACCCTTCGGCTCGCAGGCTCGCTCAGGGTGACAATTCGGGGGGAGGGGGGGGCGTGGGCAAAGGCGTGATGCTCGGCAAGTATGCATGCGGCTCACGTGAGACCTATTCTCCTTCCGCCCAGACGACGTAGCGCAATGGCCCACCCGCCATCGGAGAATTGAAGGGCCAGCAGGTGATGAGTACCAGGGTTGGATTGACACTGTCGACTATTGCCCAGGTGTCAGTTTCGTGAACCACTGCAGTTTCGGCAACTCGATAGGAGTGGGTAATCCCATTTGTACTTTCGAGACGCACGCGATCTCCGGGCTTCAGTTCTTCGAGGGCTGCGAAGTGAGTGTCGCGATGACCGGCGACTACGCAGGTTCCGGTGCTGCCCGGGAGGGTCGAACCATCCAGATGCCCGGGCGCAAAGGCTAGGTTTCGCCCGTTGGCACCAGCAAGAACGATCAATTCCCGTCCATGCCCCTCAAGGACGAGGCGAGCTATGGGCCACGTGTCGGCCCACGGCCACGCCCGTACCTGGGAGGCGCCATCAAGCGTTTGATCCCAGGCGCGGTGAAGTAGGATCTGAGCTAGGCCCGCTTTTGCGTAGATCCAGCCACCTCTCGCCCCCTGTACGAATCCAGCGACAAGGAATAGCGCAGAGATCGCCGAGAGCGCTCTTCGGACCATCAGAACCAACGTCGTACGATGAGTCCAGCAGCGAGTGCCAGCACTGCAGTCAGGATGTGCCAGCGGCCGGAAGTTCCCCCCTTTGGTAGGCTTCCGATCACTTTCGAGTACTGCCATCCGGCCGGTAAATTCGTGGGTACCGCGCCGGTTTTCAGGTTCACTTGCTCTGGTCGGGTTGGAGTCACGTCTACGGCGACAAGGCTGGTGTACTTCGATACAAGGTGATGGGCAAGGGCTACTTCGATGACTTGTGACCGTATTTCGTTCTCGGCAACACCCCTGGTACCCCTGTCCATGAGGTCAGCGATCTTGCGGCGAGCCCACAACCGGTTTACCCCGGCACGCGCCTCCCCGATCTCAAGTGGCACCTCAACCTGCCAAGGCCTGTCAGCGCGTTGGCCTGAAACGACCAGGTCACCGTCTGAAACCGCGAGTCGTGCGGCAACGACCACGGGTTCGCCGGCATAGAGGTCAGGCACCCGCTGCGGCCAAGTCTCGGCGGCTGGGTCCGGCCAGCGCAGCTCCAAGTCGGCAAGAACCGGGTTTTCGATTTTCTCGAACAGTTCCTGCATTCTGCGAGTGACCTCCGTAGGCGATCCAATATGAGTGAAACTGCCCCGTCCGAATGAAGCTGCCCGCTCCATGAAATGCGAGTTTGGAGCAGAACCGATGCCTATAGTGAAAAGCCGGCTTCGTCCGAGGTCCTTGTGAATGGCGGAAAAAAGAGCATCCTCGTTGCCGACGCAGCCGTCGGTGATGAAAATTATCTGGCGGAGTGGGGTCTGGTCGAGGGTGTCCGCGAGGGCCGTTCGGAGGGCGCCCATCATTTCAGTGCCACCGTCCGCATTGAGTCGATTCACCCAGTGCCGCGCCTCCTCCAGTGCTGCCGGCATCGCCGGTTGTCCCGAGCGAAAGAGGGCACGGTGTCGAGAGTTGAACTCAATGATGTTGAAGTAATCCTCGGGTTGGAGCTGATCGAGTGCGAAGTTCAACGCATCTCTTGCCTGGATGATTGAAGCCCCACCCATCGAACCCGAGGTGTCGATGACGAAGACCGTTTCTCGCGGTAGCCTCACAGTGTCCAAGACGGCATCGCTGGGCGGCATCACCATTGCCAAAGCGAAGACTTCGGCACCCACCTTCTCAGTGAAAACGGCAGCTTTCGGTTCGCGTCCGAGAGCGGGTGTCCATTCGAGCACGAAATCGCGATCGGCTGGCACATCTTCGAGCGTAATGCGGTGCATTCCAGTTGGGGTTCTGGAGATGCTCGCGGCGTGAGAAGGACACGTCAAACGATCCAAAGGAAAACCTGCATCTAGTCTTACTGTGAGCTTTACTGGATTGATCTTCCCCTGCGCGGGATGGAGAACCGGTGGTGTGATGCGAGAAGCGTCGGGCACTTGGTCAGTATCGGGCAAGCGCCCGGTACCTCCACTCCTTGCCGTAGCGGGACCTGGTATGTAGCGAGGGCCAACCACCATCGGAAAGCGAAGCTCGTAGCGCCCGGAATCAAAGGCCAGAGTCTGTTGATACTCGATGTGTACGACAACTTCCTCACCTGGACCAATATTGGCGACCGAAGTTGTGAAAATGTTCGGTCGCTCTTGCTCGATCAGTGATGCCTTCTTACCTTGCCGTTTTGCCTTCTGATACGCCTTCTTGGCGGCCACGCGCTCATGGATCTCGCCCACTATGATGGTCTCGCCAATTTCTAGACGCATATCGTGTACTGCAGCTTTGGGAGGGAGAGGAAAGACGTAAACACCCTCCAACCACTCGTTACCCGGATTGTGGAAGCGCTGCCTGACAATGGCCTCGGACACGAAGCCTCGTACTGTGATCTCGACCTCAGTTGCCTGCGTTGGAGCAGGGTGAAACCTCCCGGGAGTATTTGTCCTGAAGAGGAGGCTGCCCCGTCCCACGTCCTCGAGGCCGATCGTTTCATCGCCGCCCCGCTGTTCCTGTGCTTGTGCCATCAGAGGCACCGTAATCAATACCGCCAAGATCCAAAGTCTGAGTATTCTGCGTCCCATGGTTCACCTCCGTTTTGGTCGTGTGCTTTCGCGCACAAGACCACTCTCGGGGGTGGAAGTGTCAGAAGCGCATCATGTACGGGGAGAGCTTGAGGCGTGTTGTGGCAAGCGTGTGGCGGCTAGCCTCAATACTGTTCAGTTAGGAATGAGAGCGGGCTGGAAGCCTGCGCCACAATTGCTCAGTCCTTGGGAGAGGAAGAGAAAACGCAGAGACGCGGGGACGCAGAGTCAGGCGGGACAGAGGGGTCTATTCATGCAACGGCTTTCCCCAGTCTTAGGCCCGTGTCTGTCAATCGCGTTACGATGAG
>JAAESQ010000221.1 GCA_024229275.1 bacterium | reverse complement strand
GAGCAGAATTGCACAAGTCAGTATTGGAGGCTGGGAGGCTGGGAGGCTAGGAGGCTAGGAGGCTGGCAAGGAATTGCTCTCCAGAGTATCTACTGTCCGGCGGCACGTGCCTGGCTCTGGTTTTTCGAGAATCCTCGTCCTCGATATTCAGATGCCCTATGATCTCGAAAAACCGTGCCTGGCAATGCACGGGAAGCGCGTTCGAAGAACCTACCGCGAGCCTGCACTTGGCGTCGGGACACGAACACAATGGCGATGGCGATGAGTATCACCACGGCATCTTCTAACTCTCAACTCTCGCGCTTCCGAAACCCCGCCAGCTCCTCGAGATTTCCCTTTTGGCCTCGTACGGGTGATTCAACGATGCCAATCAGTTCCAGACCGAGGTCACTCAGCTTTGCGACGACCTCATCGATGACCGTGCGGCGTACTTCTTCGTCGCGCACGATTCCACCCTTGCCGACTTGCTCTCGTCCAGCTTCGAACTGAGGTTTGACCAGGCACACTAGCCAGCCGCCATCTTGAAGGTGAGGGAGCAGCGCAGGAACGACCTTGGTGAGCGAGATGAACGACACATCGATCGAGATGGCAGCAACAGGGAACGGGAGATCGTCCGGACCGAGATGACGGGCATTGATGCCTTCCATGACCGTGACTCGATCGTCGCTGCGCAGGCTCCAATCGAGCTGACCCTTGCCAACGTCAAGAGCAATCACTCGCATCGCGCCACGCTCGAGGAGAACGTGAGTGAAGCCTCCGGTAGAGGCGCCGACATCGAGGCAATCGAGACCGTCTGGTGAGAGTTCAAAGGTATCGAGCGCTTGAACCAGTTTGAGCCCACCGCGCGATACCCAGGGATGGTCCGGCTCGATGAGTTCGATCTGCGCGTCGGGCAAAACTTGCGCCCCCGCCTTGTCGACCATCACACCGTCGACACGAATCCGTCCGGCGAGGATCAGCGATTGCGCACGCGCCCGAGACGCGGTAAGCCCTCGCTCCGTCACCTCGACGTCAAGGCGGCGACGTCGGGGGCTCAACGCGCATCCCTCCGGCTGTGTGCGGATGACCTCTGTACGCGGAAGAGAGCCGCCCCTTCGCGTTCGAAGACGCGGCGCACCGAGACGACATCGGCAAATGGATCTGCCACCTCGATGCCATAAGTCTCGCGTTCCACATCCCCCATCACAATCCAGTCCACTCCGTAACGCTCTAGGATTTCAACCTGAGCCAGTGGGTTGCTTTCAGTGTAAAGCTTCTCCAGGTCGTCGCATCGAGCAGCAATCTCGATTGGGTCTTGACCGCGCTGTTGCAAATGCCACTCCCACCCAACGACACTCGGCTGTCCGGTGTGCATCGCGATTCGAGTGTACTCACGGTACGACGACCCTGCGGCCTCGGCCACGACATCGCCCGGCACCGCCATCGCCTGTATTGCCCCCGCGAGTACAAAAGTGTGCGGGTCGGAGGCTTCAAGATAGGCATCCCCGTCGAGTGTCGGTCGAGGCGACCTCACTTTCGGCTGCGACCAGCCTTGAAGCACACCGAGTGGTAGATTCAGCAGCGCTATCACTTGCAGCGGCGCCCACACAGCAAAGCCGATCCACCTCACAGTCTTCTTGCGCGCAAGCATCAGAAGCACCGCCAGGGAAACTGCCAGTAGCAGCCACACACCGTTGTAGACCTTGAACAGCGTGTTCATCCGATCGATCAAAGTGACCCATTCGCACAAGGCCACCATCAGAGATGCCACTGACGCGATCGCCCATGCCAGACGTTCCTGAAGTCGATCGGCAAACAATGCGGCCGCTCCGAAAACGACCACTGCCGGCAGGGCCACCATTGCCGCTCCAGAGCTGTGCAACCAGCCGGGCAGCATCGCGGCGCACATTACAAGCGAATATCCTCCAACCAAACCTACAAGCCTATACAGAGCCAATCTTGCCAAGAGATCTCGTATCGACCTCGCGTGGCGGACAATCCTCCAATCCGGCGACAACTCTCCGCAGATCCGCACCAACGCCATGGCTGCAAGCGGCAACCAGAAAAGTCCGAAGTGGCGCAGCACCGCCCAGGCCGGCGCCTGCTCGCCATCATGCGGGCCGATCAACCGTCCGCCCCCCACCCCCGATCCAAACCAATCCCAGAGTTCGAAGGGGAATGGTAGGGCAAGCACAAGACTGAGCCCGGCAGCAACGCTGAGCCGGCCGAAAGTCGTCACCACGCGCCCTGAAAACAAAGTTGCTACCGTCAGTGCGGCGACAAAGATCGGGAGATCCCACGGATTGGTCGCTGCGAGCACGGCTGCGCTCAGGCCGGTCATAAGCACAGCTGTATACCAGCGCCCCACAGGAGCCTGTGCCGTCGCCAGTGCCCACGCGAAGCCTGCGATGAGTACCGGAAAGGCAATGAAATGCGCATGGAGATCTGCGAAGAGGGCGGTCCACAGTGGGTACTCGTCGATGGCAAAGCCCGGGACAACCCTGGAGGTCGCCCACCACATGTCAAACCAGCGGCGATCTTTGGCCAGGTCGAGCAACCAAGGCCATGCGAGGTTTCCCGACAGGATCACTAACACCGGTGCAAGAATCGCTGCGAGCATGCGCCCACGCGCGAGAACCAGGGCGAGTGACGCCACGGCACTTGCCGATAGCGCAGGCAGTGTCGCTGATGCCAAGTTGTAGCCGACACCCGCAGATGCACCTACAAGCAGCGTCCAGAACGCGACCAACACCTCACCAAAGTAGTAGTAATGCAGCTTCGCTCCCGCCATCCATGGCTCTCCCGGCGGCCACGCTTCGGCTCGCAGGAAGGCGTTGAAGAACGAGAAATCCATCGGCTTCTCACCCCAGAAGATTGCCGGATTGGTCGTCCGGATCATTAGGAAGAGGAGCCACACAGACACTACGACGGCACCTACGGTGAGAATTCCTCGTTTTCGGGCGCGGTAGGCGCAAGATATTGCCTTGCTACGAAGCCAAAGGAACCAGGCGCCAATCGCAATCCATACCAACCACACAAGGGTCAGACTCTCGGCGCCTATCGCGAGCAATCTAGTCTGCGAACCTATCCATACCAACCACGGCGGCACAATCCATCCGGTCACAAGGCAAAGGCCAACTCCAGCATCTGGCCAACGCGACAAATAGGGCAGGAAAATGACCCACGCGGCCACTCCCGAGAAAGCAATGACGCCGAGCCACAGAATCGACACCAAGCCCTGGCGCTGCAAGTGCGGCGCAGCTTCCACTTGGGAAAGAGGAGCAACAGACTTTCGATCGAGGGCAGCGGAACTTGTCGGTTCTGTATTCTTCGGTGCGGCACGTAACCGTTCAAGCAAGCCGCTCGTCGACAGATTCTCGGTTTTACGCAGCACCACTACGCGTGGAAAATCGTAGTTCACGAAGCTCTCGTCGGCGCGTTGAACCGGCCATCTCAGGCCGAGGAAGTGCGGTCCTCTCTCAATCCTGGTGACCGGTTCGAACCCGAGCTGTCCGCCAAGCAAGAGGACGTATAGATGCGAGGTCCGCGGAAAGCGGTTGGCGTTCTCAAGAACTGTCCGCCGCACCCTGTTCGACGTCAGAACTACCCAATCGGCACTCGACAAAGCATCACACCACTTCCGGACTTTGTCTGGATCGTCTGGAAGATCGTAGGAGGGCAGTTCCGTCCGCTGAACTACTTCTCCCGCCGGCCACAACGTCAGCCCCTCGTCCCAATGCTCGAATGCGACGGTTTGGTTTGGTTCGACGACGCGATCGAGCCATTTGGAGGCAGTAGCGTGCGGATGCGGCTGCGAGAATCCAAGCAGGAATCCGATTCCCCACACTAAGGTCAGCAACACGACTGCAGACACACTCCGGCGACGCCATCTGCGCGGCATCCGAGTCACGCCCCAGGCAACAACCAGTGCCATTGGAATCACCAAGGGCTGCCAGTAGCGGAGAAACTTGACTTGCAGCGTGGACAGCCTAAGCGCCATCGGCACAATCCAGATCAAAAGCAACAGCACCAGAGTCAACCCGGGAGACGGAGCAATCGACAATACCCGACGCCAATGTTTGCGGAGCCGAGCGAGAGCCAGCCCCGTTGAGAGCACTGCGGCTGCAAGGAGCGCAGGCCCAAGGCCCCACAATCCCAGCTCGCGCAGAGAATAGAGAATCGGCAAGGTCGAACGGTAGACCCGAACATACGGCAGATCTGCTCGACCCGAGACCATGTCTATCTGCGCGGAGACGCCCCTCAGGTACTCCGGATTGAGTAACTGCGGCGACCTTGCGGTCCACACAATGGCAAAAACCACCAACAAGCACGAAGCGACCAAGAGCCAACGACGCAATGACTTGTGTGAAGCCGCGCGTAGAACTAGTACGGAAGCAATCGTCAGAGTAAGCAGCGCAGCCAGTGGCGGCTCCGCGTCGGTAAAGGTCCACGGCTGGCCAAGCCACAGCGCCGCGATAGCAGTCACAAGACTGAGACCGGCCAAGCCTACGGCTCGCAGCCGTCCCGAACAGCCGGCGACGACCCAGGCGGCTGCCAGCGGCAAAAGCAGCGGAAGCGAGGCGACTTTTACAGCCAACGAGGCCCCGAATGCTGCGCCGACAATCAAAGCCGATCCCACCGAGGGCCGAGTCGCCACCAACCATGTGGCAGCTATCGTGGCGATCACCCACAGGGCATGATGGGCTTCGACGGTCGCGAAGTGCGACTGCTGCAAGTCGAGCGGAATCAAGAACGCAAGCATGACGAAGACCGCGGCGGTGCGACCTCCCCATGCGCGGCGAGCGACCCACCACCCCAGGAGGATTGCTGCGAAACTCACCAAGACCGAGAGCTTGCGACCGCCACGCAGCAGGGCCGCATAGTCCACCGAATGTTCAGAGACCCAGGCTGATGCGCGCACGAGCTGGATATGCAGGGTTCCATAGGCAAAGAAGCCAGGGTCGCTCAGCCAGCCGGTCATTGGCTCGGCGACAAACACAACCTGTCGCTCATCGGGATGGGGCGAAAGCAGTCCTGAGTCCCAGCCAAGGAGCAGCAACCGGACGACAAGGGCCAGGCCCAGGAGAATGAGGATATGCCTTTTCTGCACGGCTCCGAGCCTACCGGAGCCGGGGTCTGAGGTGAAGAGTCGAGCAACCAGACGCATTCAACAACCGAATTCTCTCTTCTGCGTCGTCATCGTCATAGATGCTGGGGATGGGACGCCGATTGTCGCCGTGCCTGCCTCTGTTGCAATCTCTGCGTTCTGATGCTGATTCCGGTTTTCTGACTCTAGTTTCTGTCTCAGTGTCTGACTTCTAAATCTGTCTTCACCGCCTCAGAGCCATATTCGATGACGATGACGATGGCGATGCCGATTGGGAGTGCTCGTATCCAACAGTGTCATACGAAGCGGGTGGCATCTCAGGAACGCGCCACTCGCTGCCTCTGTTCTCTGCTTCTGAGATCTGACTCTGAAATCTGAATCTGAATCTGTTTCTGCCTCTGCCCCTGCTGACGCAGTCGCTTTCACCTGACACTGAGACCTGGTTACAGCCCCAGGCTACCCGTCGGTCGCAACGGCCTTCAACTTTGGCGAACTTTGTTGAAAAAAGGCCAATGCACGGCGCGCAATGCCTTCTTCGTCCAGGTCAAGACGCGCTCGCAGAACCTCCTGCGAACCGTGCGGCTGGAAGCGATCGGGGATGCCGAGGCGCTCAAAGCGAACATCTTCGATACCTGCCTCCACCACGGCTTCCATGACCGCACTTCCGAAACCTCCGGCAAGTGCGTTCTCTTCGACTGTCAGCACACAGGACCCCGGCTGAATAGTTTCCACAAGGGCGGAGCGATCGATCGGCTTGACGAAGCGTGCATTGACGACCGTTAGATCGAGCCTTGCTTCGGCGCTTAGCTTCTCGGCTGCCCGATGGGCCACTGTGGCCATGATTCCAGCCGCCCAGATCGTTCCATCACTGCCCTGCCTTAGCACTTCGGCCTGGCCCGGAACCAGAGGTTTCGGCTCGCCCATTGCAGGAACACCGAATCCAGATCCTCGCGGATAGCGAATCGCCACCGGTCCGTCGATTGGAAACGCCGTGGCCAGCATATGGCGCAACTCATCCTCGTCTTTGGGCGCCATGACGGTCATATTGGGCAGTAACCTCAGGTATGAAAAATCGAAGACGCCATGATGGGTTGGCCCATCTGCACCGACGAGCCCTGCCCGGTCAAGCGCAAACACGACCGGCAGATTCATCAAGCACACGTCATGAAAGATCTGGTCAAATGCTCGCTGCAGAAAAGTTGAGTAGATCGCCACTACAGGACGCAAGCCCTGAGTCGCCAAACCTGCGGCAAAGGTCACGGCATGTTGCTCACAGATGCCGACGTCGAAGAAGCGGTTGGGATGCGCCTTGGCAAAGACATCAGTTCCGGTTCCCTCCGGCATTGCCGCGGTGATCGCTACGATCCGTTCATCCTTTTCGGCGAGTTCGGCCACAGTCTGGCCAAAGATCTTGGTGAACGAAGGAGGCTTTCCACCAGCGCTGGGATAGGCCTGCCCGGTCTCCGCGTCAAACGGGCTTGCACCATGCCACAGAACAGGGTTGCCTTCAGCAGGGCGATAGCCCTTGCCCTTTGTGGTCACCACGTGGAGCAGCACAGGACCTGTGGTATCGCGATGATCCTTCAGGTGATCGATCAGCTGTGCGAGATTGTGGCCGTTGACCGGCCCTACATAGCGAAAGCCCAGCTCTTCGAAGAGCAGACCGGAGACCATGAGTTGCTTTGCGGAATGCTCGATTCTCTTCGCAGTCCGCACCATCTGATTTCCAACACCAGGGATCTGGCGCAGGATAGACTCTACGTCTTTCTTGAATCGCTTATAGGGCTGACCCGAGATGATCCGGTTGAGATATCCCTGCATCGCGCCGACGTTGGGCGAAATCGACATTTCGTTGTCGTTCAACACGACGATCATCGGCCGTCGCAGGTAGCCAACGTTGTTCAGGCCTTCCATTGCCATACCACCGGTCAGAGCGCCATCTCCGATCACAGCGACAACTCTGCGCTCCTCGTCCGCGAGGCTGGCGGCAGTGGCCATGCCCAACCCGGCTGATATCGACGTCGAAGCGTGACCAGCATTGAAGGTGTCGTACGTGCTCTCTTCACGCTTGAGGAAGCCTGACAAGCCTTCAAATTTGCGCAGCGTATCGAATCGATGGCGCCGCCCGGTGAGGATCTTGTGCGGATAGCATTGGTGGCCGACGTCCCAGACGATCAGGTCCTGCGGCGTGTCGAAGACGTAATGAAGAGCAAGAGTCAATTCGACGGCGCCAAGGCCTGAGGCCAAGTGCCCTCCGGTTTGCGACACAGATTCGATCAAGAAGCGGCGAAGCTCACTAGCGACGGCCGGCAGCTCGGACTCCGGAAAGCGACGGAGATCTTCCGGCGAATCAATACGCTCGAGGCGTGGATATGACGATTTCATTTCACCCATCTAGCTCAACCCTGCTAACCATAACAGCAATCTCAGCGGAGCATTCTCTCATTGCTTTGTGCGATTGTCCCATCCCTATCCTCCAATAACGAGTATCGCGACGGAATGGGTCGGAAACGTGGAGAAAGTGTGGCAATAGGGTGACCCATGATCCCGGTGATTCCGGGGCCGCAGACGATCGCGCAGTCAAATTCCCAAGTCATGGCCCATCGTAAGAGCACTCGCTTTGCACTCTGATTCAGATTCTGATTCTGATTCTGAATCTGTCATCTGCCTCTGTCTCTGATTCCCGATCTCCGCCTCTGCCATCACATCCAAACCGCTGCGCGAGCAATTGCAGTAAACTATCCCCCTACGAACGGAGGAATCATGCCGGTCGATACCAAATTGCTGGAGATTCTCGTCTGCCCGGTCGATAAGGCTGAGTTGAATCTGGTTGATCTGTCCAAGTCGGTGCAGAGGAACCTGGTTGAGCGATATCGCGAGGAATTCAAAGACGAAGAACCTGAAGTTCAGCAGGCTCTTGAGTGCACCCAGTGCGGTCGCACCTACCCCATCGTCTCCGAAATCCCCGTCATGCTTGAGGACCATGCCCTCGCCCGCGAGGAGGTGACCGGCTGAGCCGAGTCGCCGGCGCCGCCGTCTCCCTCTTCATCATCGGCGTTGCAGCGAGCCCTAAGATCGCCCTCGCAAACGCGATCCTGTTTCTCGCACTGATTTCATGGATGGCAGCGCTCGTGAAAGGTCATCTCCACTGGCGACGTGCAAACATCCAGTGGGCGGTCTTCGCCTACGTCGTCCTGTCATTCGGATCCGTCTTTTTCTCGCGTGATCCTCTCGCATCTGCCGCTGAATTGGGTGAGCTCGCGGCGTTCCTGCTGGTTCCGATGACTGCGAGTCTGCTAAATGGGCAGCGCTGGGACCGCCTCCTCATGGTGCTGACCGGCGTCTCCGTGGTGTCGTCCTCCTACGGGTTGTGGCAGTACCTGCATGGCGCCTCCGACCTTTCGAACCGGTTGCACGGACTCAACAATCACTACATGACCTTCTCCGGCTGGACGCTGATCGTCGTGCTGTTGTTACTTGGCGACATAGCCTTCAATCGTGACCCGCAACGGTTGATGTGGACGATACCAGCCTTCGGCATCAGTTCCATCGCTTTGCTACTGTCCTTCACCCGCAGTGCATGGGTTGGCCTCGGGGCAGGCTTGTGCCTCGTCGCCATCGTCTGGCGACCCAAGGCTCTGTACGCGTACTCCATTCTTCTCCTGTTGCTCTGGCTGCTGCTGCCGGGACCAATACTGAACCGCGCGGTCTCAATCTTCGACCTTCGCGACGACTCGAACTACGATCGACTGTGCATGGTGAAGTCAGGGATTCAGATGGCATCCGACTTTCCCGTCTTCGGCGTAGGATTGGGCATGGTCCAGGTACATTATGCAAACTACCGCGTGGACGACGCCCCTCGAAAGAAAGTGCCTCACCTGCACAACAATGTTGTTCAGATAGCCGCGGAACGCGGCCTGTTTGGACTCGCAGCCTACGCCTCTATTCTGTTTGTGTTCGTCTTTCGCACCTGGAGGGGAGTGCGCACATCGAAACGACCTGAGTTCCCGGCTCTTGTCGGCTGCCTGCTCGCAGTTGCCGGCATCACGGTGGCGGGTCTGTTCGAGTACAACTGGGGCGACGCGGAAGTTGGAATCCTCACACTGGTCTGTCTTGGTGCACCATTTGCGCTGATGCAGGAGGCATCATGAAAGGCCGTACTTGGACCGTAGCGGAACTCGTCGAAGAGCTGAACAGCCTCCTTGAGGCAAGTTTCTCCAGCGTCTCGGTTGAGGGCGAGCTGACCAACGTCACCCGTTCGGCGCGAGGACACCTCTACTTCTCGCTCAAAGACGAATCGGCCGCTATCGACTGTGTGATGTGGGGCTCCACTGCCGGCAGACTGAAATTCGAACCGGAGGAAGGACTCGCCGTTCGCGCAGCAGGAGCAGTCAAGATTTACCAGCAGCGAGGCCGATTGCAGCTGGTCGTTCGGAGCCTGGTTCCCGAGGGCGTAGGCGCCCTCCAGCTCGCCTACGAGCAGCTCAAACGCAGACTTGAAGAGGAAGGTCTGTTTGCCGAAGAGAGAAAACGCCAGATGCCGGCGTTGCCTCAGAGAATCGGCATCGTGACGTCACCTTCAGGTGCAGCGCTACGAGACATCGTTGCAGTCCTCACCCGCCACCAGCGCCTACAGATTCTCGTGGCTGGAGCACGCGTGCAGGGAGATGGTGCCGCTGAAGAGATCGCGAGCGCCATCGAACGCCTCGGCTCCTCTGGACGCGTCGACCTCGTGGTTGTCTCGCGCGGCGGAGGAAGTCTCGAGGACTTGTGGGCATTCAACGAGGAGGCGACCGCCCGAGCCATAGCCACGTGCCCGGTCCCCGTGATATCCGGGGTTGGTCATCACGTCGACTACACCATCGCAGATTTTGTAGCTGACATTCGAGCCACGACTCCAACCCAGGCAGCTGAGCTGATCGTAAATCACCTCGAGGCGCAAGAGGATCGGCTCGACGTAGCCTCCTTCGAGCTGCGGCGAGCCACAGAACAGAAAGTGCGACTCGCGCACGCCACGCTGGCTGGCCTGGAAGGATCCTCTGGCCTGGCCAGACTGCCGCAGCGAGTAGCACTGATGCGGGCAATGATCGAACGCGCGGTACGGCTGCCTGATTTGATACGACGCCGATTTTCACGCCTTGCGGAGCGTCTCGAGGCGAGTGATCGTGCGGTCCGCCGAGCACCAGCACGGTTCGCCACCGAAACCCAAAGGCGCTTGCTCGAAACTCGGTGCGATCAGTTGGCACAATTGCTGGCAGCAAGGATGAGTCGTGAACTCGGTCGCATCGAACACGCCGAGGCCGGGCTGAATCACTTGAATCCGCGGCGAGTACTCGATCGGGGCTACTCAATCACGACCGTCGACGGTAAACCAACGCCTCTGCGCAGTGTGAATGAAGTGCGACCCGGAGCACGCCTGATCACACAGCTTAGCGACGGAACGGTACGCTCACTGGTTCCGGGAAAATCGAAAAGCCGACGCGATTCAAAGAAGGACAACGAGTCTGGACAGCAGACGCTTTTCGGAGAATCCGCCGAAGGTGTAGCGTCGAACGGAGAGTCTCATGACTAAACGCAAGAAAGAAGAACGGTTCGAAGAGCAGCTCGAACGCCTCGAAGCCATAGTGGCCCGACTGGAAGATGAGTCGGTCGGCCTGGAACAAGCTTTGGAACTCTTCGAGGAAGGTATGACCCTTGCGCGAGGATGCCGTACTCGGCTCGAGAGGATCGAGCAGAGGATCGAACAGCTCCTTGAACCAGGAGAAGGCCAGGAGGCAGAGACGGCGCCTCTTACGGTTGATTGACGATGAATAGAGGGCGAGATCTTATAGCGCGCGAGAAGGCCGTCATCGATGCGGCGTTGGTTGAAGTGCTACCACCAGTCACTGCATGGCCTCGCCGCCTGCATGAAGCGATGGCGTATGCCGTTCAGGCAGGCGGCAAACGGCTGCGACCGACACTCGCACGGTGCGCATGCGCCGCTGACGGAGGCGATCCGGACACGGTTCTCCCAGCTGTGTGTGGTTTAGAACTCATCCATACTTACTCGCTGGTTCACGACGATTTGCCCGCGCTAGACGACGACACGTTGCGCAGGGGTCGCGCCACCGTTCATGTCGCCTTCGACGAGGCAACCGCGATACTGGTCGGCGACGCGTTACTGACAGAAGGTCTTTTATGCTTCTCCAGATATCCCGAAGGCGACGATTGGAGTGAGCGTCGGATAGAAGCGACGAAAGTAGTTGCCGAGGCTATCGGCTCGCGAGGCATGGTTGGAGGCCAGATGGAGGATCTCGAGGCCACCGGCCAGGTCGAGGGGACGAAGGCCACCAACAGTGAGCGTCTAGAACGCATTCATCGGCACAAGACAGGATGTCTGTTGCGGGCTTCGGTTGAAGTCGGCGCCATTCTCGCCGGAACCACCGAGTCTCTCCGCCGAACCTTCGTCCAGTTCGGAGAGGCTCTCGGTCTCGCCTTTCAGATCGCTGACGACATCCTCGACGCGACCGCCAGCGCCGAAGAACTTGGCAAGTCTCCGGGCAAAGACGAGGAGGCCGGCAAACTGACCTACGTCACCCTATTCGGACTCGAAACCGCTCGCGAGCAACTCGAGTCGCTCGAGTCTGAGATGCTCACGCTCGCCGGGCGAATTGAGGGGAAAGATGGCGATCTCGCTGCGATTGCAGGGTTTGTGAGTCAGAGAAAGCGCTAAAAAACCCGCCCCGGTACGATCCCGGCCTCCAGCCGCGACCACTGGCTCCACATGAGCCATTTCGGAAGCAATCGGCGGTACACCAGAGGTCGAAGTTTGTCGAATCTGTTTCCTAGAATCTCGCTTTCAGGCAGCGGGTCCTTGTTTCATCATTCCGCATTCATCATTCATCCTTCCCGTCCGCTTCTTCGCGACCTCTCACCTTGTCCAGTTGCTCGCGAATCATCGCCTCGGTGTCTTCCCGAGCCTCTTCCAGGTGTCCGGGATGCTCATGTGCATACATATCCTCCGGCATCGTCCCAGTGATCCAACTCGGGTTCATCGGATAGACATGCGAATTAAAGACGACCGAGTAGAGATGCCATACCAGAATCGCCAGCGAGGCGAACCACGCCTCCCAGAAATGAACCACCAGGGCGACATCCAGGATGCCCTTGGGCAGGAAATGGATGAACCAGTAGTCAAACCACAGCATGAAACCAGTGACGATCATGACGGCCGTGCCCCACACAAGAGCCCAGTACTCGGCCTTCTCGACATAGCCGAGGCGCTGAATGCACGGGTTGTGCTCGCGAAGACCAAGGTTGTAGAGAATTCGATCAACGAAGAACTTGAATATTCGCCGTATCGGCATCATATCGCGCACGAACTTGCGGCCACGAGACGTGAAGAGATAGACGGGTTGCCACACCACGGTGGCGACAGAGGATTTTCGGGAGAGAGAATGCCATGCTCGCCATGGCAATCGCTGCAGTGGGGCATATCCTCGCAAGTCCCGATCGCCGACCGCCCGTGAGCCCGATACTGCTCGGACGCTTCTTCGTGACAGTTCCTGCTCTTATCCCAAAACTGACACCAAAACCCTACGGGTTCGTGGTCCGTCCAGTTCGACGAAGAAGATCCCCTGCCAGGTACCGAGCCGCATGCGCCCACCCAATACAGGCACTGCCACCGAAGAACCCAATAGAGTCGACAGAAGATGCGCGTCGGAGTTGCCCTCGGCGTGGCGAAAGCTGATCTTTGGGATCATTGCTTCGTATGCCGCCAAAAGATCGCGAACGACGTCCGGATCGGCCGACTCGTTGATCACCACAGCAGCTGTCGTGTGCGGCACATAGACGCGCACTTCCCCGTCCTGAGCACCCATCTCCTCCACCGCACTCCGAACTTGAGCTGTTATGTTGACCATTTGCCGGTGTGAGTCCGATCGAACCTCAAGCTCCTTCATGCATCCTCCTGGGTCCAGACTTCAAGCCAGGCGAGGCGATAGGCCTCGGCCAGAAACCGCACACGCCGCACGTAGGTATAGGTCTCCGGAATCGGGATTTCTTCGGTAAATTCACGGGGATCCGGCCATCGTTGCCGCCACCTTCGGGCACGAGTCTCTCCCGCGTTATAGGCCGCCAACGCCGGTTCAACTGCGCCGAATCGCCGTATCAACCGGGCCAACTCACGAGCTCCGATGCGCAGGTTTTGGTGTGGGTCACGTAGGTCAAGTTGCGCAATCCCCAGTGCTCGTGTGTGCATCCTGGCGGTTGAAGGAATCAGTTGCACAACCCCAATCGCCCCGGCAGGACTTTGGGCATGAGCAGTGAAAAGACTTTCCTGGCGCGCCAATCCGGCCAGCAACCACGGATCGAGACCCTCAGCACGCGCAGCCTCGATCAGTCGGTCCGACCAGCGTAGCGGGAGGTAGGAACGCACGACATTCCCAGGTGCCCTACCAATTCCAACGCCGGACAACCGTTGAACTCCTGCCAGCAACCACCGGATGGCCTCATTGTTGCGGCCAAGTTCACGGGCGAGTTCCGCCGCCGCAAGAGCCTCTCCTGGCGAAACGCCCCTCTTTCTACGAACTCGTCGCCACTCACGTAGCGCCTCATTCTTTTCACCCCAATCGAGAAGGTGTTGAACCGAACTCGGAGGTGCTGCAGGAACGATGTCCGGCATAAATGACCATTGCGAGGGACCCTTTTCACCAAGCTCCTCTCGTGCCCAAAGACCGTAGAGGTCAGCAACATCTGCCCCAGCAAGCCGAATGAGCATGTGTTCGGGTGCCGCTGAACGCGTTGCTGTCCAGAAGTCCAAGCAACGTCTGTGGGGAGGCAGGCTTCGCCGCAACTCGTCGGCCAACTCGCGTCCATTTCCCGCACGAGCGGCCGTGACTGCAAGACGACGCGCATACCAATCTAGTCGCTCACCATCCCAACCGTTCTGCATCAGAACGGTCCACGCGCGATACGCAGCCGTGAGATCTCCGCTTTCGGTTCCACACTCGAGTGTCAGCAGCGATGCCACACGCCTCTGTTCCACTCCAGCGTCAGGATCGTCGATCACTGAACCAGCAGCTCTTTGGCAGTCCCTGAAACTCCGCACAGCCTGTGAACCCGGCGCCTGCTGCCAACCCCGACGACGAAGAGCCTGTGCCCGCAATACGCTTTCTTCAGCCGATGTCCCGGACACCGACGCGAGCTCGCCTAAAGCGCCTCTGGGCTGCCCTGCCTCAATCAGCGCGCGTGACCGCTCAAGGCGACGCTGCTGCTCTGTCGCACCACGCCATCGCATGCGTCCGAGTTCGCGGGCTGCTCGCCCCGCTGATCCACGCCGACGCCAGTGAGTGCTGCGTTCGAGCCATTCTGAGGCTGTCAGCTGTCGCAGAACTGCGGTCTCGATGTCCGATCCAACATCGCCGAGTCCTGCAGGATCGACAACAGCAAGTCTGCGCGATGCCACAATGCGCTCCACCTGACCACACGACATCAGCAACTTCAGACCTTCCCGATCGTCCTGGTCGACAAGCGGCTGAAGAGCGGCAGCTGCTTCGCTGGGCCGACGGTCGGCGATCAGCGCCGCGCTCAATCCCAGCCGCGCCCGTCGCTCTAGTTTTGCCGAGGGATTCTCACCCAAGAAGATGTTCCAGTATTGGGCGGGAGCAGCAGCACGTTCAAGGCAGTCTAGCCACAATTCAAGGCGAGCCGTTTCCAGCTCCGCTCCTGGACCGGCCTCAGCGAATATCTCAGCTGCATCGAGGGGACTGTCGAAGCGAACTTTGACGGCACGAGAAAATCGATCAAGTCGTTCAGCAGCCGACCTTAATGCCTGCTCTGTTGGAGTTCGACCTGAGGGAGCACATGCGACGATCGCCAGAATCGCCGTCACAAACAACCCGATGTGCAGTTGTCTCACATGCCGAGCGCGGCGTCGTCCCCGTCGGCAAGAATCCTCACGAGTTCTTCACGGAACAGTTCCTTGCCTTCTCGAACTTCAGCCGGTATGCGCTTCTCGAACATCTCCCTACTACGATCGATATCTTCCTTGAGTCTCTTGTAGATATCGCCAGTCACACGACCGCGATCGACCTCTTTATCGTTGTACAGCTTGATCTCCGAGACCAGAAGCCGAGCAAAACGACGCGCCTCCTCGACTTGGGCGTCGAGATCCATCTCCTGGGTTCCGTCGTCTCCATCGATCGGATCTGGAGGAACTACCGCGCTCACTGGTGGTGGCTCTTCAGGCGGAACCACCGCAGAAACCGGTGGCGGCTCTGTGGGCGGCACTACTTCTGAGACTGAGGGCGGTTCGGGAACGGCTTCGGCTTCATACGTCGGGGGCGTCTCAGATACTTCTTCGGCTACCTCGGCCACTTCTTCGACCGGAGGCTCCTCAGACACGACTTCGTCTCCGACATCATCGCTCGGTTCGTGGCTACCGATGCCTTGTGCCGTTTCGACACGCATGGTGGCGGAAGGGTCGAACTCGCCTTCATCTGCGGTCGGAGGAGTCTCAACAGCCGGGGGCTCCGGATCAAGGGTCTCCGGCAGCTTCTCAACTGTTTGTGCATCAGCATCGTTTTCCGGTTCTTCGATCTCAAAACTCGGTTCAGGTTCCGCAGAAGGTTCGGGCTCCGCGACCGAATCGTCCTGTGCAGCATCTGTCCTGAGGTCTGCAGGTTCGGTCAACAGCCGACTTCCAGCCTGGCGTCCTTGCAGCGTGTCGATGAGCCAACATGCCGATGACGAAAGCAATTGAACAGCTTCGGGGTCCCATGGAGCGCCCCCGACTCGGTCGGCATATATCCCACCCACTAACTTGCCGCGCAGTACGACAGGCGCCAGGATGGCCTCCTGACAGTCGTCCTCACCCTGCAACCACTGTCCAAGAACAGCGTCGTCCATCGGTGAGAATCGAACCGGCTTCATTTCTCGGGCAAACTCCGACAGGACGTTTGATTCCGAGAGTTCGGCCTTCCAGGAGCGTAACTTCTCTCCATCGGAGAAACCAATTCCGCTCCAGGCCATCACCGAATCGCCGCGAACGACCAGGACCGCACTGCGAGCCGCATGGTCGCTCAGGATTGGCAGGAGTTCCCGCAGCAACGAAGACTGACTGTCCGTCTGCTCCAGTCGAGCCAAGGCGTTGAGCAGGCCTCGAGAGTCCGGCTCTGCGGACGAGGATTCAGTCTCGCCTCGAAGATCCTCGACAGCTTGCCTGAGTTCGCTGACCGGGAAGAGTTCCTCCGCATCTGCGGGAATCGCCTCTTCGACCGCCGCGCGAGTTTCCTTGAGAGAGTCCTCAAGACGCTCGGCAACAAAATTCAACCGATTGGACATTGCCTCTAGAGCGCGCTTCTGCGCTCGTTGCATCTGCTCTAGGATGGCGTCGTAGGCGTCCATGGTGCCTCCAGCTATAAGTTCGCAACAATTATCAACGCCTCAGTCACGCCGCGTCAAGGAGTCTCACCATACGAGAATTCAAGTGAATATTGTCACGAGAGCCGAGTTCTGCTAGTTTCGGCCCCGAGGGGAGGCTTCAATGAAAGCAAACAAACACCTTCCATTGTGCATGATTGCCCTGGTTTTTACCGTTCTGGCCATCGGATGTTCAATGGGACCGAGTGACGAAGAGCTTGCCCAAGCCAAACTGCAGGAGCACTATGCGGGATTGAATACCGCGCAGAGCGCCTTGCAGCAATTGCGTGAAGAGCAAGCGACTCTGCAGGCATCGATTGACGAAATCGAGGCAGTTGCCGCAACCCGTCGCACCGACGAGCAGAAGCAGCAACTCGAAGATCTGACAGCGCAGGCTACTACACTGACTGAGTCGGTCACTACTGCCTACGACGGCTACCAGGCAAACCTAGCTGAGTTCCTGACCTTGGGACTCAACGACTTCCCGGACGATCCAACAACCGTAGAGGGCATGAACCTCTACGCTGATGAAGCGATCGTCAATTCTGCCGACACAGTCGCCAAGTCGGGTGACTACAAGAAGGCACTCGACCTTCTCGGAACCGCGGCAGGCTACTACGGAATGATCGGCAAAGATGTCTATCAGCCTCTTCTCGAGAAGCAGGCCGAGCTTGACGAGCAGCGCTTCATCACCAAGGAACGCTTCGACATGGTGAAGCGCAATATGACACAGGATCGGGTGAAAGAAATCGCCGGTGTCCCCTACTACCGCAACATCCATGAGGATGAAAAGACGAAGATTGTCTACTGGCTCTATCCTAAGCGAGAGGGCGGCGCGTCAGCGATTTACTTCAACAAGAGCAACAAGGTGTACAACACAAACTTCGACGCTGTGAAAACTAGAGTCGTCGAATAGTTCTCAACTTTTAGTTTCTTGTCGAGATTTCCGCGCCGGCTCCGCCGTTCAACGGCTGAGCCGGCGTCTTTGTGTTGACCCACCATTCATCAGCTGATACCCTCCGGATCCTTGTGCAGCGTGTGCACCACGCTGAATCTATGCGGAGTGAGGGGGTGAGCCCCAAGATGCCAACAGGAATTAGGGTACGTGACAACGAGTCCTTCGAACAGGCACTGCGCCGTTTCAAGCGCAAGTGTGAGAAGGCGGGCATCCTCTCTGAAGTGAAGCGGCGTCGGTTCTACGAGAAGCCATCCGAACAGCGCAAGCGCCAAATCATTCAAGCTCGTAAGAAGATGCTGCGCAAGATGGCGAAGCAGCGCAGAGCCGGACTCCTCTGAGTTGATCTGGTTCCGTGACTGCTCGCGCCTACACCGATCTTGATCTTAAACAACTGATTGCTTTGGTTGCGGCCCACGCTCGATCTAGCGTGGGCCGCAACTTTTTGATTCAAGCCCAGTGCTTTCCAACACCCGAAACGACCCATAGCAACGTTGCTCTGACCATCCAATTGTCAGAGTTCATCCTCGAGCATGAGCCGCTAAGCTTTTCTGGAATCGACGAAGCCCTCCCACTCCTCGAGCCGGGAGCACCCGCCGCCGAGAGCCCCAGTGACCTGATGTGCTTATACGCTCTCGTCAGGCGCGTCGCAGCCGTACGCCGATCCCTGGCTTCTGCGTCACCTCACCTTCGAATGCTGACCGATTGCGGTTCACAACTCCCCGACTTCGACGAGTTGGTGCGCTGGGCCGGAGCACGGCTTGGTCGCGATGGAAGAATCCCCGACTCCGCTTCACCGGAACTCGGCCGGCTGCGGTCCATGGCAGCCCGCCTGCGTTCTGAGATCACAGGTCAGCTGGAAGCCATCAAGAGAGGCCACGCCGATGTCACCACCGACGCTCCTCCTACCCTACGTCGCGATCGTTACTGCCTCGCGGTCCGCGCCGGAGCGCAGGGTCGCCTTCCCGGCCTTGTCCTGGACAGTTCCGGCAGCGGCGCCACGGTGTTCTTGGAACCGTTTTCGGTGGTCGAACTCAATAATGATCTGGTTGACGCCTCCGCCCGACAACGAGAGGAGATCGGACGCATCGTTCGAGAGGTCGCCGCGGCGTTTGACTCCCAGCGACCGGACCTGATCGCGGCCGTTGAGGTATTGACTGAACTTGACGCTGCACAGGCTCGCGTCTTGTTCGGTCGTAGCTGCGGCGGCCGCCCTATAGCTCCCGTGAGAAATTCAGCCCTGGTGCTTCGCGGCGCTCGCCATCCATTGCTCGACCAACGCCTTCGTTCGCTTCGCGCTGAAGTGCTCGGCGAAACGGTGGCGCGGGAGCAGAACGATGTCGTGCCACTGGAGTTCGAGTTCCCAGTCAAGACTCGCGTGCTCGTCGTATCCGGCCCGAACGCCGGCGGGAAGACTGTGGTTCTCAAAACTCTCGGCCTGATGGTGATCATGGCCCACATGGGCATTCCGCTACCAGTTGATGAGGGCACATCTATCCCTCTGATCGACAATCTCTGGTGCCATATCGGAGATGAACAAAGTGTCAGTGACGATCTCTCGACCTTCTCAGGAGCGATGACCGCCACTGCTCGCCTCCTGGCCTCGGCCACCGAGAACAGTCTTGTCCTCTATGACGAGCTGGGGGCAGGAACCGACCCGCTCGAGGGTGCGGCTCTCGGTTGCGCCATTCTAGAGGAACTCGGCCGGCGTGGTGCGCTGTGCGTGGCAACAACCCATCTTGCGGCAATCGCGATGTCGTCCGGAGAGACGGCGGGCATGAGCAACGCCGCGATGGAGTTCGACGACGAACAGGAGAGACCGACATTTCGGCTGCGTATGGGAAGGCCGGGACGATCCCGTGCACTCCAGATCGCATCGCGCGTTGGTATCGCAGAACCGATTCTCGATCGTGCTCGCGACCTGCTCGGCGGCAGCCACCTCGAGCTTGAGCACTGGCTTGACCGTCTCGAAGCACTCGAGGGAGAGCTGCTGGATGAACGCACGGCTATCGAACGAGAGCGACTCGAGCAGACTCGTCTGAAGAAGAACCTGGAACAACGACTCGAAGAGGTCGAGAAGCGACGCGAAGAAGTCGATCAGGAACTTCGTGACGAGCGTACAAAACTCCAGCGGCGCGCGAAACACCAACTCGACGAGGTTCTTGAACGCCTGGACCAAGCAGTAGAAAAGCACGAAACACTTGGACGAAAGAAGAGGCAGCAACTCCGCGACCAAGCGCTCGCCCTACCTGATCCGAAACCAAATGGCTCTCCCGATGAAGGCGCATGGAGCCTCGGCGATGCGGCTGGCGTGGAAGGCATCAAAGGGCAAGGGATCGTCGAAGAGCTGCGCGGAGACACCGCTCGGATCGCGATCGGCGGCAAGAAACTGTGGGTGCGGGTCGAACAGCTGGTGCGAGCCGTCGGTTCGGTTGCGGTCTCGACCTCAAAAGTCAGAACCGAAGTTGCCGAGTCGCCACCGCGTGAGCTGCATCTGCGTGGAATGGATTCCGAGAGTGCGCGGGAAGAACTCGAGCATTTTCTTGATCGTGCTCTGTCGACCGGACTGTCGATGGTACGGGTCGTCCATGGCCATGGCACCGGAGTGCTCAGGAAGATGGTCCAGGATGTCTGTCGCACCCACCCGGCGGTCAGATCCTTCAAGCATCCTCACCAACGCTTCGGAGGCACCGGAGCGACGGAAGTTAATCTCGACGTCGGTGAGTAGTACTTAGACGTTCTTTCCGGTCTCCAGTTCTGCGGCTGAAGTCTGCCGCTCTGTTTCTGAATCTGAATCTGAAACCGTCCCCGTATCCTGAATCTGTCTCTGTCTTCTGTCTTCTGCCCCTGTCCCCGTCCCCGTCCCCGTCTCGGTCTCGGTCTCGGTCTCGGTTTCGGTTTCGGTTTCGGTCTCGGAATCCGTATCCGTATACGTGTCGGAGTCGGAGTCGGAGTCCCGCGACGCCTTGATGACCTCTGGTCGTTCAATATTGCGCCACGCGTAGCCGGAAGGGCAGGCAGTGTCAAGGACAAGCCAAAGTCGTCTCACGATCCTTGACACTGCCTGCCCTTCCGGCGTGGAGGGTGGCATGAACGACCAGGAGGCCATCATGACAGCATCGCTCCCAAACAACGACTTCATCGCCCACTCCTACGCACTCGAAGCCTCAGGCATTGCGTTGGACATCGCTCGACAAATCCCTCCACCACTCAAATCGATTGCTGATCAACTCATTCGCTCAGCGAATTCGGTTCCCGCAAATCTCGCGGAAGGAAATGGTCGCTGCGGCAGGGATCGCATCCATCACTGGAGAATTGCATACGCATCCGCCAAGGACGTCGACTCTCATCTTCGGTTACTCGGCCAAGCGGGCATCGTTGATATCGAAATGACCCTCTCCGCCAGGCGCCGGTTCGATCGCGTTCGCGCCATGACCTGGCGGCTCATTCATCCCAAGTGAGAGTCAGTACTCAGCAATTCGGTTCGCGAGTATCTCGACTTTTGGCGATCCTGAGGGTCCTCTGCAGAAACTACCCTTGATCGGCACGTGTCCAGGCTTTGCTGGTTTTGAGGTGCAACATCGCTGAAACGACTCAATCCTCTGAGTCCTCAAAACCACAAGCCTGGCAATGCACGGGTAGCGCGAAGGGAGAATCTACCCTTCCCCTATCCTTGGCGACGAGTCGTAT
>JAAESQ010000220.1 GCA_024229275.1 bacterium | reverse complement strand
AGGACTGGCGGTTGATCGTCTAAACTGCTGTGTGGTCGTACGTTGTTGTAATCGTCCTTCGTCGATCGGACGTCACAGCGGTTGCCCGAACACCTCGACAGCCTCATTTCGGGGGGGCATACTTCACAGGGCCGAAAGGAAAATCCTATTCCGATAAGGAGATTTCCCGAAATGGACATTCCACGGATCTTCAACATCACCGAAAGTGCTCACCGTATCCATAACCCATTCACACCCGAAAAGCTCGCCACTCTTGGTGCGGCGCTGCGTCTGGAAACGGGGACCCGAGTGCTCGACCTCGGCAGCGGTTCGGGGGAGATGCTGTGCACCTGGGCACGCGATTACGGAGTCATCGGCACCGGCATCGACATGAGCCAGTTGTTCACCGAGCAAGCGAAACTCCGTGCTGAAGAACTCGGCGTCGCCGATCAAGTCAAGTTCATCCATGGCGATGCTGCCGGCTTCGTCTCTGACGAGAAGGCCGGTGTGGCAGCCTGTCTCGGTGCCACGTGGATCGCTGGGGGAGTCGTCGGCACCATCGAGCTTCTGGCGCAGAGCCTCCGCACCGGAGGGATCATCCTCATCGGCGAGCCCTACTGGCGGCAGTTACCGCCGACGGAAGATGTTGCCAAGGGGTGTCTTGCCAACTCAATCTCCGACTTTCTCATGCTTCCAGAACTTCTCGCGTCTTTCGGCCACCTCGGCTACGACGTCGTGGAAATGGTTTTGGCAGACCTGGACAGCTGGGACAGATACGAGGCGGCCAAGTGGCTCACCATGCGCCGATGGCTTGAAGGCAATCTCGACGACGAGTTCGCGAAAGATGTTCGAGCCAAACTAACCTCGGAACCCGAGCGCTACGCCGCTTACACGCGTGAATACCTGGGCTGGGGCGTGTT
>JAAESQ010000219.1 GCA_024229275.1 bacterium | reverse complement strand
TGCCAAGTGAATGAATCAGGTCCCTTTCGCTTACCAGCACTGGAACTTCATCTCGGGTAAAGCGAACATCCACTTTGATTGCATCAACCCCTGCTGCTACCGCCGCGCTCAGAGCGGCCAAGGTATTACCAATATGGTGCCGAGAATCGCCACGCTGCGCTACAGCCAACGGTTGCGTTTCTCGGCCATCTTCGAAGACCGATGTTGGCTCGGTTTGACGCGCGTCGCTTCCATTCATCACTCCCATACTGCAACAGTTTGCCAAGAAATTGTTAAATCGCAGTGAAGCGGATCACAGTGGGCAACCCACCGCCACAGCAAACATTCCTTTGCCGTGTCCTTGATCACAACTGGAGGCGCGATCGTGCTCGGGATCGACTGTCGATCGCCAAGTCAAGCTAACTCTAGGTTCTCTGACCGCGCTTCTCGTGCAGAAGCCTGGCACGGTTTCTCGAGCCTGGAAGCCGCAGAACAGATCGTGGTGCTTAGAGTCTCAAGAAACCAAGCCAGGCACGTGCCGCCGAACAGTATATTCTTCTGAGGGCCGTGCTCACCACTTTCTTTGCCGCCAGATGTACTAAACTGATTCCATCGCGAATTGACAGAGGAGAGAACCAACAATGGCAGCTCCAACCCCCCCACAGCCACCGCCGGTCGACGGCCCGCCCCCACAACCGCCTTCACCGACTCCGCCAGCCACTCTCCCCTGGGAGGATCCATCTCGCCCGATCGTCGAAGCGCTGTTTGAGACGATCAAGTTGTTCGTAATGTCACCTACGGAGGCGTTTCACCGAATGGCACCCTCCGGAAGCCTTGCACGTCCGGTGGTCTATCTGATTGTACTCGGCTGGATTGGTGTGATTTTTTCTCAGGTCTACAGCATCGCTTTTGGCGGTATTCAACTGCCGTTTGCCGAAGATATGTACGATCCGGCCGCGATGGGCGTCTCTCTAGGATTTAACATCGGAGCCATCGTTCTCGCACCGATCATCATTCTCTTCTTCGCCGGGATTCAACTCCTGGTCATCCACCTCATGCTTCTGATTGTCGGAGGGGCGACTCGCGACTTGAGCGCGACTCTCCGCGTTATCTGTTACGCAGCGACGCCGCAGCTTCTCAGCATCATTCCACTATGCGGCGGCTTTGCAGCTCTCGTGTGGGCTATCGTCCTGTTGGTGATTGGGCTCTCGGTTGTGCACTCCACAACGCACGCCAAAGCTCTCATCGCCGTCCTCCTACCTATCGTGCTGTGCTGCCTCGCATGTGTCGGAGTCGGTGTCCTTGGTGGAGTTTTTGCAGCTCTGGCAGCTCAGTGAAATGGAGGGCTGCCCGGCTTGAAGAAAGGCAGCTCGCTCTTCTATGGACCGGGTCCGCGATCACTTCGATCATGGCTCTCGGCTTTGCGTGGCCGTTCGTGCGCAGGTTCCTCAGTCCCTGCCTCTTTCAATCCCTTGTAGGCATCCCGTGCCCGTCATGCGGGAGCACTAGGGCAATGGAAGCTCTCGTTCAAGGCAACTTACTCGCAGCGGTGACATTTAATCCGCTGGTTGTCTTTGTCATCCTTGTCTTCCTCACGGGCGGTCTATTCGTGGCACCCCTCTGGTTGCTAATGCGAGGAAAGCTCCCTCAGAGTTCCTCTCCCCCTCGCCGCGTCGCACTCATCCTTGCGGCACTTGTCGTAGTGAACTGGATCTACCTGCTGATCCAGCTCTAGAAACGGCTCCCATTTTGAGAAAAGGTCTCATATAAATTCATATATAACCATTTATTGATCTTGACATATTGCCATTTGTGGATATATTCACATGGAAGGGTGATGAGCACGACGTAAATGTCGCCCTCACACCAAAAACCACAAAAGGGGGATGTGTCATGAATCGAGCGCAATTGACCACAGCCATCTTGCTTATAGGGATGCTTGCTTTGAGCGTTGGCAATGTTGCTATTGCCAAAAAGAAGAAGCTCAACGGCCAGGACCTGTTCAAAGAGTACTGCAAACCGTGTCACGACGTTGACTCTGAGAACGGCGAATACACACCGATGACCCTTATCCAAGATCAATGGGAGAGGTTCTTCGATGAAAAGTACGCGGAGACACACGAATCAGTGACTCTAACTGGCCACGACGGCAGCATTACCGACGAGATCACACCAGAGATGTTGAAGGCGATCAAGAAGTTCGCGGTCGATCATGCGGCTGACTCTGAGAGCCCAATGACCTGCGGTTGAACCGCCGATTTATCAGGAGGAAGAAATGAAAATTCGGACCATATTTGTGGTGTTCATCGCACTTGTTCTCATAGCTGGCGGCTCTGCGTTCGCCGTTGACGAGGTCACCCAAGAGGAAGTTCAGAAACTCAAGCAGGACATCAAAGATCTCGAAAAGCGTGTCATGAAAAACGAACGTAAGACCGGCGTCGACAGACTGAACTTCAGCGGCGATTTCCGCTTCCAGATGCACTCGCTCGAGTCGACCTTTAACGACTCGTTCGACGGAATGCACCTGCAGCGCATGATGGTCGACAATCTCTTTTACGTAGGCGCCAACGAGGGAGCATTCCCTCCTAACCAGGAAGCTGTTCAGCAGTACATAGCTCAGAACTATTCCAACTACCTCTACTACCTGAACAACGTCGTGACTTTTGACCGGCTCAAACAGATGGTTGGATCGTTTCCACCCGAGCAGATGCAGCAGTTCATGGGCATGCTTCTGCCATACACTTACCAGCCCGGCTACGACTACAAGAATTCCATCATCTACACCAATCGTCTCCGATTGCAGATGGACGCCAAAGTTTCGAAGAATGTGGACTTTGCGGGACGGCTATCGATGTACAAGGTCTGGGGTGACTCAACTGGAGTTCAGGTATTCAACGGCCAGCCGACTTCAATCAATGTCGACGGCACCACCGCCAGTGTTCCGAACTCAGACATCGTCCGCGTCGATCGCGCCTACTTCACCTGGAAATCTCCTGAATTCTACCTCTCAATCGGTCGTCGGCCGTCAACCGGAGGTGTCCCCCTCAACTTTAGAGAAGACGAACCTCGCGGTGGAACCCCCCTCGGATCGATCATCAATTATCAGTTTGACGGCGCCACACTCGGCTGGCACATCAGCGACTACTCCACCCTTCGCCTGTGCTACGGCGTCGGCTTCGAATCCGGCTTCGGTAATGGCGCTGAGCAGCAGCTCCCTCAAGACCGTTTGAAGGATGCATCATTCTTGGGCGTCAACTGGGATATCTGGAACACCGATGACATGTTCATTCAGGGTACTTTCGCTCGCGCGTTTGACGTCACCGACGGTTTCAACGGTCTTGTAGTTCTTCCTGTCGATCCAGTCTCCGGCCAGGAAATCCCTGGAACTCCGGTACTGCGCTACACCCCATCCGCCAACCTTGGCAACATCGATTGGGCGAGCATCGTCCTCGTTCGCCATGATGGTCCGTTCGATTGGTTCGCAACCTACAGTTACATGCAATCCGACCCGAATAACATCACCACGCCTTTCGGCGGTTTGT
>JAAESQ010000218.1 GCA_024229275.1 bacterium | reverse complement strand
GAAGGCCAAGCGCGAGGCCGAGGAGAGAGATCGGAACCAGTCGCTGCTCTCTGCCATGAATCGGCTCGTTGTGTCAGTCTCCAGCCAACGGTCTCGTGGCACAAGTGCAACCACTTTCGACGGCATGGGCCGCGCTGTTCTGCGCTCGTTGCAGTCGCTTTCCTCTGGCGATGCCGAGGCCGTATTCCTTGGCACAGACCGTCGTCAGTTTGTCGCTCAGGCGGTCGCTGACAGTGTCGTATCCTTGGCAAGCAAGCGTTTGCGGGGCACGACGACGAATGTCAACTTCCTCACAGGGCCAAAGGGCTCCGGCAAAACCACCCTGCTATGGGAGGTTGCACAAGCTGCCATTCGCGCACTACCCGACTGCAGCCCCTTCGATGTCGTTGCTGTCAAGGTCGACGGTGCCGCACTCTCCAAAGACCAGGCTACCTATGACGCAGTCTACGATTCGGAAGGATTTTCTCCGCATCTGGTCGCCTGCGTCCAGTTCGCCTTGTGGCAGGCTGGCCTCTTGGATGGCACCGGGCGCGCTCGTCGCATGGAGACTGTGCCACGGAATT
>JAAESQ010000217.1 GCA_024229275.1 bacterium | reverse complement strand
TCCAGCAGTGGTTTGAGCTTGCGCGCCAACGCCGACAGGTTGGCGATCCCTTCCGCCATTCCCTCCTCGAGTAGCGGCGACTCGAGGACGACATCATGAAGTACATCTGAAATCGATCTCATGTTAAAAATTTAACATAAGGATCGAATTTAGTCTTGTTTTGTAAATAATTTGACACACTGAAGTGCCAACGGCAGACTCTGCCCCGCGTCACCCCTGGATTTCATCGAAAACCCAATGCCAAAGGGGGACACAACGGAGGTCATCAAT
This sequence comes from bacterium, assembly GCA_024229275.1. GTDB lineage: Bacteria > Acidobacteriota > Thermoanaerobaculia > Thermoanaerobaculales > Sulfomarinibacteraceae > JAAESQ01. Next base: position 5,685 of record JAAESQ010000217.1, on the reverse strand, counting down.
GTACAGCAACGCTGCTTGCCCCATCTGTGACGGAAGCTTGAACCCCGACGCCAACACCATCGTCGGCGAACTCTTGGAATGCATGGACTGTGGCGGCGAACTGGTCGTCAATTCTCTCGCCCCGCTCGCTATTGAGGAGGCGCCTGCAGCCGAGGAGGACTGGGGTGAATAGCCTGCGGATTCTTGACACAACTCTCAGAGAAGGCGAGCAAACACCAAGCGTTTGCTTTCCTGGTCATGTGCGAACAGCAATCGCCGACGAACTCGACAGAATTGGCATCGACATCATCGAAGCTGGTCACCCGGTTGTCACCCAGGAGATTCGTTCTTCAGTCTCGTCAATCGCCCAACGCGGTCTCAACGCTACTATCGGCGCCCACGCTCGATCATTGGAGACCGACGTAGACCTGGCACTCGAATGCGGCGTCGGCTTTCTCGGTGTTTTCTACTGCGTATCGGATTGGCGCCTCAACCATCTTGACCGAAGCCTCTCCTCGGCGATCGACCGAATCGCATGGGTTATCGACTATGCCAAGAACCGGAGACCCAACCTCGTCTTGCGCTATACCCCTGAAGACACCGTCCGTTCCCCATTTAGCAATGCTGTCTCTGCTGCCGAGGCTGCGGTCCAGGCCGGCGCCGACATTATCAGTGTCGCAGACACAACCGGACACATGATCCCGGGCGGCGAGCGTTCGATGTATGACATGGTGAGCCGTTTGCGCGAAGCTCTTTCGCAGCGTGGATGTGAACCCGAGATCGCCGTTCACTGCCACAACGACAGGGGACTTGCGGTCGCCAACGCACTCGACGGCATCCGTGCTGGCGCTTCCATTGTTGATGTGACGGTACTCGGTCTCGGCGAACGCGCCGGCCTGACCGATCTCGCCTCATTGCTCGCCGTTCTCGCAGCAGACTTCGGTTACGGCGAACGTTGGCAACTGGCCCAGTTGCCGAAGCTGTATCGCCTAGTGAGCCGCTACGCCGGGATACCTATCCCTGCCAATCAGCCTGTGACCGGCTCCAACGCATTTTCGCACTGCGCCGGAGTTCACACCCAGGCCGCGCTTGCTAACCCATTGCACTATCAAAGCCTTGACCCTTCACTGGTCGGGCGTAGTGCTGAGATCGCCCTTGACCACATGTCGGGCCTGGCCTCCGTGTGCCACGCTCTGGAGTCGATCGAAGGCAGATCAGATCTAGAACTTGCCCAGCAGGTGCTGGTCGAAGTCAAGCGAATCGGTCAGAGCGGCCGTACCGTGGATCTGGACGAACTCCAGCTCATCGTTAACTCTATAGAGCTGCCTGAGCAGTCGGCGCCTCGCGGTCTGGGGAGGACGGAATGCGCATCGGTTTCCTCCACTCGCTGATTCGCCGAGACGACAAACTACTGCTCGAAGAACTCGAGAGTAGACCTGAAGCTGAGGTTGTTCGGTTGGATTCAAGGACCCTCGACTTCGATGTGGCCCGATTGGATCAGATAGAAGTTGATGTTGTGCTGAGCCGGTGTCTCGGCCATCAACAGTCGGTGGCCATCGCCACCCTGCTCGAGGCCGGTGGCACTAGAGTTCTGAACTCGTCGTCGGTCACAAGGCTGTGCGGCAGCAAACTTGCCACTTCCGCAGCACTTGCCAAGAACAAGATCCCTCAGCCCCAGGTTCGGTTGGCCTTCAGCCCCTCCTCAGCTCTTTCTTCGATCGAAGAGATGGGCTACCCGGTTGTGGTGAAGCCTGACATGGGATCTTGGGGTCGCTTACTGGCCAAGATCAACGATCGCGATGCGGCTGAAGCGGTCCTTGAGCACAAAGACGTGCTCGGTTCGTTTCAGCACTCTGTGATCTACATCCAGGAGTATGTCCCAAAAGCAGGGCGCGACATTCGTGCCTTTGTAGTTGGTGGTGAATGCGTCGCGGCGATCTACCGCTCATCGGACCACTGGATTACCAACACTGCCCGCGGCGCCAAAGCGTCGGCATGCGGGGTCACCGACGACATCGGAGGTCTGGCTGTGAAAACGGTTGACGCCGTTGGTGGCGACATCGTGGCTGTTGACCTGTTCGAATCAGAGCGAGGACTGCTGGTCAACGAGGTCAACCACACCATGGAATTCAAGAACAGCATCGAACCCACTGGAGTCAACATTCCGGCAGCAATCGTCGATCACGTTTTGGCTGTGGCCTCGGGAGGCTCTCATGTCTGACGTAAGGATTCGTGCGTCGATCCTCGGTGCCTCTGGCTACGGTGGCGGCGAACTACTGCGGTTATTGCTGGGTCACCCAACAGTGGAGATCGTGCAGATCGCCTCAGCTCGCCACGAGGGTGAGCCCGCGTGGCGCTTGCACCCCAATCTGCGCGGCGTCACTGACCTCCGTTTCTGCGCTCCAGATGCTATCGATTCGTGCGACGTCTTGGTTTCCTGCCTCCCGCACGGGATGGCTATGCTTCAGATCGACCGAATCCGCGGTTTAGCACCGCGAATTATCGATCTGAGCGCTGACTTTCGGCTCAAAGACCCCGCCGACTATCGGCGTTGGTACGACATCGACCATGCCAGACCTGACTTGCTTTCTAAGTCAGTCTACGGTCTCGCCGAGTTGCACCGAGAAGAGCTACGCACCGCAGACCTCATCGCCTGCGGAGGCTGCAACGCCACCGCGGTCATCCTAGCTCTGCAGCCGATATTTCGGGCCGGTCTGGCTAAAATTGACCGAACGGTCGTCGAGGTCAAGGTCGGTACCAGCGAAGGCGGTCGCGCATTCTCGCAGGGATCTCATCATCCCGAGCGCAGTGGCAGCATTCGGACCTATCGACCCATCGGCCATCGCCATGTCGCCGAAATGTGCCAGGAACTGGAACTGCCTGATAACGCGCAACTCCACTTCACAGCAACCGCTCTCGATATGGTGCGTGGGATTCACTGCGTCGCTCACGTCTTCTGCACTCGCGAAGTCAGCGAGCGAGAGATTTGGGGCCTGTATCGGAGCGCCTACGGCGACGAACCATTTATCCGTATCGTCAATGACCGCCGCGGCATCCACCGTCTGCCGGATCCACGCAGGGTGACGGGCACCCATTTCTGTGACATCGGATTCACAAAGGACCCGAACTCGAGTCGATTGGTTGTTTTCTCCGCCATCGACAACCTGGTGCGCGGCGCCGCTGGCCAAGCAGTGCAGGCACTCAATCTGATGCACGACTTCCCCGAAACGACCGGCCTCGAATTTCCCGGTCTTCATCCCCTGTGAGGTGCTGCATGTGCAGACTTCTTCTCGTCAGTTCACGCAACGGGTTCGCGCTGCGCCCGGTATTGGAGTCATTCTCTGAGATGTGTCGAAACAGCCGGGAGTACCAAGGAGACGGTTGGGGAGTTCTCCACCGAAGTGGACTCTCCAGCTCGGTTCATCGAAGTGTGGAACCTATCTGGACTTCGAACTTTGCTGAGTTCCGCACTGCAAACCTCGTGCTTGCGCATGCGCGTAGCGCTTTTCGTAACGATCCTCCTTCGCTTGCGCACACCATGCCTTTTATCTCAGGCGACATCGGTTTCGCGTTCAATGGAGAACTACACGGTGTGCGCCTTCGGTCGCAAGGTAGCAACGGCGCCCAGAAGATCTTCTCCTTAGCCGATCGGTTGATACGCAGTGATCCTGAACGCGGATTTCAACGAGCAATAACCGCCATCCGCAACCACACCGACCATATCCGCGCATTGAACATAGTCATGACAGATGTAAAAAGGATCTACTTCAGCACGACATTCTCCCAGGAGCCGGACTACTTCTCCCTGCACATCAAACGCTCATCCGACATGATTGCGATTTGTTCAGAGCCTCTGCCCGACGACCAAGAATGGACGCCAGTCCCCAACAACACCATGGAAGTGCTGCAATGCTGCTAATCAAAATCGGAGGTGGGACTTCTCTCAACCTGTCCGGCATCGCCAATGACATCGCCGCGCTCGTCGAGCCGACGGTGATCGTGCATGGGGCGAACGGAATCCGCAACCAACTGGCAGAACAACTTGGGATCAAGATCCAGACCGTAACCTCAGTGTCCGGGACAAGCAGTGTGCTGTCCGACGAATCTGTGGTCGAGCTGGCGATGATGGCCTACGCCGGACTCGCCAACAAACGTCTCGTGGCGCTCCTTCAGCAGCGTGGCGTCAACGCACTGGGACTCAGTGGACTCGACGGCCAGGTCGTTACGGCACGGCGAAACCCTGGCATCCGCGTTCGCAGCGGCACCAAAAAGATCTTGCTGCGCGATCAATCGGGCCGCGCCGACGACGTCAACGTAGATCTTCTGAATCTGCTGATCGAAAACGGATATACGCCCGTGCTCACGATGCCGCTCATCGACCAAAACGGTTTTGCGGTGAACTCAGAAAACGACGATGTCATCGCTGCCATCCACCGCCGCATGATCGCCTCCAAGATCGTCTTCCTGATCGAGGAAGCTGGTCTTCTTGAAGACCCGCGAGATCCCAGCTCAGTCTTGCCTCGACTCACGCTTCGCGACGTCGCCGATCGAGAGCTGGAGGCCCAGGGACGCATGGCTCGCAAGCTACGTTCGATCCGCAAGATGCTCGAAGCGACACCCACCGCCATCACGATCGCCGATGGGCGCTCGGCCCACCCACTCAGCGATGCCCTTGAGGGCAAAGGCACGGTCATACAGTAATGGATGCTCAGACACTTGAACGTGAACATGGCCTCGGTTTAGTGCTGCCACGGAATCTGACGCTTGTATCCGGTGAGGGTGCGATCGTCCGGGATGACCATGGACGTGAGTACATTGACTGTGTCGCTGGACACGGCGTAGCCAGCCTTGGCCATGCGCATCCGCGCCTCGTGAACGCGATCGAAAAGCAGACACGGAAACTCATGACCTGCTCCGCAAGCTTCAGCAACCCCGAACGCTCACACCTTCTCGCGAAGCTGGCTGAGATCGCTCCTGTCAGCCTTGAACGTAGCTTTCTCTGCAACTCGGGAACTGAAGCGGTTGAAGCTGCTTTGAAGTTCGCTCGACTGGCGACAGGACGATCTGAAATCATCTGCGCCCGCCGCTCCTTTCACGGACGCACACTCGGTTCGTTGAGTGCGACATTCAATCCCCACTACCGCCGTGGTGTGGAGCCCCTTGTTCCTGGTTTCCGGTTTGTGGCATACAACGATTGTCACACCCTTGAGGAAGCCGTGTCTGACCGCTGCGCCGCCGTTCTCCTCGAACCGATCCAAGGCGAAGGAGGTATTCATGTTGCCGATCAGGCTTTCCTCGAGACGGCCCGAGCCGCATGCGACGATTCCGGTGCCTTACTCATTCTTGACGAAGTTCAGACAGGCTTATGCCGCACCGGACGTTGGTTTGCCTGTCAGCACTTCAACCTCGTGCCTGACATTCTCTGTGTCGCCAAAGGGCTAGGAAGCGGTATGCCCATCGGAGCGGCCATCTGCCGTGAAGATATCAAGCCTCCGATCGGCTCACACGGTTCGACGTTTGGAGGTAATCCTCTCGCCTGCGTTGCGGCCCTGGCAACGATCAAGACTATGCAGGAGTCCGAGCTCGACACACAGGTTGCGTCAAAGGGACTTCGCCTCTTCGACCGTTTACGCGAAATCCGATCTCCTCTGATACGCGATATTCGCGGCCTCGGCCTCATGGTAGGAATCGACTTGAGAACTCAGG
>JAAESQ010000216.1 GCA_024229275.1 bacterium | reverse complement strand
ATGAAGATCCGCAGCCAACCCCGATCAATGTTGTCGAAGAATCCACTGATGTCCGCATCGTATATCCATCGGATGCCGTGCTTCATGCACTGCTCTCGGATCTCTCCGATCGCTTGGTGAGCACTATGCTCTTCCCGAAATCCATAGGAGAACGGATAGAAATCCTGCTCGAAGACCGCTCCCATTAGCATCGATACCGCTTTCTGGACAATCTTGTCTTCGATCTCCGATAGCCCTATCGGACGCTTCTTTCCGCCCTCCTTCTCTATCCACACCCGCTTGATCAGCGGCGCAACATAGCGCTGCTCTCTCAAACGCTCATGAAGGTCGATCAGGTTGGCTTCCAGATCCCTGCCATAGTCCTTCGCGGTCACGCCGCTCAGGCCCGGCGCACCGTCTCGGCGCAACCGGTTGTAGGCTTCTCGAAGAAAGTCCACGTCCATACGGTGGATCAGGGTGGTAAATACCCTGTCCGGATGTTCGATCGCTTGCTCTGCAATCTGCCGGAGTTGCGTTGATATGATTTCCGATCTCGAAGTATCTCTCATCTTTCCTTCCGACAAAACGTTATGCCCGGCTTCACCTTCCCTCCAGTGGGTCCCTTGGGTCTCGGTTCCCCACCTTCCCGGCCTTCCAACTTCTCGGCCATCGGTACTATGATCCGCTAAGACTACCGCTTCCCCTTCTCCGTTCTCTTCGCGTTTCGCTCGATCCCGGATACCTTGCGTTCTCCCACTTTCGTTCGTGTCGCTTTCCGGGTGGAGGAGATCGCCCATCAGCGCCTGGCCTTTCTTGTATACCGGTTTGCCTGTCCCGGTGCCCTCCGCAAGGAGATTGCGGTCCTCTCGAGTTCCCAGGCTACCCCTGTGTGTACATGCCCCGCTCGAAGACCCCGGTGGTGTCCTTTCGACTCGCCATGGCATCTCAAGGACTATGCCTTCCGACAGCTCCAGAT
>JAAESQ010000215.1 GCA_024229275.1 bacterium | reverse complement strand
GCTGTGGGTTTACCCGCAGAGTTCGGGCCGGTGCTGGCTTTCTCAGAGGAATCCCCAGCATCGTGTCACCTCGTAGCGCCTCTGCGTCTCCGCGTCTCTGCGTTAAAACTCACGTGCCTTCCAGTTGAGTAGTAGACCTATCGAAGCCTTACGTTTAGTTCTCAACGGGATAGATGTGATGTCTGTGGATATGGTGGAGGAAGGCAGGGGCAGATGTCAGGGTCAGTAATCAGCGACAGGATTCAGGAACAGGGGTCAGGCGCAGGATTCAGTGAGCTGCTACCGTCTGTCACTGAACCTGTCGGCTGTCTCTGATGCCTAAAAAATCTTCCCGCTGGCGCCCTTGGGACCCGTTGCGCGTGCCGCCGAACGCCTTTGGTTGTCGGAAGACATGTGGCATTGCTTGTACTTGCGCTGAGAACCACACCAGCAGATGTCGTTGCGTCCAAGGTCAGGAGGAGGCTGTTGCTCACCACCGACGATCAGTTTTTTGAGTGCTGCTTTCAAGTTCATTTTGTGTATTCCTGAGCGAATTCCCGGCATGGTCAAAGCCCGCCAGCGGGCTGGAGCCTACCGTACGATGCGATCTGGGTCAAGACAGGGTCAGTCCTTTGTGGCCAGAGTGTTGGGTAGAGGCGGCGGGGCACCTGGCTCTGGAGTGGACCCAGGGACCGGAGGAAGTTTCACGCGCTTGATAACTACGAGGCTGCGATCGTCGTGTGTGGGTGTCTCTCCCACGAATCTTTCAAGAAGGGAAAGTACCCCGTCATGCACTGTTTTGGCAGAGCCCCCCTGGGCAACGACTCGGCGAAGTCGGTCGAAACCGAAGTTTCGATCGTGATCGTCGACTGCTTCGGGGATTCCGTCCGTGTAGAGGACGATCAAGTCGCCATCTTCAAGTCTCGCCTGTGAGGTTGAGACCTCGATCTGTTCGCGAATTCCGAGCGGAAAGCTGCCGGTTCCGAGTTCCTCGACCGAGCCATCCCGATGACGCAGGATGGGGTATGGATGACCGGAGCACGCATACTCCATCGATCCGGTGGAAGGGTCGAGAACAGAGTAAAACAGAGTCATAAAGGCTCGACGATCTCCAGAGCGGTAGAGAGCTTGGTTGAGCAGAGTCATCACCGCCTTGGGTGTTGGATCCAACTCCAACGCGAGCTTGAGCGAAGCATTTGCGATCGCCATTAAGAGACCGGCGGCGATGCCATGGCCGGAGGCATCGCCGGTGATGAGTGCAAGTTTTCCGTCGGCGAGAGGAAGAAAGTCGAAATAGTCTCCACCGATGGTATTTGCGGTGCGATAAGAGAACGCGAACTCGTAACCTTCGATCTGGGGTGGAGACTTGGGCAGAAGGTCGCTCTGTAACTCACGAGCAACCTCCAGTTCATCTCTGACAACGATTCTGTCGGCGAGTTCAAGAATCAGCAGTAACACGAGAGCGGTGATGCTGATGAGAAGCACCACTTTCGGATCTGCCCATCCATCGACTTCGTCGGGTATGAAGAGGGCAGGGACTACCAGAATGAGAGCGACTGCAAACAGAATTCGTCGTGGTGGCGAAAGCCGGTAGCTCAGTCCGAGAAAGAGAACCCTCGCTCTGTAGAGCCAATTTGCGAATCTGCCTTGAGGGGCTTCGCTCGGCGAGTGCTCCCGCGTAAGTACCTCAACCGCCCGAGTTGCATCGCGGCCGAACATATGTTGAAAGTCGCGTCCGCCCAGCCCCGCCGTGTACTCGCGTACGAAGCGCTCGATCCGTCGAAAGCGCTCAGCTCCAATCATCGTTCAGTTCCCTCGCTCATTGAACCGCCTGTCGATCCAAGTATTGCACTGCCGATTCGCTTCGCCGAGTCTTGTTGTGCGTAAAGTCTCCATGAACCTGTTCGCCCATATGGGAGATACGGAGGGATGGCAGGGCAGTTTCGTGCCGCAGATTCCCAGACAACCGATATGGCGCTCAATGAACTGGCAATCGCGATGTGACCACGGACACAAAACGATTGGGGTATTCCGCGACATGATTGAGCGAACAGGTTGTTCGACGTGAGTGAACGGGCTGAAAGGTCTGATTCGATAGGTTTTTAGCAACGGGAAAGGGGCCTGCAATGCCACCCAGATCAAAACGAGTCAAAATGCTCGAGGGAATGTGTCGGGCGCTGAGCGACCGGCTCCATGATCGTGTCGAAGATGTGGCCCGGGAACGAGGTCGGATTCGACCTCCGTCAGATACGAGTTCGATATACACCATGGCGGCCAACGAGGCGCCGGCATTGCTCGATGAGTTGATCAAAGTGCACCAGTTGGCGTGTCTCGAACGCGGTGAGCTTCCGCCGGAGGCTCCTGCCAAGGGCAGTGATGCAGAACGCAAGCGAATGCTCTCAGCCGTAAGAGCCACTGTGTACCGATCACGGGTACGAACGGTGTAGCGCAAGAATTTTTGAACCACGAAGCTCGCGGAGCGCACGTGAGTTTTTGAACCACGAAGAACACGAAGGAAGACAGGAAGAAATGGCGGCTCTCCGAGCCGGTGATGGCGGATGGCTCCTAGCTTTCCCGCGGTTCAACCTGTCTTCCTGTGCTGCTGCATCGTGCGTCAGAAGCGACATGCGCGTGAGGATTTGAACCACGAAGAACACGAAGATCGCTAAGACAGCACAAAGGGTTTAGGGGCGGTTCTTCGAACCGCGAAAAAACAGGAGCCATCACAGGTTACTGAAAAGCATTCAGATGACCACCCATCTGCCCGCAGCGGCTCGGAGAGCCGCCATTTTTCTTTTCTTCTTTGTGTTTTCCTTCGTGTTCTTTGTGCACTTTGTGGTTCAAATCGTTCTGCCGTCCTGCCGTCGCCCCGTTCGTCCCGTTGCCCCGCCTTACCCCGCTCGCAGTCTTCGCCTGAGATCTACCACATAGATCACCAGCGCGACCCAGATAAAAGCAAAGGTGACGATATGAGTCGTAGTGAAAGATTCACCGAAAACAGCTACGCCAAGTAGGAACTGCCCTATCGGAGCGATGAACTGCAGCAAACCCAGGGTAGACAAG
>JAAESQ010000214.1 GCA_024229275.1 bacterium | reverse complement strand
CAGGCAGCTTCGTGGATGCAGCTCAACTTGTCATCGCGCAGGACGTGACTATTACCGGTGCTGGGATGGGTGCGACGACCATCGGGTTGAGCTTCAATACGGTCAACAGTGGTGACGCTCGAGGATGGTGGTTGGTCAACGCTGGAGCCCAACTGGACGTCAACGATCTCACTATGAATGGCAGCGGCTTTGAGGTCTATCAAGCGATTCGCCAACGCGGTAGCGGGTCATTTTCGAACGTGGGGTTCACCAACATCTTCTTTCCACCTTACGAGGGTACGGCGGTCGTTGCGTTCGGCGACGGCCCGGTAGATGCCAGCGGCTGCTCCTTCAGTCAGATTGGCCGAATCGGGCTGTTCTACTTTGGCGATACTGTAAGCGGGTCGGTAGTATCAGACTCTACTTTTGTCGGCAAAGGCGCGGGCGATTTCCTGGACTACGCTATCGAGGCTGGTGGTGGTGCAGTCATTGACGTGGTCAATAGCTCGATTTCGAACATATACGGCGTTGCAAGCAGCGATGGCTCGACTTCCGCAGGCGTTCTCGCCACGACTTTCTTTGGGCCGGGAACTGCAGTCAACATTATTGGATGCGACATATTCAGCAGTAGCTTCGGTGTTACTGTCGGAGCCTTTGGGAGAGACACCAGTGTTGTGAGTATTTCCGGGAGCACGATCTCAAACACCGGTACGGGAGTCAACGTGACTCCAGATGCGACAGTAAACGTTGGTTCAAGCTGTATCGAGACTAACGATGTCGGAGTGTCCCTGCTGGACGGGAGTTCAGGGGCCGTCAACTCGAACAACTTCGGTGGCAACGCCGTTGCCGCGTTCTACGACGGGCCGTTGAGCCTTGATTTTGAAGACAACTACTGGGGCTTCCCAGATGGACCGTCCGGAGACGGCGGCGGGTCAGGTGATCCTGTTAACGGGATGAGTGGTGGAGGCTCGATCGACTTCGATCCGTTCCTGACAGATCCCGAGACAAGCGCGTTGCCGTGCACCTCTTTGCTCCAAAGTTCCTCAATCCCGACTGTCAATTCAACCGGCATTCTTGTTTTGACGGCAATTCTGGCGGGTGCTGCGCTTGTTATGCTTCGCAGGCGTGTGAGTTGACCATAGGAGGAGGTCTTCGATCTCCCGAGTTCGAGACAGTCCGGCTCAAGAGAATATACGCTTTGGGGGAGCATGTGGATTCCGATTTGCAGCGCAAGAAAGAGCGCTTGAACGAGATACTGACTGAGATGGGAAGCTGCGTTGTCGGCTTTTCCGGTGGTGTGGACTCAACTCTGCTGCTGGCGGTAGCGAATACAGTGCTCGGAGATCGGGCTCTCGGAGTCACCGCGTCGTCTGAAACCTACCCGAAACGCGAGCAGAACGAGGCTGCCGAGTTGGCTGGGAAGATGGGTGCTCGTCATCGACTCATCGTGTCTGAGGAACTGGATCTACCGCAGTTTGCTGAGAACCCTTCGAACCGCTGTTACTTCTGCAAGCAAGAGCTGTTCGGCAAGCTGAAACGTGTCGCTGAAGAAGAGGGCCTCGAGTGGGTTGCCGACGGCAGCAACGTAGACGATCGCGGAGATTATCGGCCTGGCCGCGACGCCGCACGCGAGTTAGAAGTGCGGAGTCCCCTCGATGAAGCGGGTTTCGACAAGGCAGATATCCGTTCGTTGTCGCACGAACTCGACCTTCCCACGTGGGATAAGCCGGCGCTGGCCTGTCTGTCCTCGCGTTTCCCGTACGGCACGGCGATCACCCGTGAGTTGGTTGCACAGGTGGGCCAGGCGGAGGAGGGGCTGCGCGCTCTCGGGTTTCGGGTCCTTCGGGTGCGCCACCACGGTGATGTGGCGCGGGTCGAGTTAGGCTCTGCGGAGTTTGACCGAGCGGTCGGTGAACTCAGAGAGAAGGTCGTCGAGATCGTGAAGGGGGCTGGTTACGCGTACGTTGCACTCGACCTCCAAGGGTATCGAACCGGAGCTATGAACGAGGTCTTGGATAAAGAATCTGGCTGAGTTCTTCGAGGCCAATCGCAGTCAGCTGAGCTTCTCCTCCTGAATGCGAAGCCTGCTGAGGTCGGCACTTCCGACGCCGGCCTTTTCGGCGAACGCGATCATCTCAACTTTGGAAGCTTCGAGGTCTAGAAAGCGTACCGCGAACGAGTCTGCGGCTACGGGGTCGGCACAGGCAAGGACTGTGTCTCGTCGACCCAGATCGCCCGGGCCGAAAGGCCCGTTGCTGGTCAGGAACTCCGTGGCGTCGATCAGGCAGAGGTCTGGACGGCGAAGACGGTTGAGGTCAGCGATCGACTGCGACAAGCGAGCTACGTCGGCATACCAATCGTCACCTCCACCAGGGCCCTTATGGCAGAACTGATTGGTTGAGGACGAAGTGGCGCCCATCACGTTCTTCAGTGCGCCTGTGAAAAGTGTCCCTGAGTGATCCTTGACCAAAGACAAGTTGATGTATACGTCGGCGTCAAGAAAGACTGGGTCAACCTCTGCACGAACTATGTGAATCGCGCCTGGAATCTCGACCGTACGAATCCTGCGTGTGGAAACCTTAGTGGTGTCAATGAGTTCGGCATACTCGGATGCCTGCGAGCATGCCTTCCAGAACGTTTTCGGAACGTCCTTGATAAGCGTGATCTTCTGCGCCCCAGCCTGAGAGCAGGCGACCAAGGTTGCGAGCAGGGCGCCGGGCGTGACGATACTGCCGCGGTTTCTAAATGCAGTGTTGGCGTTGATAGCAACATGGGAGCCCCGAGGGAGGAAATGACCCATGCCGCCAACTCGCTCAATCGCCGCCAGGGTGTTGGCAAAGGGGTCTGGGCCGTTCATAGTGGCCAGTCCGGCTGGAGATACAGGATCTACAGGACGTTCTTGATTTGCTGCAGCCAAGTGCGAAAGGGTCGAACCAGCAGCTGCTGACACGCCGACAGCAGCGCTTCCTTTGATGAACGCTCGGCGAGAGAATCGGTAACTCATGATGTCGCTCCCTCCTGGACTTCTGCTATCCAATGGTACGTGCGCCCAGAGTGATGAGTTGCAGGTTAGCTTCCCTCTGTCATGGACTCCATAAGTGCGTCTGCGTCGGATCCCGCCGGGCCATACACACCGAACACTCGAGTCCCCCGAACCATGAGATAGAAGGCTTTCTCGTCATTTGCGACCAGGCGATACTCGCCTTCCGCTGTGCCGTCGACGAGTTTGAAATCACCTCCCGCAACGAGTTTCTGTGTCGCTGCGTCGAGGCGATTGTGTGCTTCTGTCGCGTCGGTGTAAGAGAGCACCGCAAGCTGATGTTCACCAGCGTTCGCGACGGCGCCTTCGTTCATGCCGAACCCTAGGCCGCCGGTGATAGGCAGTGCATTCGACAGAGCGAGGTCGCCTCGAAAGTACTTCACTCGATCGGGCTGGTCCGAGTGGCGCGCCAATTCAGTCGCTATCGACGGCGCCGCCGCGTTATCGGCCTTCAGTAGGTCATCGACTGCAGTGGCGATTGCGAGAATTCCATCGCGTGTCTCTGGGTCGTCATCCATACCAGTGAGCGTGACGACGTAGGGCCCTTTCCAGAAGTTCATGTAGTAGCCGTCAAGGACGCCGGCACTTCCGACTGAAGCTGTCTCGCCGCCGGATCCGATCTTGAACGAGTAGACACCGTATGCTGCGCCTGCATCCGCCATCTCGAAGAGTTCAAGTGTGATGTAGCGTTGATCCGGGTCGGCATACTCCGCGGATAGGACACGGCTGAAGCCAATCTCGTGGTACATCTCGGCACCACCGTTGATCAGTTGAAATAGATCCTCGCCGACATAGGTCTCTGGCTCGATATCGAGATTCCATCCCTGAACCGAATCGGCGGCTGGCGCCAGGCTGGCAAGATCAATGGCCGGTTCCTGCGGTGTGCCACAGGCAAAGCCGAGTGCGGCCACGATCGTTGCAGTGAGTGCGAGAGAATTCCGCTGTACTTTCATGTAGCTCTCCGATGGCGAATTGCCCACCCCAAACGAAGGCCGGCTCAGCTTTCCGTTTCGGTCGTGACGGTCTGGATTTTCATGGTGCTGAGGTTCATGCTGCCGATGCCGCGCTCGGCCGCATAACGGATCATCGAAATTTCTTCGGGCTTGCGCTCCAGGAAACGAGTTGCATATGCGTCGATTGCGACCGGGTCAAGACCAGCAACTATGGTGTCGGCACGTCCGATGTCACCCGGACCGAATGGACCATTGCTGGTCAGAAACTCGATCCCAGCCAGTACGGTGAGGTCGGCAGTGCGCAGAGTGTTGAGATCGGCGATGCATTTGGAGAGGTGGTCGAAGTCATCCTCGGCCTCGGGATCTCCAGTGGGCGAGTGCATGAAGACGTTGGTTGGCTTGTACGGTGTGAAAGCCATCATGTTCTTCAGCGAACCGGTGAAGTTGGTGCCGAAGTGATGTTTTGAAATGGGTAGGTTGATGTAGACGTCGGCATCGAGGAATCGGCGGTCGACGTGCGCCTTCTTGAGGCGTTCGCCTTGTGGCAGGTCGACTTCGACGAATTCGACTCCGGTCTCTTCCCGTGTCTCGCGGTTGAAAGCGCGCTCTGAGAAAGTGATTCGATCTATGTCGGCCTGGTGCTCGGCCATCCTCGAAGTGCGGCGCCAGTATCCAGCCGCCAGCGGTTTCGGGACATAGATCTCGGAGGCGCCGGCCTGCCAGCACAGGCCAACCACCGCGAGCGTGATATCAGGATGGACGATGGTGCCCGGATGCTTGCGGATGGCATTAATGTTAAGAGCGATCTTGTCGCCTTTGGATACGTATCGGTCGATGCCGCCAAGGGCTTCGATCGCCTGCAGGGTGTGGTCATAGTAGGTGGGCCCAGTCAAAGCGATCAGGTCTACCGACTCGTTTCTTGGCTTCGTGCCTTCCTTTGCATCGTCACCGGTCAAATGGGCGAGCGCTGTTGTGCTGATCAGTGTCGATGCGCCGAGGGCGGTTCCGGTCTTGATGAAGGATCGTCGGGTGATGGATTTCTTCATGGTTCCTCCCACTCTGATGCCCAGTTTCAGTCTGACTTGAGTTCACGCGCTGCCGAGGTAGCCGACTCGAGCACCTCTTGAACCGGCACGCCTGCACGGCGTGCGAGTTCGTCGCATACATCGAACTCCGGAACGCAGCGTATGACGGTTCCACCTAGATAGGCAAACTTGACGGGGACTTCGCCCCACTGTGTTGTGACGGTTTGCATCCGGCGGTCCATCATTCGTTTCTCTACCGGATAGAGCCGGCAGCCCAGCGTTGTAGTCTCGCGCAGCATCGCCTGAACAACGGTCTCGACGAGATTTGAAGGTGCGAGAGCAGTCACCAGGAAGCCAGGCCGACCTTTCTTCATGAGAATAGGTGTGAGAAAGGCATCGAGAGCACCAGCGTCGAGCAGGCTCTGGATCGCTCCGGGTAGCGTTCGTGGATCGCAATCGTCGATGTTGCACTCGACGACGACGTTCTCGCTCAATGGAGCACCATCAGTTGCTTCGGCTGTTGAGACGCCGATAAATGCCCGAACAATGTTAGGCAGGTTGGGGTAGACCCGACTCCCGGCGCCGATCCCGACAGTTTCCACGGTCATCGAGGGCATCGGCCCAAATCGGCTGCTGAGTTCTCTTACCAAAGCGGCGCCTGTTGGTGTCACAGTCTCGCCTTCCACTCTGGCGTCGTAAACCGGGATGTCAGGCAGCATAGCGGCGACTGCGGGAGCGGGCAACGGCAGTGTCCCGTGTGCACACTCGACCGTGCCATGACCCATCGGTAGGGGCGAGCAGACAATCTCGTCAATTTCGAGTGCAACTAGCATTGCGCAGGTCCCGACGATGTCTATCAACGCGTCCACCGCACCGACCTCATGAAAGTGGACGCTGTCGAGAGTCGCGCCGTGGACTCGAGCCTCAGCTTCTGCCAGGCGGCGAAACACCGCTTGAGCTAACGCGCGAACCCGATCATCGATAGAAGCGTCTTCGAGTATCTCCTCGATGTCCGCAAGACAGCGATGCGTTGAATGGGTGTCGGCATCGAACGCAACTTCAAGCTGGCGAGCCGCGAATCCACCAGGCCTGCCTGCGGTCCAATTCAAGCTCACATCAGCCAAACCCAGCCTCTGCGGGAGATCGACGATTGCTTGCGGGCCGTCGGCGGCTTCGACAAGCGCAGAGAGCAACATGTCGCCGGCAACACCACCGACACAGTCGAGGAAGAGAATGCGAGTCGCCATCAGGACTCCGACTCATTGTGTCTGGTTACGATTCGGTGAGCTAGCGTTGCGGCGCCGAAACCGTTGTCGATATTGACGACTCCGATGCCGGTGGCGCACGAATTGAGCATCGCGAGCAGAGCAGCTACGCCACCGAAACTGGCGCCGTACCCCACAGAGGTTGGGATCGCGATGACCGGGGCGGCAACAAGCCCGGCGACAACCGACGGCAGTGCCCCCTCCATGCCGGCTGCGACGATGACGACGCGGGCCTCTCGGAGGCGATCCAGTTCAGAAACCAAGCGATGGATGCCGGCGACACCGACGTCTGACACGCGTTCGACGTCGTGGCCGAGGAACTCCAGGACGCAGGCTGACTCCTCGGCAACCGGGAGATCAGCGGTACCGGCGCAGACGACCGCGATGCGTGTGTCGGAATGAGTCGTGGAAGGCGTGGGTCTGCAGTAGAGCACGCGGCCGGGTTCGTTGAAGCGCAACTGGGGGAATTCCTCTAAGAGTCGCGGCGTACGTGGTGCTTCGACGCGGGTGGCAAGGACCGACCCATGACGTTCGAGGCATCGTGCAACCAAGCGCCGGAGCTGGTCGTCAGTTTTTCCGGCAGCGAAGATGACCTCAGCCATACCGGTGCGACGCTCACGGTCGGTGTCGAGCTTGGCGAAGCCGAGATCATCGACGCCACTCGCGTCGGCGAGCGCGTCCAGTGCATCGCTCACGTGTGTTGTTCCAGCTGCGACTTCCTCGAGTAAGGCCTGCAATCGCTTGCTGTCCATGCGTCCTCCGATTGGTCCCGAGCGCTCTGCGCCAACCAGTACGGTACCTCATCGGACAGCTTTTGGAACACGCGAGCAAGCACGACATGTCGAGGTGTCACAATCGATGCAGGAGGAAACAGTAGGAGGTGAAGGCTAACCTCAATACTGTTCAGTTAGGAATGAGAGCGGGCTGGAAGCCTGCGCCACAATTGCTCAGTCCTTAGGAGAAGAAGTGAAAACGCAGAGACGCGGGGACGCAGAGTCAGGCGGGACAGAGGGGTTTATTCATGCAACGGCTTTCCCCAGTCTTAGGCCCGTGTCTGTCAATCGGATAACGATGAGGCCTCAAGTTTGAGATGCGCAGGGGATACTCTGACAGGAGCCGTTGTTCATGAAGGAGAACGAAATATTTGAGACTCTTGGATCTCAAGCTCGCCCTGGTCATAAATTTCGGGAAGCCCCTGCTCAAAGACGGCATTCACCGCATCGTGAACGACCT
>JAAESQ010000213.1 GCA_024229275.1 bacterium | reverse complement strand
GTGCTACCTCTCACCGTGTGTCGCCGGGCAGAACTGCCCGGCATGGCAGGGCGTCCTAGGATTCTCCCGGGGAATGGTACGCTGAGAGTCATCGAGATTCTTGGTGGACTTGAGAGTTTCCTTGATGCCCGTGTCCCGTGTCGCTCAGACACCCTGTGATCGTCTTGCGTCCTCTGGTTCCGCAATCGGAATCTTCAATTCACCACTGAAGCGCCGACGTCACCATTTCTCGAGTTTGTGATAGGTCTGGCGCCGGAGACTACCAACTCGGTTTGGGAGAGGAATCATGAATCGAACCATCTACATAGCCGCCTTCACCCAGTCCAAGTTCGGCAAACTCTTCGATATGGGGATTCCTGAGATTATCCATCGTGCCGCGACCCAAGCCTGCGCCGAGATCGGAGTCGAGCCGGATGTCGTGGATGTGGCAACAATCGGAGCCACATGCAACTTGACGCTGAACCAACAGGGACTTCTCTCGGGTCTTGTCGCGATGGTGCCTGGATTGGCGAGCAAACCAATCGAAACAGTCGAAAACGCATGTGCCACGGGAGGGCAGGCGGTGCTCAGTGTGGCGCACAAGCTCATGCTGGGGTACGGCGATGTTGGTCTCGCCATTGGCTACGAGAAGATGAGGGCGGACGACGGAAAAATGGATGGAGCGAAGGTCGGGGAAGTGCTGGGACACTACTCTCACCCTGACGAACGCGAGGGTAAGACATACGTTTTTCCTCACCTTTTTGCAGAGGTCATGGACGTCTATATGAAGACTCATGGGGTGACCGAACGCGACTTTGCCGCCGTTTCTTCTCAGGAATATGCCAACGCCCAACACAATCCGTACGCCCAGATGCGTGGTATCGAGGTCAGTCAAGAAGAAGCGGCTCAAGCCGAAGGCAGGAATCGCTACATCGTCGAGGGTCTGCCTCTCAAGACGTATGACTGTTCACAGATCTCGGATGGCTACGCCGGTATGATTCTCGCCACTGCATCGGGGCTTGAATCGCTCGGTGTCGCTCGTGCAGATTGCGTCGAGCTTGCTGGCTTTGGACAAGCCACAGACCCATTGTTGAAGCAGGGGAGAGACGTGCTTCGCCCCGCAGGAGCGCTGCGGGCTATGGGAACGGCCTATGAAATGGCAGGGGTCAGCCCAGTTGATGTCAACGTAGCCGAAGTGCACGACTGCTTCACCGTTATGGGCGCGATCGGAGCAGAGGTCATAGGGAAAGCTCGATTCGGTGAGGGAGCTCAGTTCTGGGTCGACGGTAAAGCAGCCCCTCAAGGAGAGTGCGGCATCAACACTTCTGGCGGGTTGATCGGCAAAGGACACCCTATCGGTGCAACAGGAATTGCGATGATCGGTTGGAGTGCATGGCAGCTTCTGGGCAAAGTGCCAACCGAACTGCAAGTGGCAAATCCAAGGTTTGCCGCCACCTTCAACATCGGCGGACCGATCTGCGCCTCCGTTTGCACAGTACTTAAACGAGCAGGGGAATAAGCTGCACAGGTAAGCATTCAAGCTGGGCTTATGCCCAGCTTGAACTTCAATATGCCTGAGTCAGTGACTACTCGAGACTCTTCAACAGCAGTGTGTGCCGCATTGGCCTTAACTCTGAGTTCGATTTCGTTCCCTTGCCAATCATCGACCAATGCGGCGCGTGGTGCTAGTCCAAGTCCACCCCTGCCAATTCAGCCACTCTTTCCACGAGTTTCGGGTTCTTGAGCGGTTTGGCCGCCGTATCGTCAGCGCCAGCCTTGGCTGCGGCGGCGAGTTCTTGCTCGGTCATGTCGGAGAGCACTAGCATCTTGAGTTGATCGAGTTGCGGGTCGCTCTTGAGGCGTTTCACGGCCGCGAGGCCTCCGAGACCCTCAGTGCTCGGGTCGACCACCACAACCGATGGGAGAACCGTTGAAACCATGTGTCCAGCGGCGAAACCGTCGGTTGCGATTTCCGTTTGGAACCCAGCCTTATCCAATGCACGTTTCATGGACTTGGCAGCCTTGGCGTCCCCGTCGATGATAAGTACCACGCTCGAAAACGAGCGCAACTCATCGGGAATGGGCATGTTGTTCTCTCGCAAGAACTTGATGAAGTCTTTAACGAGCACACGGTTGTCGCCGCGGCCCGGCAGTTGGAAGGCTTTCAAATGCCCCCGTTGGATCCAACGAATTACGGTTCTGAAATTGACACCGCATAGCTTCGCGATGTCCCCTGTTGTCAGGGTCCTCCTCTTTGCGTCAATTTTCACGGTCTTCCCCCTTCAGTCTTGTCCCAAGTTCGAATAACCCCACGGTTCGGAAGGCCTTTGCCCCAAAGGCTCCGAATAACACACTGTGAGTATGCGTCCCAGCATAACCCACAGCAATTCCAGTATATCCGTTTCTCGCGAATCATGCGAGCACTCCAGGATACTTAATATGTAAAAGAAATCTTGCCTATTTACTCTATCACCCCAGACGTCACATCGTTCGACAACCGCGGGTGAGGATTGACGATTTTATGTGCTGGTTTTGGATTCTTGGCCAAGCGTCAGGTCGACCCGATTCTCCGGGCCTTCCCACACCGATACGCTGAGCAGTGTCCCACCGATTTCGGCGAGCGGCTGCTGCAGCCAACGCGCCAAGATTTCAGCGAGGCGCTCGGCGGTTGGGCTCATCTTGCCAATCTCCGGATGCTCGCCAAGATCGACACCGTGGAGTGGTTGTGTGGCCCGCTTCAGCAGTTCGTCGACCGCATGAAAGTCAAGCGCGTAGCCCTCAGGATGAAGGGTGTCTGTTCCCACACGAATCGCAATTCTCCATTGATGTTCGTGGAGGTCTTCGGGTTTTCCGTTGTATGACTGCAGGGCATGCAAGGCGGGGAACTCGGCACGGGCATGGATCGTCCAGCGCATTAGTCCTCCTCGAGCTTCGAGGGTTGTTTCGGGCGACGTGGTGCCAACATAATACTTTCGCGACAGACACGGGTGACAAGGATGTCATCTTCGGGGGCCCCAACGGCCTCAAGCAGCTTGCGCAAACTCGGAGTTGGGCCGTCCTGTTGGCGAATATTTAGTGTTACTTGCAGAGTTCCGTCGTCAAGGAGTTCCCATATTTTGATGGCACCTGCTATCTTTTCCGGTAGATCCGGCTGCTTCCCGGGCCATGCGAATTGCTGAATCGGGTTGACTCGGTAGTTGGCCGATGCTGCCATCTTTCCCAAGGAGCCTGCGCCCTGGATGAGCGCCTGAGAGTCGAGGAGTTCTATACCTTCTGGAAGCAGGCGATTTGCGCTGTCGAGGTGATGCTTGGACAGTGGAGCGGTGCAGTCAATGTCAAACACCTCTCTTTTGCCTTCTAGACCGAGGGCCAGAGCCGGGCCCATGGACAGTCGGATATGCGGATTGAATCCTTCGCTGTAGCGAATAGGGATGCGGGCAGCACGAAGTGCTCGCTCGAGAGCGTCCATCAGCTGGCGGTGGGAGAGAAATCGAGCGTCTCCGAGCTTCGAGAACGAAATTCTGTATTTCCGATAGAGGGGGGGTTGAGTGAGAGGCTTTAGCTTTGGATTGGCTTCGGTTTTGCGATGACCGGAATAGGCTGGTGCAGTTGTTGTGCCGGAGGAGATGGGTGAGTCCGAGTCGCTTGGCAGAGTTGCGGCTGCAAGGTGGATATCCTCTCCATTCCCGGGCACGCCGCAGCGATAGCAGTGACCCCATTTACAGTCCTTGGTAGCATGCTCGCGCTGAGCTCGGCGCCATTCAGCGCGTAGGAAGCCCTTGCGGACTCCAGCATCGATGAGGTCCCATGGCAGTGTGTCAGACATGTCGCGAGGGCCGAGTTCTTTAGCGAGGTCAATCCCCGTTTCAGCGATAGCCGTTTTCCATGCGTCCAAACGCAGATAGTCTGTCCAACCGTCGAAGCGCGCACCGAGTTCGTAGGCTCGCTCGAGAGTATCTGCGAGTCGTCTATCGCCTCGCGAGAGCAAAGCCTCCAGTGCCGATTCTTCAGGATTCGACCACGTCAAGCGCGTGCCCTTGATGCGACGAAAGCGGTCTTTGAGGAAGTAGATACGTCTCAACTGCTCTTCCACAGGAACGAACTCTTGCCATTGGAAGGGGGTCCATGTCTTCGGAATGAAGCAGCCTACCGATACTTTGATCTGTGCTTTATTGCCGCGGTGGCGTCGTCCAATCTCAGCCAACTGCTGCGCCAAGATGACGAGTTCCTCAAGGTCCTCGTCCGTCTCGGTGGGTAGCCCGATCATGGCGTAGACCTTGATCAGGTTCCAGCCCTTGGCGAACGCGGCGTCGGCGGCATCAAGCATGTCCTGATTTGTGAATGTTTTGTTGATGACCCTGCGCAGGCGATCTGAACCGGTCTCAGGAGCGAAAGTGAATCCTGATTTACGTACGCGCGATACGGCTTCGGCAAGATCGACGGAAAATGCATCGGCGCGAAGGCTCGGCAAACTGACTGATACTCGCCTCTCACTGAGGCGTGCAGCGAGGCCACCCACCAGGGGCTCGATCTGGGAGTAATCCGCGCTCGAGAGGCTGAGCAACCCGACCTCTTCGAATCCAGTCTCGTCGACTTGTTGTTCGAGGCGCTTGAGCACCGTCGCTGGATCCTGTTCTCGCGCTGGGCGATACCAGTAGCCGGCCTGGCAGAAGCGACAGCCCTGAGTACAGCCGCGCATGATCTCCATGCCGAGGCGATCCTGGATGACTTCAGCAAATGGAACAATGGGCTGGGTCGGCTGGTCGGCCGGGCTTAGGTTTTCGACCCAAACACGTTTGACCGGTAGCGGTGTCTCCGCCTCAAGGGTCTCCCATCCAGCGGGCGCTCCGTCTTCTGACTCCCGCCATCGATACAGTCCAGGGACGTAGACACCATCGACGAGGCTCAGTTTGCGCAGCAGGTCTGCTCTTGTGAGACCTTCGGTCCGTCCGTCGCGCACCACGTCAAGAATACTGTCCAAGGACTCTTCGGCGTCGCCGATCAGAATGGCGTCGAAGAATGGTGCGACAGGCTCCGGGTTCGCCGTGCAAGGCCCTCCGCCGAGCACGATCGGTTCGTCGTTACTCCGGTCTTTTGCGCGACGTGAGATGTGCGCAAGATCGAGCAAATAGGGTACGTTGATGAAATTGAGTTCACTCTGAAGAGAGATACCAACCACATCAAATTCGGAAAGAGCGTGGTAGGTCTCGAGAGAGTAAAGCGGAATCCCGGCTGTAGTCATAGCCTCAGCCATGTCGGGATGCGGTGCAAACGCTCTCTCGGCCAGGGCGTCAGAACGGCGATTGATCAGGTGATAGAGAATTCTCGTTCCCTGGTGTGACATTCCGATCTCGTACGCATCTGGAAACGCCAGGGCGACATGTAACGGCGTATCATCCCAGGGCTTCCTGACGAGGTTACGTTCCAACCCAAGATAGCGGGATGGCTTCTGAACTTTTGGCAATGTTGTTTCGAGTGTCGCTCGGATCTGCTCCGGCGACGGTTGCTGCTGCATCTCGCATCCTCCACGCCCCGAACCGCTCGGAGGCAGGCTACTTTACACCAAGTCCTCACACCCTCGTGCCTATTCCTGCCACTGAGTCGCAATATTCGTGTGGTGTACACTCCCATCCATGAATGTCGCCTTTTTCGGTACCCCAGAATTTGCCGTTCCAACGCTTACGGCACTGCTTGAGAGCCGGCATCCGGTCCGACTTGTCATCTCTCGGCCGGACAAGCCGGTAGGACGGCGCCAAGTCATGACTCCGCCGCCCGTGGTAGAAGTCGCTCGTACGCACGACCTCGAAATTCTGCAGCCGGCAAAGCTGAAAAACAGTTCGGTTGAGGAGGCCCTGCGGACCGCCGAGATAGACATCGCAGTAGTCGTCGCCTATGGTCGGTTGATTCCCTCGGATTTGCTCAAATCGTTGGATGGTGGGTTCCTGAACCTACATCCTAGCCTATTGCCACGCCATCGTGGGCCATCGCCTATCCAGTGGTCGCTCGTGTGTGGCGATCACCGAACCGGTGTGACCACGATGCTGCTTGACGAAGGAATGGACACCGGACCGATTCTCCTACAGGAAAGCGTACCTATCGAGCCCAAAGACACGTCGGCAACCTTGTCGCCGCGCTTAGCCAAGATCGGCGCCAAGCTCATCGTTGCGACTCTCGATGGCCTTGAAGATGGGGCTGTGGAACCGCGGTCGCAACCGAGCGATGGAGTCAACGTGACGCCGATGCTACGTCGCGACTTCGCACGGATTGATTGGTCAATGGCCTCAAAGCAGCTGGTCGACCGCCTCCGTGGATTCACGCCGTGGCCTGGCCTGTTCACCTCTTTTAGGGAAGGCCGTTTGAAGATATTTGGCCTTGAGGAGGTCAATCCAGCTCCCTCTGGAACGGAGAAACCCGGAACGGTGATCGAAGTTGATGCCGCTGGAATCGTTGTGCGATGTGGCAGAAAAACTGCCGCAAGAATTACTGAGGTACAGCGTGAGGGACGAAAGCGCATGCCGGTAGACGCCTTTTTGATTGGCGAGCGAGTGGCGCAGGGTGAGCAACTCGGCTGATCGCATCACCGCAGCGCGACACCTTATCCGGGTCGAAGATGGCGCGTATTCATCGCGGCTCTTCGGTGCTCGGCGTCAAGCCGGTGTTCGAACGCGAACTCTTGGGGTTCTTCGATGGCGTCGAACACTCGATTCAACCCTGGCGCCGATTGTGAAGCGACCATGGGCCAAGGTCGACGTAGAAATCAGAACGGCACTCCGACTGGGCCTATTCGAAATGGTTCTCCTCGGAGTCCCCCGCCCAGTGGCGACTGATGGGGCAGTTCACCTTATACGTTCGCTCGGACGCTCATCGGCTGCAGGCCTGGTGAACGCCGTCTTGAGACGCGCCTACGAACGATGGCCGGATGCAGAGGGAGCCAAAAACCTCGGCATACGGTACTCCCATCCTGGCTGGCTCGTGACGAAGTGGACCAAGGAATTCGGAGCCACTGTAGCTGAGAGTGTTCTTTCTGCGAACCAGAGTGAGGCACCCCTCTGGGTTTGGTTCCTCGACTCGGAAGCGAGGGAGCGCCTGGCTGAACGAGGAGTGGCGCTCCAGGAGCATCCATGGTGTCCGGACGCGTGGTCGGCACCTGACAATGCCAGGGTGCTGGTGAGAGAAATCGAGAACGGATCCGCTTACGCCCAAGACCCGAGTTCACAGTTGGTAGCGAACCTCGCAGGTTCGTTGGTAGAACCGGAGTGTCGTGTCGTTGATCTGTGTGCCGCGCCGGGTGGCAAGGCCGCCCGCCTAGCTCGCTCGTTGCGGCCCTCCTCGATGGTTGTGCTCGATCTGTATCCCAAGAGGGTGCGCCTCGCGCAGAACCTGCTCGCTCGTGTTGGAGTTGGCGCCTGTATCGCAGCAGCGGACGCCGTTCGTCCGCCGCTGAGATCGGGCAGCATGGACCTCACCTTGCTCGATGCTCCTTGCTCCGGAACCGGAACTTTGCGACGCCACCCGGAGATACGTTGGCGGCTCTCTCAAGAGGACCTGAAACGAACCGCAAATTCCCAGAAACGACTGCTGGAGAGCGGGCTCGACCTGCTCGCCGTGAACGGTGTGCTGGTCTATGCGACGTGTTCCATCGAACCTGAAGAGAACGAGGGCCTGCTTGAGGGCATTCCTGCGCAATACGAGATCGTGGATCTGGTCGACAGAATCGAATCCACAACACCCATGGTTGCAACAGATAAAGGCGGCGTTAGGTTGTTTCCGAGCGAGGATGGCGATGGATTCACCATTCATGCCCTCCGTCGTCGGAAATAGCTTCGTCATTCAACTCACTTGAGTGCTCGTCGGGAGACGAGCACTCGAGGAAAGCGTGGACTGAGCTACAATTGCCGCCCATGAGGAGACAGGTTCTCAGAGTACTTCTACTCCTCCAGCTGTCCCTCTGTGTGGGCATTGGAGTGACGTCGGCACAGGAGAATCCAACTCCTTCTCCGCAACTCGGAGAGGTGAGAAGTCGTATTCACTCTTTGGAGGAACGCCTCGGGGAACTCGAACGTGAAACCAAGGATGTACGTGCTCAGCGAGAACGGCTTAACTTTGAACTCGAACTCGCTCAGGCACGTGTGGAGGAACTGGAGATCGTCCTCACCAACACCCGCGACGAGGCGGTGCGTATTCGGGATGATGCCGATCGAACGTCCGAGGAACTCACACTCCGCCGAGCCATCCTGATGAAGCACCTAGAAATGCTGGCGCTGCTCGGAAAGCCCGGGCCGCTGCAGTTGTTGTATGACGCAGCGCGAGGTGGAGACCTCGAGCAGTCGATCTCGACAGTGACCGTTCTGACAACGGGGCAGGTTCGATTGATGGAGGAGTACGCGCAAATGCAGAGCGAGCAGGCTGGAAGGCTGGCTGACTTGAGTCGGGTTATGGAGGTGGCACAGGCTGAGGCAAAGGAGCTTCTCGCCAGGCGAGCTGTTCTCGAGGATGTCAGTGCCCGGGTCGAGGCAGGATTGAAACGACTGGAGAGAAGCCGGACTGTCACCAAAGGTCGCCTCGACGAGATGAGGGAGCGGGAGCAGGCCCTCAAAAGACTCATGGGAATCGTTGCCAAGAAGCAGAGAATGACCGGTAACGAGGACATCCGTCGTTATCGTGGTGCGCTGCCATGGCCTGTGGCTGGAGAAATTGCACAAACCTTCGGCCGCCACTATATGCAGGAGTATTCCGCATATCGGGTGTGCAACGGCCTACGGCTGAAGGCTACCAGTGGCAGCGAGGTAAAGTCCGTCTTTGCAGGCGCGGTCGCCTACGCACAGCATTTTAAAGGTTATGGAAACATGGTCATTGTCGACCACGGTCACGGCATATACTCGCTGGCTGCTGGGCTTGCTACAATCCATGTGCGGCGCGATCAAAGGGTTATGATGGGGACGCGGCTCGGGCTGGCGTCGCCGGCGAGAGACGAAGGCAACGTCTACTTCGAGGTTCGGGTCGAAAATCGGCCGCAAGATCCACGGCGTTGGCTACAGTTGAATGGGGGATAGTTCCGGGATGAAGCGAACTCGGATTGTCTTTGTTTTCCTATCGGTGGCAATTGTTCTGTCTGCCACCGGTTTCTTGATGGCTACGAAGGCCCAAAACGACGATCTTTACCGTGCGCTGGGGAGCCTCGCAGAGGTGGTACACCTGGTGAACACCGAATATGTCGACGAAGTAGATCTCGGTGCGCTTGCACTGAGCTTGGAAGCCGGAATCGTTCAGTCGATCGACTTCGAGGCTGCGGTGCTCCCCGAAAATGCTGTAGACAGCTACAAAGACTTTCTGGCAGCGAATCCTCCCTTCGGACTTGTGCTCGGAATCCGCCTCGGCTCGGCTGCGGTGCGGGCCAAAATCGATGGATCACCCGCCGCGGGTGCGGGTCTCGAGAGCTGGGAAGTCATTGAGTTGATCGACGGTGCCAACACCCGCGGTCGACCCTTGTGGCAGATCCGTCTAGATCTCATGGAAAAAGAAAAGGACGGCAAGGAAGTCACCCTCACGGTCCTCGATCGACAGGTCGACGAGCGCCGTGAAGTTGTGCTGACGCCTGCGTCTTGGAAGCCGTCGGCACCCGAGATTGTGGATGAGGAGGGTGTCAACGCAATCAAGTTGACCCACCTTGCCATCGGTACGTCAAAGAACGTACGCGATCTTCTGACCGACGAACGGCCGATCATTCTCGACCTGAGAGACTTGGTTTGGGGTTTTGAAGACGAGGCAATCAGAGTCGCAGATCTCTTCGCCCAGGAGGGTGTCTTGGCCCAGTGGCGCGGTCGTCGCGCCGGCGAGAAAGTGTACTCCGCGACCCAGGACAGACTCGGCGGCGTCTCGCCGATCGTCTTGGTCAACCACAACACTCAGGGTGTGGGAGAGATTCTCGCCGATGCGCTGAAGCGCTCTGGAGCCTCGCTCGTCGGCAGTAAGACCCTCGGTCTGGCTCATCACATGCGACTCATTCATGACAGAGATTTGCACCTTTGGTTGCCGGTAGGCCATTGGTTACGTGAGGACGAACAGCCGATTACCAAGAATGGTGTCGAACCAGACCAGGAGGTCGATGCTCGAGATGCTGAGGAAGGAACCGACCCCATCCTTGAAAAGGCGCTTTCGATGGTGAGAGAACGCCTCGACGCTGCCGCATGACGCGCAAGAAGAGCAAGAACGAGAAGTTGCTCAAGCGGGCCTATCGCCTGCTCCCCATTCTTGGGGGTGTCGTCCTTTTGTTGACCATTGTCATCTCCACATTGATGTGTGGTTCGGGCGAGGATGTCGTCGGATCGAAAGACGTATCGGCAGATTTTGGTGACGTGATTCGTCAACTTGCGACTGAACGTGGTGTGAACGAGCGTTCAATCGAAGCGGATTCACAGATTCGCAAAGTGGACGGTGTATTCGTGCGAAGCTGGCGGGTGGAACTCGAAAACGCTTCACTCCGAGATCAGCTGCAGGATGACGTTATTGCGGCCGCTGCTGTGCGTCAGGCGCCGACATCGCTGACTCCGGCCGGGTCACTAAGTGACGACGTGCGCCTGCGTATCGATCTTGGTGTTGAAGCGCTCGATTTACGTCTTGCTGTCGCTACACCCGCACCGATCGTGGTTGAGATTCCTACGGCGACGCCGGCGCCTGAACCGACGGCTACTCCGCGTCCTAAACTTGCTCCATCTCGGAGAGGACGGCTCGCGATACTGCTCGACGACGCCGGACAGAATACCGACCTCCTGGAGGTTACGGAGGCCCTCGCTCCAGAAGTCGGCGTAGCCATTCTGCCCTTTTTGCCCTATTCCGCAGAGACCGCAACGAAGCTGCATCGTGCGGGACATGAAATCTGGGTGCACTTGCCGATGGAACCGGTCGGCTATCCCAAGAACGACCCGGGACCGGGCGCGATTCTGGTGTCGCAGAGCGAAGCGGAGATCCGAACATCTGTGCACACTGCCTTGAACAATATCCCCCATGCGGTGGGCGTGAACAATCACATGGGGTCTAGGGCGACTGCAGACCTGAAGACCATGACATGGATCATGCAGGAACTCGGTGCGCGAGGAATGGGTTTTATCGACTCACGGACAACTGTCCGAACAGTCGCTGAGGAGGCCGCTCGCTATCAGGGAGTCAAAGCCGGACGGCGGCATGTCTTTCTTGACAACCAGAAATCGGAAAGAGCAATCCTGTCGCAGCTCGAAGAGGCGATTTATCGAGCTCGAAGTCAAGGCTCAGCTCTCGCGATTGGGCACTACACCGCATCGACAGTCAGGGTACTCGAGCGAGAACTCCCAACCCTGCCGGGTAGAGGAGCTGATCTCGTCGCTCCCTCAGAGTTACTACGCTGAAGGAGCTATGCGGGGCGGACGGGACGGACGGCTATGCGGCAGGACTGGGAAACGGCGGAAGTTAATAGTGAAAAGTGAATAGTTAGTAGGAATAAGGGTAATTTGCGGTTCAAAGAACCGCTCACTTTTTTCTTTGCGTCTTCCTTCGCGTTCTTCGTGAGCTTCGTGGTTCCAAACCTTTGGGCCTGTCACTTCTGAAGTGCCATGTTTCGATGACGATGACGATGACGATGACGATGACGACCTGTCACAGTGCAACTATTACGTATAGCCGTCCGCCCCGCATAGCCGTTCGTCCCGTAAAGCAGTTTCTAGTGGCTTGACGCCACGAGAAACTACTTTGTTCGTCTCCAAACCGGCCCGTGCGGAGTATCCTCAACGACTATCCCCAACTCTGTGAGCTTGTCCCGGATTGTGTCAGCTTGAGCAAAATCCTTCGCGGCTCGTGCCGCGGTGCGTGCCGCAACCAGGTCGTCGATTTCGGTGTCGCCATCTCCAGCCCCCTCAGCGGCGGTGGGTACGATGTCAAGCACCGAGTTGATTTCGCCGAGCACGCTTTCGATCCGAAGCATGGCGTCCTGTGATATTCCACCCTCATCCAGAGCGGTATTCACCAAGCGGCAAAGGTTGTGCAGAGCAGCAACGCCGCGAGCGGTGTTGAGGTCGTCAGCCATCGCTGCGCGGAAATCGGCGCCGCAGGAGTCGACATCCTGCAGGGACAGTTTTCCGGCGCCATCTACAGTTGGATTGTGGTCGAGCCGGCGGCGGAGGTTGGTCAGACGTTCGACCGCCTGTGCCGCGGCATGCAAACCGTCAAACGTGAAATTGAGCTTCTGCCGGTACGGCACGGATAGTAGAAGATAGCGCACGGTCAGCGGGTCGAATCCCTTTTTGATGAGATCCCGAAGAGTGAAGAAGTTGCCTTTCGACTTCGCCATCTTTTCGCCCTCGACGACGAGGTGTTCCGCATGTAGCCAGAATCTCGCAAACGACTGTCCGCTAGCACCTTCTGACTGAGCGATTTCATTCTCGTGGTGTGGAAAGATGTTGTCCACGCCACCTGAATGGATGTCGAATGTCGTTCCCAAGAGAGTGGAGGACATTGCTGAACACTCGATGTGCCATCCCGGCCGTCCTTTTCCGAGATCAGTGTCCCAGGACGGTTCGCCTTCTTTTGCCGCCTTCCACAGAACAAAGTCCCGAGCGTCTTCTTTTTCATACTCGTCCGAGTCGACTCTGGCGCCAGCAAGGTTTTCCTCCGGTTTGATTCCGGAGAGCTTGCCGTATTCGGGAAAGGTGCTAATGCGATAGTAGATCGATCCCTCGGATCGATAGGTGTGGCCTTTGTCCTCGAGGGACTTGACGAGGTCGACCATCTGATCGACGTAGTCCGTGGCGCGTGGATAGTGTTCGGCCTTTTCAATGCGCAAGGTTTCGAGGTCCTCGAAGAACGCCTCGATATAGGCATCGGTGTAGTCGCGCAGTGTCTTGCCGGCCTCGTTGGCTCCACGGATAGTCTTGTCGTCGATATCGGTCAGGTTCATCACCTGAGTTACCTGAAAGCCGAACAGCTTCAGCGTCCGGCGCAGAATGTCTTCGAAAAGAAACGTCCGCAAGTTGCCGATGTGCGAGTAGTCGTAGACCGTAGGCCCGCAGGTGTAGAGGCGTGCGTGCCCCTCATCGATCGACTCAAAGGCTTCCAATCGGCGAGTCATGGTATTGAAAAGGCGCAGCTCTGACGTCATCTGCCGTCCTCCGGGTGGGAATGTATCTGAAAGGGGAGTGAAGGGCTAGTTGCGAAAAGCATGACATGGCGGGGTGTATCGGTCGTCGCAGTAGGAATTGGTGAGATGTGCAGGCTAACCCAGCAGGGATTCGCGGATATACGTGTACTTGCCCTTGTTGACGAGGCCGAGGCTGTCCTCGAACTCATTGATCAGTCGAGAAACGGTTTCTCGACTGGTTCCTATGGAGTGAGCGATATCGGAATGCGTCGGACGGCGAACCACCACCCAGCCGTTCCCCAGTTGCTGGCCGTGATCCCGAGCCAGATCGAGGAGGTAGCGTGCAAGTCGGCCCGCCACGTCCATGTAGGCAAGAGATTCCATCTTCGAGTTGGCTCGTCTGAGTCGACGCGACAGGATTGCCAGTAGATTGCGGCTGATCGAAGGGGCGGTGGACAGAAGGTGGTGAAAATCTTGGCGATTGATGACCAGGAGTTCGACCGCGGTCGCAGTTGTCACTGTCGCCGAGCGGGGTGCCGACTCAAGTAGTGCCATTTCCCCGAAGACTTGGCCGGCGCCGAGAACGGTGAGTATGAATTCCTTGCCGTCAGAAGAAGTGACGACGATCTTGACCTTGCCGCTGGCTACTACGAACACAGCGTCTGCTGGATCACCGGCGTGAAAAATAGTCACATCTTTGGCTACCGGCCGTAGCTGAGCCACGGTGACGACCTTGGCAAGATCATCTGAGTCGAGTTCAGAAAAGAGCTCGACCCCGGCCAAGAGCTGTAGAAGACGTTCGGTCATTGCACGCGCTCCCGTATCAGGTCAACAATCAGGGAAACCACGAACTGCCCTGAGATTTTTTCTGGCACGCTGATACAGCTGGAGCTTACCATGTCTGGAGAGTCGTTACACCACATCGGGGATTGGGTCCCGACGAGTTCTGCGAGCCGCATAGCCGAAGCTTGAAGCTGCACCGAATTCACAGTGCGGGAGGGATCAAACCGAGGTTCCAAAGGATCGGTTTCGATCAGACCGGTGCGTACAGCTGTGAGGATTTCACGCTGAGTCTCGAGATCTACGATGTCGGGAAGGACTGGAATGGGTCTCGATCCGACCATCTCCGCATCGGGAGCCAGCGCGACCAGAAGGACCGCCAACTCCTCGCGGTTGAGTTCCTCGGAAGCCATTGCCTTCTGTACATATGGCGGGAGATGCTGGATGCGCCAGTTGATTCTGGCCCGATGAAGAGCGTCAGACAGCCCCGGGAAATCCTCGGGAAGGGATTCGTACAGGTCCATCGCGGTGAGCCAGTCGTTACGCTCCTCTGCGATGCGCCCGGCAAGCCAGGTCGCCTCAGTATCGCCGCCGAGAGTAGCCAGCAGGATCTCGGCGTCATCGGCCCTTCCCAACTCGATCATGGTTCGTGCCTTGAGCAGCTGCCCCTCGCGTAGGTCGGGTTGAAGCTCCAACGCCAGGTCGACAGTCTCGAGTGCTTGCTCAGACTCTCCGGCATCGAGAAGTTGAGAAGCCGACTCAAGCCGGGTGATCACCCAACGATTCTCGAGTTCTGTGACCCGGTCTTTCCAGCGTCCGGTACGCCATAATTGTGCTCCCGCTCGCGCTGCCTCCAGCGCGGTCGCCTCCAACTGCTCACGTTCTGCTGCAAACGAGAGCGTGATCCAAACTGCCGCGTAAGAGGGGTGCTCGTCTGCGATCTCCTGAATGGCGGGGACGAGATTCGATGCGCCCTGAGAGAGGCCAATCTGATGTTCTAGAAGGTCACCTTGCGCTGTGCCGCTTGCCTTCAGAGCTAGGCTACGTGCCTTCTGAGTGCGACCTTCCGCGAGTTCGGAATAGCCGCGAGTTACAGCATGCTCGGGAGTAGAGTCGATGGTCGGACGGCCTGGTCCGCTCGCAGGGGACGGCCACGGAATCCTTGTGCTTGTTCCGCTGTCCCGAACCGTGGTCGCACAACCGGTCAACATGATGGCAATTGCAGTAGCGGTGAGGAGCCGTTCTGTACGAAGCCGAGTTCTTTTTGAAATCAAAGCAATCTCTCGTGACCCAGACATAGTGTTTCTCTGCACTGCCCCTGTTTCAGGAGATTCAGGGCCGGTGCCGAGGTATAACATAGTGCTTCTGTGCTGCTATCGCGCCTCGTCGCGTTGAGGGCTTGAGTACGACGACGTTGGCATAATGCTGGCAATGGCATGTTTGTAGACTAGCTGTTCTTGTCCACTATTCTCGAGCACGATGGCGTACCGATCGAAGCGCCGAATCACACCAGTAAGACGTTTGCCGCTGACCAGGTAGACGTGCACAGCTCGAGCTTCTTTGCGAAGTTGATAAAAGAACGGATCCTGAATGTTGATTGTGCTGCTGGCGGGTTTGTTCATGTCGCCTCGTTTCCCCTGCAGTGTTCTTTCCACAACGTGAGCGCCTCGTCGACACCCCCGCATTCGGCTGGTGGAACCCACTGAAATGCCGCTTCGGAAATTTGCCGAAGCCACGTGATCTGACGCTTTGCGAGTCGACGACTGGCATGTTTGATCTGTGCCTTGGTGGTTTCTGTGTCTGTCTCACCGCGCAGCATAGTTACGATCTCTCGATACCCAATCGCCTTGAAGGCGTGGGAATCGGGAGCCACACCTGCCACGAGAAGGCTCTCCACTTCCTCCACCAAGCCCGCAGCAAACATCCTTTCGACGCGCTCATCGATTCTAGCATAGAGGGCTGTGCGATCTCGTTCAGGAGCAAGCATCAGAGCGCGATATCTCGGCGATCTGGTGTGACCTGATCGATGGTCTGAGATTGAGGTTCCAGTTGTCTCAAAAACCTCGAGGGCTCGCAAGATTCTCTGTCGGTCATTTGCGCCGATCTTCAATGCTGCAATCGGGTCGATGGAACTGAGCCTGCTCACGACAGCCCGCGGATTCTCATCCCATTCGGACTGTAGACGGGCTGACACCTGAGGATCCCGTGGCGGGGCGGGGAACAATCCCATGAGCAGTGCTCGTATGTAGAAGTGTGTCCCTCCCACCACAATTGGCGTGCGCTTGCGAGCCCAGATTGACGAGATGGCGGCATCAGCCAGAGGTGCAAAGTCTCCAGCCGAATATCGCTCTTCAGGATCCACAATGTCGATCAAGTGATGCGGAATTGCCGCACGAGTCGTGGCGTCGGGAGTATCGGTTCCGATGTTCAAGCCACGGTACGCGGAGAAGGCATCGGCAGACACAACCTCGCCGTCCAAACGCTGTGCGACCTTAAAACCAAGAGAGGTTTTGCCCGATGCGGTTGGACCCACTATGACGAGTAGCGGTTTCCGGGATGCGCCGGATTCAGCGCATGGATCTGAGGTATCTATGTTCATTGCTGCGCATTTTCACACGCCCACCGGAGGAACTCTAGTCTGCAGGATTGAACACAGCCTTTGGCACTGTTCGTGAGTGTTCCACATCACGGGAAAACCCTCCAGCCACCGGGATCGCGTTGTGCGCCACACCAGCCATCCCGTGCTGGATAGCGATAGGCGATGTCCAGGTCGTCAAGTCGCTGGAGAACAACTGGGCTCGGATGATGGTGCAGGTTTCGTTCTCCCGCCGGGATCAGCGCCAGTTGTGGTCTTGCTGCGGTGAGAAAAGCGGGCGATGACGAGTTCCGGCTTCCATGGTGGGCAACCACTAGGATGTCGCACGCGACGTCACTGCGGGTGAGGATCCGAGACTCGATCCTGGCGTCGATGTCGCCTGAGAGCACTAGCGAACTGCCGGAAAGCAGGACGCGAGCCACCAGTGAACACTCGTTTCCTGAACCGAAGCCGGAATCCATCGGAGGCCAGAGGAATTCGAGCCGAGTGCCTGACGCATCGAGGGATGTCGCCAGACCCGACACCGCAGGCACTAAACGTACGCCGGCTGCTCTTGCCACGCGAAGTAGGGGGACGCCGGTGGAGTCTCCCAAGGCCCATTGCGGCACGATAAGGGTCCGCGGACGAAACCGAGAGATTACCTCAATCGCACCGCCGATATGATCGCTGTCGAGGTGGCTCAAAACCAGGGTGTCGATCTTTCGAGTTCCGATATCCGTCAGCAGCTCGACAACCTGACGCGGTGAACTGCCCGTGTCGAAGAGCAATGACGTTTCGGTTGACGAGATATAGGCGGATAATCCGTCCGAAACTGGAACCAGCGAGATCTGGTCGATGGCAGGTCGCGGAAGGTAGCCGGTTGTTGTGATGAACACTGTTGTCGCAAACCATAGGATGCCACCGACTTGGCCCAAACGCCGCGACTGCAGCGCCAGCCAGCCGAATAGTACGAGGCTAGCAATGACAAAAGGCGATGGTGTGGCAACTACCGATTCGAGCGACCCTCCTATGCTTCCGAGCATTATGAAAAGGTGCCGCAAGACCGTGACGCCGTCCAGGAGAACGGCCGCTGCGGAAGGCGAGAGCAACGCAACAAACGCTGCCGCGAGAGATAGAAGCAATGCCGGAGTCAGGCAGAACGGTCCGAGAATATTGGCGATTGCGGCCAGAGGAATTACTCGGCGAAAGTGCAGAGCAGCCATCGGCGCAGCGGCGAGCTGAGCCACGATAGGCACTGTTATCGCAAGGCCAAGACGTCTTGGGCCAGGTATCAGGTTGGCCAGAGCAGGCGCCCAGCGGATGATAGCTGCTGTTACGAGGACAGTGAGCTGGAAACCGACGTTGGCGATCAAAGTCGGGTCCGCCAGCAGCATGCCAGTGCCGGCTAAAAGGATCGCAGCGAGCGGAAGAAGCGTTCTCCCGAGAAGGCGAGCGCCAAGATAGATCATGATCATGATCGCCGCGCGGAGCGCAGATGGAGACGCTCCCGCGACGGCGGCGTATGCCGGCACGGCGACCATCATCGCCAATCGAGTTGCCTTCGGAGAGGTGCCAAGAGCTGTCAGCGTCAACCACAAAAGACCTGCAACTAGGCCGACATGAAGACCGCTGACAGCGAGCATATGACCCAGCCCGGAGCGACGCCATTGATCGACCCGGCTCTGTGGCAGTTCATTGCGTCTCCCGAGACTTAACGCGCATGCGAGTTCGGCGGACCGGATACGGGAAACATTCGTCCCCGCAGCCTGGAAGAGCTTTTCGACAAGAGTCTGACGAATCATCGGTAGTCCGCCGGGCGAGCCTTCCAGGTGCAGCAGACGAGAGGAGCTGATGACCAGTAGGGGGAGATCCGGCGTTCCCCGCAATCGAGCGAGCGAGCTGAAGCGCGTTCCTGGGCTCGGCAGCTCAGAGATTCGAGGGTCTCCACGAACCTCAATGCGACAGCGGCGGGGAAGATCAACACTGATCTCCCGACGGTTTGCCGACCTGATAATGACTTCGCTTCGAGCCCCCCACCGACTGTCGCTCCAGCCATCTCTCAAGGTGGCTTCAATGCGAATATTGGAGCTCTGTCCTGCGGCAAGCTCTCCCAGATCTTGAAGTCGGCTCTGAGTGGTAAGTCCGCGCCCGGCTCCAAGGGCAAGGCCGGCTGCGAGGAAGATTCCGATAGCCTTCCATCGCCGCGAAACGGCAACCACAGTTGCGGCAACGCCGAAGAACACAAGCAGAGTGTGAACCCAGGGAGCACCAGGGCTCGTGACGAACCAGCTACCGATGATTCCCAGCCCTACTCCCGTGGCCCAGAACCAGAGTGGCCGGAGGACCGCTACGCTGCCCGTGCTCAGCATCTTTCGAGCAGGGCAATGACCTCTACGTGATGGGTGGAAGGAAAGAGGTCCGCGAGTTCGAGATGCGTAAGCTCATAGTTATTGGCGAGCAGTTCGGCAGTATCACGCGCCCAGGTGGCGGGGTCGCAGGCCAACATTATGATGCGCCGGGGCGCCCACGCGATCAGCTGAGAGCGGAGTTGCTTGCTCAGTCCTGCTCGGGGAGGATCGGTAATGACAACGGCTTCGGAATCGAGGTTTGGGACACTGGATAGGTACGTCTCAGCAGTGTCTCCGACCACGACCTCGGCAGAGGGAAGGTTGCTGCGTGCAGCTTCAGCCGCTGGCCGAAACGGCTCTACGGCGACAAGTGGTCGATTGGATACATGGAGGGCGGCGGCACCCAATAGACCGACTCCAGCGTGAAGATCCCATGTCGGCAAAGGATCCGCACCGACAAGTTGTTCGATGAGCTCAAAGAGCCAGCGAACGAGAAATCTGTTGCCCTGAAAAAACGCTCCGATTGGGACCGTCAGCGGGAAGGGAAGGTCCATCGTGATCTTTGCTGATCCCCACCCGATCGTTCGGTTGCCGGACGAATCGAGAGCGAAGCCGCCGATGATCAGATTATTGACCTGCGCAGAATCTGGTATCCAGTCCTTCTCGACTATCTTGGGCCCATTGCGACCTGGCCTCAATGCAAACACTGCGCTGCTTTCGTCGAGTTTCTCCAGCCATTCGACGTCTACAGGCGCTGGACAGCGTGACGTGAGTGCGGCTTCAAACTGAGGGACAGTGTCCATAAGTGTCGGAGAGATGACCCGGCATTCGGAAATTTCTGAGACCGTCCAACTGCTGGGTGAATAGAATCCGAGCCGCCGCTGCTTCGGGTCCCAGTGCAACCTTGCCCTCAGACGAGCTCGCTGAGCAGAGGATGTCACCCTTGACTCGCGGAGTCGCTCGGCAAGGCCCGGGAAGCCGCGTGCCGCTTCGGCGGCGACCTCGGCTTTCAGAGACGCACCGGATGAGATCTTGACATGGGCCCAATCACAGCCTCCGCAAGTGTCGGAGTGGGGGCAGGCATCTTCCTCTCGCAGGGTGTGAGGTTCAGAGACCACACGCTGCGTTGCAGCAAACTGGACCTTGCCCTTGCGGCGACCTGTGGTCACGTCGACCGTCTCTCCGGGCAAAGCGCCGCTGACCATCCACGGGCAACCCTCGTGATGGGTCAGGCCGCGACCACCGCCAATCAGTCGATCGATTTTGAGCCGAGTCGTCATACCAGTTCCAAGCGGGGAAGGTTCAGGTGGCGACGAACCTCGCGGTCCAACATCGCCCGTAACGTGCGGTCCAGACTTTCTCCGGTTGCGCCACTGGCTTGAGCGCGATTGCGGGCTGCATTTTCGACTGTCTCTCTCGTTGAGGGAGTCAAAGCATCGAGACAGCCTGAAAGCAGAGCCTGTTCGAGACCGTACAGATGCTCCTCGAGCTGATCTGATGGGAGATCGCCGACCCGCTCGAGCTGGTCGGCTATGCGAGCAACAACTTGTGCCGCATCCGGCTCTTCGTCAGCAAGATCGCCCTGCCGGTCTCGCAGCGTTGTGGTGAGTTCGGCGATGAGTTCACTGCGATCTTCGTCTTCGCCCGGAGTGACATCGCCCTGTTCACCGATACCTACTGCAGCTTCCGCCAGCCGTCGGGCATGACGCTCGATGGCGTGCCGGCAATACGAAAGAGAGACGATTGGTGTCTTTTCCTGGCGTTCCCGATGGTGCAGAAACACCTCGGACATGCCCGCCATTACAGCTGTCAACGGTACGTCGCACGTCCACCATGTGCGAAGGAGTTGAAAGTCCTTTGGTGACAGAATATGCGGGGTTCCCCTCAAGGTCGCGAACAGATCCTCGATCTGCCGGTAATATTCAATCTCTCTCGCGTCGTGAACCACCAGTGCAGTGTAGCTCGAACTCCCCCGGTTCCGCGGTGGTTGTGTATGAACTGTTGCCCTACAACAGACCCGAGGTAGTAACCCGGACGCAAAAACGACGTTACAATTCATTACCAGTATGTGTTTTCGGCGACGCTTCCTCGCGATGATTCGAGTTACCAGCATGGTGGTAGCAGGGGCAGCGTCTGTCAACGCTTGGGGTGGGCCCTGGAGCCAACTGCCCGAGGCGGTAGATGATTTTCAGAACGGGCGAGCTGGCGCAGCATCGCTGAGAGTACTCAGCGATGCTGAAGAATCAGTTCGTGCAGAAGCGAGAGCAGGCAACCTCAGGGCAGTACACGCGCTCATGGAGGTCTACTTCGACCTTGTGGGTCCTCTTGAAGATGGGAGGCAACGAGTAGATGCATTGAGCCGCAGCGTGTCCCTGGAACTTGAACGCTACGGTTCGCGCTCCACAACTAACCCCGCGCGAGCCGGAGCTGCTTGGGTGCTAGCCGGCTACTATCATCTCGACAGTGAGCTTGAGGAACAACTTCGGGATCTCCTCCTACCGCCGGCGCAGCCAGAGCCCGGCGAGGTGTGGGTCTCACCGTTCGATAGTGCCGAACTCGTGTGGCAGCCCCCATTGCGCTATCAGATCGGTTGCACGACAGGTGACCGAAACTGTCATGACGACGAGCGAGCTTTGCGTTGGATCACCGTCAACGGATTCTGGATCGAGCGAACGGAGGTCACCAACGATCGCTATCGCCGTTGCGTGGAGACAGAACGCTGTGAGCCACCTCGTGTGCGAGTCGCCTACGATGACCGACAACGGGGCAGCGAACCCGTCGTCGGAGTCAACTGGACAGATGCCCGTAGCTACGCTGCCTGGGCTGGTCGGCGCCTGCCTAGTGAAGCGGAGTGGGAGCGAGCTGCTCGTGGGCAGTGGACAGATCGTCGCTATCCATGGGGAGAGGCAAGATACCGTACGCGCGCCAACACATTTGGATCGACTGGAGTCGACCGGTTTGAACGCGCTGCGCCTGTTGGATCCTTTTCGCGAAACGGTTGGAATCTCTTTGACATGGCTGGAAACGTCTGGGAGTGGTGCCAAGATCCCTACTTGGAACGGTTGTCCTCCCTGCCTGACGATGGTCGCCCATACCAGGGTGAAGGGCTCGGCCGGGTGTTGCGTGGTGGCTCTTGGAGACGGTCGATCGAACTCTCGCGGGTATCGTCACGGACTTGGGAAGAACCCGACTATTGGGCCGATGATGTCGGATTTCGAACTGTAGGTATCTTCGAGCGGTCGGTAAACGTCGCTACCCTTCTCGCTCTTGGGGACAGGGTCTATCACCCGATTTCGATCGGGGGCTGGGTGCTGGCCGCGAACAGCCTTGATTCTACAGACCGAACCTACCTCGCTCGACGATCTGTGACTTGGTTGGTGTTGGAGGGCAGGGCGTGGGAAGCGCTTCCAGCGGCTGTGTCTCTTCTGGTAGGAGACCCGCAGGATCTCGTCGCGCTGGGATTGGTCAAGAGGCTTGAAAACGACCTCTTGGAAGCCGCCGTCAGTGGACGCTTCGATGACCTCATCAACAATTTCGGTGTATTTCGGTCGGCTCTTGCCGGCAGGGGAGAACTCGTTTTTCGAGTTGTCGAAGTGAAGAGGCGGGCTGTGCGACAACTTCGTCAAATTGGTTTTGAACTCCAAGAACGTGGTGACGAGATCGCTGCGGCCGAACATCTGGCTGCTGCGCAGCAGATCCAACCGACAGACCGCGAGATTGCTCGTCTGAGGCGTGCCCTTGTGCGCCTGCCCGGAGAGAAGAGAACGTGGCCCGGGGACGGCCGGACCATGGTGTGGGTTCCGCCCGGGAAATACATGATGGGCTGGATTCCAGGGGATGAATTGGCTTCCCCGGACGAAGGTCCGAACCATGCGGTAGAGGTTGTGGGTTTTTGGATCGATCGGGCCGAGGTTTCGAATGCTGAGTTTCAGCGTTGCGTCAATGCCGGTGGATGTGTCCTTGACAGTCCCGTCGGATCGCTCGGAAACCCACGGTTGGCAGGCCACCCTGTAGTTGGTGTGACCTGGTACCAGGCGCGTGAATACTGCGCATGGGCTGAGAAAAGGCTGCTCACAGAGGCAGAGTGGGAAAGAGCTGCACGCGCTGGAGAACGCCACCTCTACCCTTGGGGAAACAACTGGGACACCGGACTCCTCAACGGCTATGGATTGAGCGAGGGTGATCAGTGGCCGGCCACAGCACCAAACGGGAGTTTTGTCGCGAATCGTTGGGGAATCGTAGACATTGTAGGAAACGCTTCCGAATGGGTTGAGGACCGCTACCATCCGAGTTTTCTCGGTGCAACACGTGACGGAAGGCCGTGGAATCAACTCACCGGAGACGATGTCAAGGACGAACGTGTTGTGCGTGGTGGGGCCTTCTCAGATTTCGGCTCGCGAGCACGAATCTCTGACCGCTCTCCCCTTGACCCCGCAACTGCCGGGAAAGGCACCGGAATCCGCTGCGCTGCGTCCAGTGAATAGCCTCGAAGGGGAATTCCGCATCGACATCTATCCGTGGCCGAATACGCTATTGTTACGCGCATGATAGATGCGCCATCAAACACTGATCAGGAACACGTACAAACTGACAATCCTCGCGTGATACTCGCAAGCGGATCGCCGCGTCGCCGAGCCATGCTGCGCTTGATTGGTCTCGATTTCACAATTTTGGTGCCCGATATCGACGAAGAGCCGTATCCCGATGAAGATCCTGTCGCATACGCGCGTCGAGCCGCGACGACTAAGGCTCAGGCAATTGCAGCTCATGGCCACGATTTACCAGTGATCTCCGCAGACACTGTTGTAGCAATCGATGGTCAGATCCTTGGGAAGCCCACATCGGCCGACGACGCCGAGAGAATGCTGCGGCTGCTGGCTGGAACCACGCACGCCGTCCACACTTCAATGGCGATGGCAGTCGGCGCGAAGCACGAGGTCATTGTCGATTCCACGATGGTCACCTTCCGACCAATGACGGATACCGAGATCTCTTGGTACGTTTCGTCCGGTGAGCCAATGGACAAAGCTGGCGCGTACGGGGTCCAGGGCATCGGTGGGCTCTTTGTGTCCTCGGTCGAGGGTTCACCGCATACGGTCGTGGGACTACCGATTCATCGCTTGAGTGAGCTGTATTCAAAGCTGGGACTAGATCTTTGGCAGGAAATCGGCGACCACTGAACCAGGGGGCTGCGTGGGATCCGGCTTCGCGACAAGCGCTATGCCATGACAGGCGAAAGGCGATCCGGCGTGCCCGCCGGGTATCTTCCCGACCGGCGCTCATTTTTCATCATAACGTGTGGCCGTTCATCGGTGGAACCGATGACGCCCACTAGCCAGCCCCTTCTGCCTGATCCGATTTCATCATTTCACTCAGCCTTTCTGGCGAAAGTCTCTCCCGCACCTGCTCAGGCAATCCGTCTATAAGCCTCTCCGGCAACGGAGCCGTTATACGTACGCGCCCCCGTTCAACTGGGTGTTTGAGTTCGAGAGACCAGGCATGGAGTAGGGGACGTCGGAAATCGCTGTGTGACTCGCCACCGTAAAGACCATCGCCCACTAATGGGTGCCCAATCGCGCTGAGGTGAACCCGCACCTGATGCGTACGGCCCGTCAGCAGGCGACAGGCGACCAAACTGAATCCGTTTTCGTAACTGTGTAGCTTGCAGACCCTGGTACGAGCAAGTTTTCCGTGAGGCGCTGTGCGAAACCGCCAGTAATGGTCTCGGTCGCGGGCGATGGGCGCGTCGATTACTGAGGTATCAATTGAGGATTCTCCGCTCACTAGCGCGAGATAGTCCCGTGTGACCGAGCCCTCTTGCCATGCACGAGCCAGACCCTTGAGGGCATTAGGGTGACAAGCAAAAAGGAGCACGCCGCTCGCAATCCGGTCAAGTCGGTGAACAAGGCGAAGAAACGGTCTCTTTCCTGCGAGCTTGGCACGTTCGATCAGAAGTCGCTCGTTCAGGGCCAGCTCGCCTGGGCGTGAGTGCTCACTCGACTGTGAAAGAGTACCGGCCGGTTTATTTGCCGCAACCAGCCATCGATCCTCGAAGATGAGTGCAGTTTGTTGAATCGTGCCTTCATGATCTGCCGCAGATACGACGCCATCGTCTGCGACGAGCACCACATCACCTGCCTCGACCATTCGTGAAGCAACCTTAGTCAAACGTCTGTTGAGCTGTACCTTACCCTCGCCGATCAGCAGCCTAGCCCTGCGGCGAGACAGTGTCGTTGCGGCAGCCAGGAACTGGTCGAGGCGCTGATCCGCGAAGCCCGGTTGAACGACAATCTGAGCAGTCTTCACGAAGTGATTACTCGGCTGGTCTCAACGGACGGGATGACGCAACGCACTGTCGTTCCCTCGTCGATTGTGGACCTCAGCTGCAGTGCCCCACCGTGGGCGATGAGCAGCTTCTGGGCGATAGCAAGACCAAGACCAGCACGGCCACTGTGCTGCGGGTAAAACGGCAAAGTTGCGTTCTCCAGCATCTCAGTCGTCATACCTTCGCCCGCATCGCGAATCTCAATCGTGGCATTCGTGCCGTCGTCGGCGACCTGAATTTCAACCCTGTGTGGAGGCTCAGAATGCTGGAACGCGTTGACCAAAACACGAGACAGCGCAGTGGTGAGCGCTCTGCGGTCACAGGTGACCACCTCGACATTTGGGGTGATGGAAATCTTCGTCTCGGTCTCGCCGAAGTCCCCCACGGAATATGCTTCGGCCACTGCCTCGCGAATTAGTGAGTCCGCTGATTCCCTTTTGAGGTCAAGTTGTACTGGGCGGCCGAAGAGCAACATGTCGTCGATCATCGTGCCGAGTCGTTCCAACTGGCTGTTCAGTACTTGTGCGGGGCCAGTCAATTCGGCCTGTTCCCCAACCTTGAACATCATCGCCTGCACCTGCATCTGGGCTGCAAAGAGCGGGTTGCGGAGCGCGTGGGCTACCTGGTTGATCAGCCATTCGCTGTCGAACTCTGTGTTGCTGAGTGGCGAACTCATGGTCCTCTCCATATGGAAGGTTGAGCGATTTGCCCTACATCTCCGGCTGTATCGTACGGGTTGCCGGGAGCGCTCGGGTTCGCGCCCAGGATCGAATCGTCTTGATCTGTTCATCCATCGTGCGAGAGAGGGGCACTATCTTGCCGAACCCTCTTAGTAAATCATTCTGTGTCATCTCACGATCTGCGGCATGGGCGGTGATCAGAGAGGATGCAACAGCCTGCTCGATCTCGGCGCCGTTCCAGGCCCGGGTTGCCGATGACAGGAGAATCAGGTCGTAGCTCGCGGGATCGAGGTTGTTCCTCTGAAGGTGAATGCTGAGGATTTCCTTTCGCTCCTCTTCGTTGGGGAGGTCGATGAAGAACACCTCATCGAAACGCCCTTTGCGAATAATCTCCGCGGGAAGAAGGTGGATCCTGTTTGCTGTGGCGGCGACAAAGACCGGGTTGCGGTGCTCCTGCATGTCAAGAAAGTCGAGAAAATATGCGCAGTGGAGCCGGTGTCACCGTCGGAGTAGCTGCCGATACCCATTTCGATCTCATCGATCCACAGTACCGCCGGAGCCAGCGATTCGACAGCATCCAGAGCGCGGTGAAACACCCATTCTGCTGAGCCATGTACGCCGGCAAAAACCAAATTCATGTCGAGCCGAAATAGTGGAAGCTGCCATTCCTTCGCAATGACTTTGATTGCGAGACTCTTTCCGCAACCGGAGATACCCATCAGCAGCACACCCTTGGGAGCAGGGAGACCCTTCTTCTGAGCTTCTTGCGAGTACAATCCTTCCCGTTCCGCCACCCAATCCTTGAGCTGATCGAGGCCGCCGATTTGGCCCAGACTCTCGTCCGGTGGAACGAATTCGAGAATGCCTTCCTTTCTCGTGATCTGTTCCTTCTCCGACAGCACAGCACGGAAGAACTCGTCATTCAAAGTCGTTTGGGGTCCGATGAGGCGACGCAACAGGTGCTCCACCTCGGTCAGACTCATCCCCTTCAGGTACGTCACAAGGCGGTGGGTGAGAGAGGGGTCGGTCTTTTCTTTGGGAACCAGGGTGTTGACCAATTGAAGAATCTCGGACTCATCCGGGAAAAGCGAGATTACGACATAGGTCAGAGGCTTGAGAATTCCCGGGAGTTCGGCTGTGTG
This sequence comes from bacterium, assembly GCA_024229275.1. Taxonomy (GTDB): domain Bacteria; phylum Acidobacteriota; class Thermoanaerobaculia; order Thermoanaerobaculales; family Sulfomarinibacteraceae; genus JAAESQ01. The sequence continues at coordinate 25,693 of JAAESQ010000213.1, read as the reverse complement.
GCTGAGCAGGAAAAGATAGCGGCCACTGCCGCGAATCTTCATAGCAGTATCGCGGATGCGGCGTACTAATTTGCGATCGTTGAGGTACTCGCCCAGGTCCTTGAACATGTACATCCCGCGGGGAGCATCGCTCGCGACCCAATTGAGTGCCGCCATGGGGTCATCGAGTCCCTCGGGACCTCCCTCGACAAAACCGTCCACGCAGTTCCACACCGCAAGGTTCAACGGTTCGGGACGCGCCTTCTCTGCGAAACGTTGCAGCAGACGCTGCAGACGTTCCTCCTCTTGGCTTACGAGCAGTGTCAAGGGATAGGCGGATGCGAGCGAGATGCGGATCTGTTCGAAGGTACTCTTCATGATCGAACCATTGTAGGGCAGCGTGCGGAATGATGAATGATGAAAGCAGAATGATGAAATCGGAGCCACTCAGCTGTTGAGGCCGCGGTGGAGCAGATTGCGTGCGAAGGAGGGGAGGCGAGCAACGCAAAGCTAGAAGCAAGTCGAGATTAGGTTTTGATAGGCATTCAATCCTGGCTGTTCGTAGAAGGTTGCCAATGACGACCCGAACTGTCGCTGCCCAGCATGGCTTCAAACCACACAAAGACCTTTCATCTCTTCCACCGACTTTACAGATAAGCGGATTCCTATTTTCATCTTTCATCATTCTGCATTCATATTTCCTCCTTCTTCCCCTCTATACTCTTCCCGTGGAACTGATCGCCGATGTCGTAGCCTGGATGGAGCCGCGAGCCCTCATTTTGGCGCTCTTCTTACCTCCAGTGATTCGGATCGTTGGCCATTGGTTGCCCGAAGAACTCTTCATGATATCGATCGGAGTCCTCGCGGCTCGGGCTGGATCACCGCTCGCAGCTGGTACCATTTTGGGAGCCGTTTTCATCGGCCACTTCTATACCGACCAGAGCGCCTATGCATTGGGGCGGTGGGTGCTCGGCCCGAGGCTGCAGCGCTTTCCTCGTGTGCAACGTCCAATCGAGAAAGTCGCGTCGCGCCTTGTGAGCTCGCCAGCAGCTCTGCTGGGTTTCATACCTGCTCGAATCCTACCGCTTGGACGTGGCGCCTGGCTGGTGGGCTGCGGTGTAGTTCGAATAGGATGGCCCCGCTTCATCGCGGTTGACGTGCTGACCCTCGCTCTTCATGTGATGCTGTGGTGTGGTTTGGGGTGGTGGATGGCCAACGACCTCGCACGACTCCAGGTTTCTGCCGAATACGGCCGAACAATCGCTGTGTGGCTTGCAGTTGTGCTGGTGACCAGTGTGGCGATGATTCTGCTATGGCGTTTTCGCGCGGCATGGCAACCGGTTTCCGTCAGGATTGCCCGCCGAGCAAGCCAACTCCTGTCCCGACCGTTTCAGGACTGAATTAAGGCTCTACGGGACGAACGGGACGAACGGGACGAACGGCAGAACAGAATGATGAATGATGAATGCGGAATGATGAAAAGGGAAACTGCGCTGCTGTTGTGGACAGTGGCTGAAGAACAGACGTAGTTGAGAAGAAGAATGGGTACGCGGACCAACACCAGGTCTGATCGGAATCCGACTTTGGCCCAGAACGCTTGGTATTGCTTTCAGTTTCTCACTGCCTTTGTCTTTTGCTTTTCTTGTGTTTCAATATTCTGGCCGATCTCCCATCCACTGTGGCTGAGCCTCACTCGAGGCCTCTACGTTGGAAAGGCTTGTTCGGCTTTCATCATTCATCATTCCGCATTCATCATTCCTTGATTCACCCAACACGCTACACGGTGGCCGTCCTCACCCGGCTCAAGGGTGGGGATTGCTTCGCACTTCCCAATCGATTTGCTACAGCGATGGAAATAGCTGCAGGCAGTTCTCGCTGGGGGATCACCTGAGTCCTCGCGCCGGCTGGCGACTTGCGGGACTCCGCCCTCCCACTGCGGTTCTGCCTTGAGAAGATCTTGTGTGTACGGATGGACCGGCCGCGACAGCACGATTTCGGTCGCGCCATGTTCGACGATTCGGCCGGCGAACATGACGGCTGTTTCTTTGCAGAGTTGCCGCGCGGTTTCCAGATCGTGTGAGACCAGCAGAAGGGCCACCCCAAGGTCCATGTGGATCTCACGAAGCAGCGACACAATCGCGCTGCGAACCGGCGGATCGAGCGACGAAACAGGTTCGTCAAGGACCAACAGTTCCGGTTCAGTCGCAAGGGCGCGAGCTATCGCAATTCGTTGGCGTTGGCCGGCCGAGAAGCTCCCAGGCTTCTGAGCAGCCGCATCTCCTGAAAGCCCAACCATGGCGAGCAGCTCTCGGACCCGCTTTTCCTGCCATGGACGATCGCCGATGGCATGCGCGCGAAGAGGTTCCGAGATGATCGTTGCGACTCTGAGTAGGGGGTTCAGCGAGTCGCCGTGATCTTGGAATACGGGCTGAAATCTCTTGCGCAGTCGACGGATTGATCTGTCCGACTGATTGGAAATCTGCTGACCGTCGAAGTAGACGGTTCCTTCGTCGCATGGCTCGAGTCCGAGCAGAATGCGCAGCAAAGTAGACTTTCCAGCGCCGGACTCGCCGACAATCGCCAGACTTGATCCTTGCTCGATTCGCAGATCAACACCAGCGACAGCAATAATTGGACCTTCCCTACGACCGCGTCGTCTTCTTTGAAAACGGCGCTCGAGTCTTCGTGCATCGAGCAGAGGCGGACTCATCGTTTGAACCCCTCACCAGCCACGATCGGGCAGCGTGAGAGGCGGCCATCATCGCCTGGTTTGAGCGCTGGATGGTTCGCACTGCACTCTTCTTGCGCCATAATGCATCGTGGCGCAAATCGACAGCCCTGTGCATCGGCAACGTTTGGCGGTGGTAAGTGCTGAAGGCCAGGGCCCGACCGATTGCGAGCCACTTCAACCAGTAGACGGGAGTAGGGATGGTGTGGAGTATCAAAGACCTGGGCCGTGCTTCCCTGCTCGACGACCTCTCCTGCATACATCACGATCACTCGATCGACGAGACCTCGCACAATCGTGAGGTCATGGCTGACCAGCAGAAGGCCAAGGGATCTCTGTTTCACCATGTGATTCAAGTGCTGGAGTACCTGGGCTTGGACCGTGACATCCAACGCAGTCGTCGGTTCGTCGGCTATCAAGTAGGAGGGTTCCGCAGCCAGTGCCAGGGCGATCATCGCACGCTGTGCCTCTCCGCCGCTGAGTTGATGAGGATAGGAGGCAAAAACCGCCTCGGGATCGTCGAAGCCGAGTTCAGTGAGAATCTCGAGCGCAAATCTTCTCGCCTGACTGCGGGTGCTCTTGAGGTGGTGGCGGTGAGTCTCGCATATATGAGAACCGATGGAAAAAACCGGGTTGAAGGCTGATTTTGCCTCTTGGAAGACGATGCCGACGGTGCCTCCTCTGATGTGGTTGAGAACGGCATCGTCGAGGCCGAGAATGTCAACACCGTCAATAACGACCGATCCGTTCTCAATCCGACCATGCTCCGGCGCCAGTCCGACTGTCGCAAGTGCTGTGAGTGACTTGCCGCAGCCCGATTCACCGACGAGACCAACTCGCTCGCACCGATGCAGTTCGAGGCTCACACCATCGATTGCATTCTTCCAGTTTCCTCGACCGTCCGGAAACGTGATTATGAGGTCGATTAGTTCGAGCCGATCATCAGTGTTCTTCGAGTCGAGAGGTACACTATTGTGCATAACGCAACAATACCAATCGGTTCTCTTCGCGCTCGAGGGCTTCCACAAGTGGCAGAATTGATGGAGGCCGGCGCCAGCAGTGTGCCACAAGATCGCTGCCGTCCAGCACTCCGTTGCCATCGTCTGAAACGAGGACTATCCAATGGCGATCGCTATTCAACAGATCGCCGGCGGTGATTGAGGAACCCCACCTCACCGGCGCACCGCCCATGGTGATGGCTTCATTTTGGCGGATGATCGTTCCTTGACGAGTAAAGTCTTCGCGCGAGGCTGTAGTGCGTCCCGTCGTGGCGAGGCTTGCGAACGCGTGAGACGAAGTGAGAATGCGCATCCCGATCAAATCGGAGTAGCTGTGCCCCACAGCCTCGAGGGTGATCACGTCCGAATTGTTTTCTGCGTCGCTCCTGACCTCGAATCCTGGTAGCGCGAAGAGTTCACCGGCCACGGAGTTAATACCCGGCACAGAATCCAAGTGGAGTCGCATGGTGATCAATGACCCGTCCCAGAGGCCATTCGGTTGGATGGTAACTGCAGACTGTAGCGAGCGCATCGCGAATGGATCGTCAACGACCTCAACCCGAGCGTACAGCCTGAAGGTGCCGGCGGTGACGACCTGGGCACCTTCCTCGGGGGCTACCTGATCGTCGTTCTGCGGTTCGAGCTTGGCGACATCGGCGAGGATTCCACGTCCCAACTCGGATGCTAGGAACGCGCGATAGTTCACAACAGACTCGGCATTGTCAGCTGTCAGCTCACCGCCCATGTGGTCACATTCAACGGTGAACCAGAAGACACGAACGAAGCGATCTTCTTCGGGCCAGACAACCGTGGGGACCGATTGAATGTGAACGCCATCGATGACGATTTCAGATGCCGGCGCGAGCCAGTGCTCTTTACCACGGCGGGTTACCTTGAGAGCAACCGCGATCACCGGTTCTTCGTCATGTGCGACAGTACGATCAGTGTCGCTGAGTACGGGATCGGAACTTGATCCAAAGACAACGCGTGCCTCGATCAAGACAGGTCGCCCGGCATCTTGGTGCTTCCAGATTGCAACAGCGACGATGATGATCGCAACCAATACTCCGCCGATAGCCAAAGGGAGCCGAGAGTCCTTGTCCATGCGGGTATTCTAGCTTGAGAAGGCGGCTATGCGGGGCGAACGGGGCGGACGGCTATACGGGAAGACTACAGAGCCTTCCAGGTCATCGTCCTTGAGTAGAGCGGATCCAGTCCTCATCGTCATCCTCATCGTGATCGTCATCGTATTCCAGGAGCTGCTCAGCAAACGATGGCGATGAGGATGACGAGGGCGATGACGCAACGCTCCGCATCCGATCATCCTGCCGTTGCCCCGTCCTGCTTCCACGCCTCCTAGCTTCCCAGCAAAAGAAAAAGCGGGGCAAGCCCCGCTTTTTCTGTGTAAAGCGCTTCGATTCACACCGAGAAGTCGTCCTCCTCGTCCAGGTTGCTCTTGGGTTCTTTGCGTTCCCGGATGGCGTTGATGATCACCCAGATGCCAACCAGGAAGAGCAGCATCGGCCACCAATCGGCGAGCCATTCGAGATCGATGTCGAAGAAGTTGTTGAGAGTCAACAGCGCTCCGACCACAGCCAGAAAGACTCCGAAGGCGAGGTTGCTGGTGGGTTTCCCGAACTGAGGTTCCATTTGCTCTCCCCCGAGGTTCGCGATCTGAGCCTGTCTGTACGAGTCGAACATGCCGAAAAACCAGATGAAAATCGGCGCGAAGACTGATATCGGGAGTGGTAACAGGTAGATTGTCAGGAGAACCGAGACCACGATCATTACGGCCCTCTGGTAGGCGCCGACATAGAGGTAGCCAAGTCCCGGAATCAACGACAGGAAGGCAGCCAGACCTGGAGCTTTCTCGTATATGTTGTTACTTTCCGTGCTCGGCAGCGCGAGAGATTCGGCTTGCGGCGGCGCGGGTGGCAGCTGAGTGGCTTCAGGTGCAGCGACCGGTTCAGTTTCAGGGCTGTTCTTCTTGGTCATTCGGTACCTCCTTGGCAGACTCCTGTTCGGAGTCCTCATCGGTGAGTTGTCCCACAATGTCCTTGACAGCGTTGACCTGGCGATTTCCCCAGTTCCAAGCTTTCCAGAGCATCATGCGGGCCTCGCCTCGCCCTTCTTCAGCCACTTCGGTCATCCCTACGGTGACCGATGTCGCGACCTTCTGTACGGTGTCGCCGGCTGGACTTCGTCCTAGCGTGACAGGGTTGCCCACCAGGATTGAGGTCAGGACTGCGAGGAAATAGGCAGCTGCGGTCGCCGCTCTCGAGCCGAGCACGCGGGTGCGCGGTTTTCGAACACGAACGGCGATGCATCTTTGCAGCAAAGATTGCGAAGGTTCCAGAGCTTCTCCAACCTGATGAATCAGGCTCAGATCGCTCCAGGTCTGACGGCACGTTTCGCATCCCTCGAGATGGGAAATGAGCCGATCGAGATTCGATTCCGAGATCTCTCTGTCTACGGCCTGCGACAGCAGGCTCAACCATCTTCTGCACGGAGAGTGAGCGATCTCGTGTAGCAGTGAATCGGGCGGAGAGAGATCATCGAGTGGCTGCAAGGCCACGTCGATCGCCTGCATCGCAGAAAAGAGCTCTCCACACTCTGGGCAGGACCCGCAGTGCTTCTGCAGGCTTTCCTCCTGCTGCGGCTCGAGGCCTCCGTCGAGCAGCGATCCCAGCAGCAGTCGGAATTCTTCGCAGGTCTTCATGAGGCACTCCCGTGTGCCTCACCGGCTGGTGGGACGGCGCGAATCTGGAGGCGGCGCCGGACAGCAGTCGCCAACTCGAGCCGAGCTCGGTTGAGTCGGGACTTTACTGTTCCGAGAGGAAGGTCTAACCCCTCAGCCATCTCCTGGTAGCTCAATCCTGCAAAGTCGCGCAGTAAGATGAGTTCCGCAAGTTCCTCGTTGAGCGTTCGCAGCGCCGTCGAAATCATTGCCAATCGCTGACGGCGTTCAGTCTGCATCGCAGGGTCGTCCCCGCCTGGGAGAAGGTCGAGAATTTCGGGATCGAGCCATGCTGCCTCGCGCTCTCTTCGGCACCGGCGATGGGCATCAATCAAGAGGTTTCGAGCCACGCGCCAGGCCCAGGCCATGAAGTTTGAGCCGGCGCGGTAGCGGTGCAAGTTCTCCCAGAGCTTGAAATAGACCTCCTGCGTGAGCTCTTCTGCCTGGGCGGCTGAAGGCGCGTAACTGGCGCAGAGTCGATAGAGTTGACGCATAGTTGCACTTACTAAGGCCGACCAGGCTTCTTCGTCGCCGGCTCGGCATTTCTCGACGGTGGCTTCTAAATCAAGTCTTGCCATCTTCACCCAGCTTAACGGCTCTTCGTCCAGAAAGGTTCACCACTCAACCGAAATTTCGAGATTGTCTTCACGGTTGTCCGAGAAGCCAGCCTATTGTATTCCGCAGGGGGCATCAGTGATCGATCAGACTTTCTGGGATAAACCGCTAGAAGAACGGGTGTGTTCAGCCCTCGATGAGGTACGCCCGGCCCTTCAAGCCGATGGGGGAGATGTAGAACTCATCGCCATTGACGGCTCGATCGTTCGTGTTGCCTTGACTGGAGCGTGTCACGGATGTCCGATGGCTAGGTCAACCCTCAAGGAATTCGTAGAAGAGCGTATCTGCTTCTTCGCCCCCGAGATCGAAGAGGTCGTAGCGGAAGAGTGAGGTGCGCGTGCCGTAAGTTTTTTGGACGCCAAGAACACTGCTACGGCCAATTCTCCGAGGGCGCTTCCCGTGCGTTACCAGGCACGGTTTTTCGAGATCGAAGGGCGCCCAGGGATCAAGAATGCAGGGATTCTCGAAAAACCAGAGCCAGGTACGCGCCGCCGATCGCGCCCTTCTCTCATCGCGCTGGACAGTCTAGCCTCCGAGCCGGACTACCAACCTATTCCTACTACTTCAGTTGTCGGGAACGACTGGTAGTGTTGCGGGAGAAATGCTGAGAGCGGTGCCTATCGTCCGCGCCGTGTTCCTTTAGCTACAAAGGACCTTACTCGCGTTTCATCATTCCGCATTCATCACTACTTACAGCCTTTCGTTGCGAAAGGCTGTACTACGCCTGCTGCTCCTTACGTCGGCACGCAGGACACAGTCCGCGAAACTCGACGCGTTGCTCCATGACCTCACAGCCGACAAGGTCGCGCAACGGCTCCCATTCGATTGCGGGAACGTCTTCCACGTCGCGTACTTCACTGCATACGAGGCAGATAAAGTGTCCGTGCGGATCCATTCTCGCTTCGTATCGGGCTCGCCGATCGGTGCCGAGAATCTCGCGCAGCTGGCCTTCGTTCTTCAGCACGTTCAGGTTGCGGTACACGGTGCCGAGCGAAATCTTCGGCATATCGATGCGAACCTGATCGAAAACCCAGTCGGCTGTTGGATGCCGATGTGCCTTCTTGATCGCCTCGAACACAAATCGACGCTGCTTCGTTGCTCGTGGTCGGGAATTTGCTGCCATTGCGTCCTCCATTGCCTGACGCTGCGCATTCTCATTATGTCATAGTGAGACGGCTAACAGGAGAGATTCTCAAATGGTGACTCGAAAGTCGCAGTGAATCTATAAGCACTTTCGCGAATCTTGGTTCTCTGCTGCGGATGAGATTCCTTTCGTGATAGAGTCTTTGAGTCGTCCTCAGGCCCAAAAAGGTGCCTACGCTGCAACAGCTGTGGCCGGTATTTGTCGGCTGCGAAGGATGAAAAGGCACTATGAGTTCCAGAATTCAAGATATGGACCCGGCCCAGAGGCCTCGCGAGCGGCTTATGGACCGCGGACCTTCGGTTCTTTCGGACGCTGAACTGCTTGCGGTCCTGCTACGTACCGGGAGCATGGGTTCGGGCGTGGTCGAGCAGGCCCATCGATTGCTGAGTGCTGTTGGCGGTGTTGCCGGGTTAGCCCGCCTGTCCCCTCAGGAGTTGGTCATGCACCCGGGCATTGGTTCAGCGAAGAGCTCCTCGATTTGTGCGGCCCTAGAACTCGGACGCAGATTGCTCCGTGCCGAACTCCACCACGGAGGATGCCTCGATCGCCCTGAGGTGGCAGGGGATTACCTGGTTGCCCAGTTTAGTGGTTGCAGAATCGAGGTGTTTGGCGCTATCTGTTTGGACGCCCAGCATCGAGTACAAGCCGTTGAAGAGTTGAGCTCCGGGACACGAACCCAGGCGCCGGTGGATATTGGTGAACTGTTTCGTCGGTCCTTGGTCCGAAGTACGTCTGAACTGCTGGTCTTTCACAATCATCCCTCCGGCGTCATTACCCCAAGCAAAGATGATCTCGAGTTGACGGCGCGATTAGTCAAGGGGGGTGCGATTGTCGGGGTCTCAGTTGTCGATCATATCCTCGTCGCAGGCAATCGTTGGGTCTCGCTCAGAGTCACCAACCCTGATCTGTTTGAGTAGGGCCCGAGCATGCACCGTTTGCCGCCTTCAACTCTAAGGAAATTGGTTCACCATTCCTTTTGCCTTGTATGCGGCCTTGCCGTTCCGCTACCATGCCGGGGTGCGCCTCGAGAGTGAACTGATTCCCTATGCTGTTGGTGAGCTGCGCGGTTCCCCGCTGGTGGTACTTGCGCCACATCCAGACGACGAGGTTTTTGGATGTGCGGCAGCACTTGCACAGGCAGCCCGTTTTGGCAGTGAAGCTCACGTCGTGATCCTCACTGATGGTGCGGCTCAGGGTGACGGGACTTCGCGTCAGGCTGAATCGCAAGAGGCAGCACGCCGGCTTGGCGTCTCGGAGCCACGCTTCCTGGGGTTCGATGACCGATCGTTGGATCCGGGTGAACCTGAATTGCTCGAGAGGTTGAGAGGCCTCCTCGTCGAACTCCGGCCGAAAGTGCTACTCGTACCCTCCACCGCTGAGCTTCATCCCGATCACCGTGCGGTAGCTCTCGCTGTTTACAGGATCCTGCGTGACGCCTCCTCCGATGCCGAACTGATCGCCGCGGTCGAGAATACACAACTGGTCGCGTATGAAGTGTCATCGTTTCTACGACCCAATCTCTTGCTTGATCTGACTGCAGATTGGGAGGCAGCGGTTGCAGCTGCTGAGGCCTTCGGATCACAGAATGAGATTCTTCCGTATCTCGAAGTCTTTTCAGCAGTTACTGCGGCGCGACGCTTGACGCTTCCCGAAACTGTGCAGCGGGCGCAGGCGTTTTTCGATGTCGATCGGGAGTTCATCGACTCGCATACCCTACTTGAATGGGCCGCGTGCCAAGGGCCGACAGACGCTCTTGAAACGGATGAGTCGTATGTTTCTTTGCGTTCGGAGGTTCGACGGCTGAAGACCCTACTCGAGACCATTCATGGATCGAAGACCTGGCGCGTACACCAGATGGTGGAAAAGATTCGCTCTATTTTCGGTCTCCGCCGGGTTAACCAATGAAGGCGCCGAAACGCAGGAAGCCTACGGTGTCGGTCATCGTTCGCACGAAAGACCGGCCCGTCCTTTTGCGAGAGGCGCTGACTTCGCTCGAGAATCAAGGTGTTGCAGATCTCCAGGTCATCGTAGTCAACGACGGGGGCGTCGATGTTTCTGATGTAGTGGCAAACGGCCCTCAGGGATACGAGATCGTTTGCGACAATCTGTCACCTGCGAGGGGGCGAGTTACGGCGGCAAATCGCGGATTGGAGCTGGCCGACGGCGACTGGATCGCGTTCCTGGATGATGACGATATCTATCTGGAGAACGGTCTGGCTGAGCTGTTGAAGACAGCACAGAGTAGTTCGGCAGTCGTCTACGGCCGGGTTACCGCCTACATCTATGACGATGCTGATCTTGCCTCCAAACGCCGGAAGTTTCATGAGTTTGGCCGCTCGTTTGACCTTGATGTCCTCTTGGGTGAGAACTTCATTCCGTTGATCGGGTGCCTCATCCCAGCCTCGGCTCTGAGAACTGTGGGTGGGCTGGACGAGTCGCTTGAAGTATTTGAGGACTGGGATCTATTCCTCAAACTGTCCGACCATGTCGAGTTTGTGCACGTCCCAATCGAAGTGGCCGAATACAGAACCTTCGGCGAGAGCTTTATCACCGGAGGGGGCGGCGAAGAACTCCAACTCCGAGGCCGGGCTGCGGTATACAGCAAACACTGGGAGCGGTTGTCACCGGACGTGCTCAGTCGAATGCAGCAAATCGTGAAAACTGACCTCATTCCACGCGAGGTGGCGTGGGAAACTCGAGAGTGGCAACGTCGAGTAGAGGATCTCGAGGGGGCGGGAGAGAACCTTGAGGAAGGGGTGAATTTCCTACGCGCTCAAGTTGAAGAGAAGGACAAGGGCATCGACTATCTCCGAAGGGAACTTGATGACCGAGAACGTTGCATAGCGTCCGTTGAGGCCGAACGACAGGCAATCCTCAGAGACCTGGAGTGTGAACCGACAAGAACGGCTTTGATTTCGATCGTCGTCGTCAACTACAACGGGCGCCATCACCTCGAGCGTTGTTTGCCCTCTGTTTTCGCATCAGAACACGTCAACCTCGAAGTCATCGTCGTCGACAACGGCTCGTCGGATGATTCTGTGAGCTGGACACAGGAGCACCATCCGGAGGTTCGTCTGCTCGAAATGGGAGAGAACTTGGGCTTCGGAGCGGCGAATCAAAGGGGCGTTGAGGTTGCAGGCGGCGCCTACATCGCATTCTTAAACTCCGATACTGTTGTCGAGCCCAAGTGGCTCCTGGAACTCTTGCGAACCCTCATGGTGGATACAAACATCGCCGCGGCCTGCTCGACCCTTCGACTTCTGGAGCACCCCGATGTGTTGAACGGGTTCGGCGGTGGCATGTCGAAACTGGGCTACGGTTTCGATCACTATTTTGGTTGTCCCTACGCCATCCTTACCGGCGTTGAACCCGTTCGGGACGTCCTCTTCCCAACCGCGGCTGCGATGTTGATGCGTAAGAACGACTTTCGGGCGTGCGGTGCCTTCGACCCAAAGATGTTCATGTATCACGAAGACGTCGATCTTGGATGGCGACTTCACTTGCATGGCCGGCGGGTGGTGGTCTGTCGTGACTCGGTTGTCCACCACCATTTCGGTGGAACAAGCCATCACACGAAGGGACTGCAATGGCGGGAGCGCCTTGGAAGTCGACACAATGTACGGTCTATCCTGAAGCACTATGAAATCGTCAATGTGCTCAGAGCCACCAAAGGGCTCTTCATACTATGGTGGCGCATGGGAGCATATCGGCATATCGCTCACGTCCTCGCTTGGAACGTTAGACATCTGCCCAGCACATTGCGGCAACGGCGTGCCATGCAGGGGCAACGCCTTGTTCGCGACGCCGAACTCATCGCGCGAGGTTTGATCAGTCCCTCACCCTACCCAGCGCCGACACCGGAGGTTCCTCGGGTAGGGTTGGAGCCGGAATCTAGCGACTGGATCTTCACGCCGGTGCTTCGGGTCGGCCATCATTCGGCCCTAGGCCGGTTGGGCTATGGGTGGTTCCCTCCTCACCCGATAGGTCCCGACATGGCGCGACCGTTTAGCGGGCAGGCAAGGTGTTGGCTCAAGGTTGAACCCGGCGCCAGAGGTCGCATTGAGGTCGATCTCCATGTTCCGCCCGAGCGTGCCGCAAGTGGATCCTTTCGTATTTGTGCCAATGACACGGTTGCGAGCACGAAGCTCTCGGGAGAGCTGTGGCAGATGCTTGCAGTTGACAATGTCGTGGCTAACGAACACGGGCTTGTTGAAGTCGTCATAGAGGCACCGTCGTGGCGCCCTCATCTTGAAACTGGGAACTGGGATTTTCGTCGCATAGGGGGTGCCGTTAAGACCGTTCGCTTTGTATCAGAAACGCAGACAGCGCCCACTCAATATGAAGGCGTTTCCGTGGTCATTACGACCTTCAACCGTTGGTCGATTCTCGAGATGACTCTTGACGCGCTGGCAGAACAGGACTGGTCGAAACTGCAGATAGTAGTCGTGGATGACGGCTCGTCGGACGATACGTGGGAACGCCTGCGTGAATACCGTGACACCAACAGCGATCGGTTCAATCTCGCAATCGCCACTCAGGAGAATCAGGGTCAGGGCTTGGCCCGTAACCATGCCCTGTCCTTGGTAGAGGAAGATCTCGTCCTATTTCTCGGTGACGACATCATTCCGGAGCCTGATCTGGTGCGGGCTCACGTCGAGCGGCACCGGGAGGTTGGTGAACCTACTGCAGTCGTTGGGTTCACTGATTGGTATCGACCCCGAATGCGAATCACACCATTCATGGAGATGATCAACTTGGAGGGGCACCAGTTCGGCTACGGATTCATGGCGTCTGGCAAGGACCAACCTTTCACGTGTTTCTATACGTCGAATATCTCGCTCGATCGCTCAATCCTTGGGGGCAGTCCATTCGATTCGACTTTCAACTCCTACGGGTGGGAAGATGTTGAACTCGGATACCGATTGAGTAAGCGCGGAGTGCGTATCGTTTATGAGGAGAATGCGCGCGCTGGCCACTTCCACCCGACCGATATTCGGTCGTTTTATAAGCGCCAGGTTCAGGTCGGAAGAACCCACCACGACTTACTCGCGATCCACCCGGAGTTGGCCCAAGACCCTCACATGCCGCCTCTTGTACCGCCATCGATCTACCGGTTGGCTGGGCCATTTGCGCGACCTACGATCGCTGTGTGCAACGCCCTCGACCGCCGGGGTATCCGAGTACCAAAGCGCGTCCTCAACCACCTGATGATGGTCGGTTTCTATGAGGGCAGATCTGAGGGCTGACACCTGTCAATTTTGGAGATCGTTTCAAACGGCGGCACCTCTCCAGCCTTGTGACTAACCTCGATGAACAAAGCGAACTAGCTTAGCTGTCTTGGAAGGCGAATCACAAAACTCGCTCCAGTCATGTCTTCGTCCTTCTGGTCCTCCAGGGCGATGGAGCCTTCGTGCCGCTCCAAAATCTGTCGGCTGAGTGCTAGGCCAAGTCCGGAACCCTTCGCCTTGGTTGTGAACAACGGCTCAAATATCTGTTCTTCAAGCTCGAAAGAAATGCCCGGTCCGTCATCTGAGAACCTGATGATGTCGGAATCGATTGTTGAGCATGCGGAGATTCGAATTCGTCCGGAACTGCCCACCGCCTGAATCGAATTCGTCATGAGGTTGATCAGAACTTGATTGAACTGGCCTGGATCGACGAAAATGGACATTGAATCGTCGTCCAGTGCAAGCTCCAACTTCAATGCATCGCTATCAAGCGAGACTCTTGAAAAAACGTCCCGAGCAACATCTGCAAGTTCGACTGAACATTTCACAGGAGCGCTGTCGCGGGCCATGGCGAGGATTTCGTCAATAGTCTTTACCGCCACGCCTGTTTCCCGATCGATGATTTTAAGATGCTCGATGACCTTTTGATCGCCTGACGATAAGAGGCGTTTGAGAAAGAACGCCGAGTTTCTGACTGCCCCTAGAGGATTCTTTAGTTCGTGAGCAATGTTGGCAGCGAGGTGACCAATAGTCATGAAACGGGTTCGCCTCACCAACGCTTGCCTCGCTTTGTTGAGCTCTGCTTCAGCAATCGTAGTTTTCATCTTCTGGCGGTTGAGAAGCAGCATAACCATCCAGGTAACTGTGCTTACCACAATCGATCCGGCGAGGGGGAGAAACCACCACGACTGGTAGAGCTGCGGTTCGATCCTGAATGACAGTGAGGCTACTTCTCCGTCTCTCCTCGTGTCATTGGTGGCACTGACATGAAATGAGTACCACCCAGGGGAAAGGTTCGTATAGTAGGCGGTTCTCCGCCTGCCAGCATCGATCCATTCACGATCATGGCCTTCTAATCGGTAACGAAAGCTGACACCGAGGGGTTCCGAATACGCAAACGCAGTGTATTGAATCTCCAGGTCGTTGTGACCTGCCGGGAGGACTATCTCCGGGGTGATTGCCACGAAGTTGGAGGCTACCCGAAGCGACTCGATGATTGTCGGAGGGGGATTGAGATCCAGTTGTGGGCTGCGTGGATCTACTCGTACTGCACCGTCCATAGTTGGAAACCACAGATGACCATTTCCGCTCCGCGCTCCGGTGGGAAATCCTGCCCCATTACATTCGTTGCTCTTCATCCCAGCTGAGGTTCCAAACAGTCGAACGTTCACAAGGTCGCTGCTACCGTTCGCGCGTTCTTCGAGGTCTGCTTTCGGGATCCGTTGAATTCCGCGATCGCTGCTGAGCCAGAGGTGCTCCTGGTCATCCAGCACACTCCACGCACTGTTATAGGCCAGGCCGTCGCGCGTCGTGAAAACTCTGAAGGAGCCATCGCGGTATCTAGCCAGTCCCCCCGCACGCGTACCAAACCACAGAGTTCCGTCGTCTTCTTCAAAACCGCAGCGCATAGCATTTGTGAGTAACCCGTCGGCGGAGGTGAAAGTCGTAATTCCGTCGTCGTCAAAACGATTGATTCCCACCTCAGTCCCAATCCATAGAACGCCCTGACGACTGCGAAGGATCCACCGAACGTTGTTGTCGGAGAGGCCGTTCGTAACGTCATAGCAGGTAAATGTGTCGTCACGATAACGACATGCACCTTTGTCCATCGTGCCGATCCACAGCGTTCCTAGGTTTGCCGGGTCAGCGTAGACAACTCGTAATTGGTTGCTCGGAAGACCATCCTTCGTTGACAGCCTCGTGAGCTCACCACCTGTGTATCGCATTAACCCCTGATCAGTGCCAAGCCATACTGTCTGCTCAGCATCCACTGATATCGACCGCAACTGGTGCTGGTCTGGCCCGGGCCAGAGTTCTAGCACCGTTTTTGCTCCGGTTTCGTCGACCGTCTGCACAAAGCCACTGGTCGTCGTCAGCCAGATTACGTCATTGGAATCTCCATTGATGGATGAAACGTATTCTTCAGCGACACCCTCGGCCCTGGCAATTGTTCTAATGGGTCCGTCTTGCAGCCGACTAGCGCCACCTCCGTAAAATCCCACCCATATCCCGTCGTCACGATCCTCGAATAGCGAACGGATTCGGATGTCCTGCAGTGATCCTGTAGTTTTGTCCAGGAACTGCACCTGTCCAGAATCGATGCGCCCGAGTCCACGATTCGAGCCAACCCAGACTCGACTGTTTCTATCCAGCATGAGTCTCCAGATGGTGCGATCTTGAGGAGTGTCCGGGGTGAGCAGAAAGCGAGAAAATCGACCCTGAGAGTCCATTCTTTCGAGGCCTGCATTTGTACCCACCCACAGCACATTGTCTCGATCACGAACTACTGCTTCTACGTGGTTACTCGACAGCCCGTCTTTTGCTGTCGTGTAAGACTCATATCGTCCGTTGTGGTAGGAGAAGACTCCTGCCCCACGGGTTCCGACCCAGAGCGCGCCTAAGTGATCTAGAAAGAGGCTCCGTACGTGGGCGTCGGCCAGTTGTGGTGGAGGGTTTGAAACACGCGCAATTCTCCCGTTTTCGCGAGAGAATAAACCTGAATCAGTGCCTATCCACAGCTTCCCTGAGACATCGAACACCAACGCAGAAACGGATTCTGTCCCGTTACCCACAACATAATGGCTGAATTGGCCATCTTTGTATCGGATGAGTCCTCCGCCGCCGAGGGAACCAATCCAGACGCTTTGGTCGGATCCCACTACGACCGCCTTGAAGTCTTCTGATTGCATAACCGGCGTGGTGACGAGATTAAAGACAATTGGTTGGAGGCCATCGAACCTGACGAGGCCGGCTGATGTGGCGAACCAGATATACCCATCCTGTGTTTGTGCGATGTCTCGCACATGGTTTGAAGGAAAGCCGTCCGCCATCGACCATGATCGCTGGATGTACTGTGACAACCTCGATTTGGAATCAGTTTTTGGATTGTCGTTTCCGATGGCACATTTTGGGCCGAGAATAGCGAACGTGAGGGCCAAGATGACAAGGGCCTGCAATTTTTGAGTTGAATATCGGCGGAGTCTACCCTTACTCAGCCCGGCAATCGCTTTCTCCCTCTTATTACCCATCACAGTTTCCTAAGCTTCTCCTGCTGTCTTTCTACTTCGTCTTTTTCTTGGCGTTCAACCTCAAGGATGGCAAACAATAGGTTTAGGTTTTCCTACGGCATAGCCCTGGGCGAAGTCTACGCCAAGGTTCTTGACCTCTTTGAGTATGGAGCTGCTCTCGACAAATTCGGCGATGGTTTTCTTACCCATCAGTTGTCCAATCTCGTTGATAGATCGTACGACGGCGAGATCCAGAGGATCGTCGAGTATGTCTTTCACAAAGGAACCGTCAATCTTGAGGTAGTCGACCGGGAGGTTCTTCAGATACCCAAAAGAAGTGAGGCCACTGCCAAAATCGTCGAGGGCGAAGAGGCAGCCCCGAGCCTTGAGCCGAGTCATGAATCGAATCGCCTTTGACATCTCGCAGATGGCAGCTGTTTCTGTAATTTCAAAGCAGATCTTGTCGGCAGGAACACTCGATTCGTCGAGGCTTGCGGTGAGATAGTCAATGAACGAGTCGTTTCCGAGAGATTGCCCTGAAAGGTTGATACAACACATGGCGAGTTGATCGACAACTGTTGAGTCGTTCTCAAGCCAACGCAGAGCGGCATTGACCACCCATCTGTCAAGTGAATTCGATACACTGTAGCGCTCGGCTGCCGGGAGAAAATTAGCGGCAGATTCAAGCTTTCCATCCTGCCTTTGCATCCTCAGCAGGAGTTCAAAACACTCGTGATTGGGGTCGACATTTCTGAGAGGAACGATTGGTTGGAAATAGAGCGAAAGCCTCTGCTCCGAGATGGCCGTTTGAATTCTTCGCACCCATTGCATATCTCCTCTTCGCTTAGCCAAGGAGGCATCGCCTTCGTGGTGCAAGTGGATCTGATTGCGTCCCTTGTCTTTGGCTGCGTAGCATGCTGTGTCAGCCGCGCTCAGTAGTTCTGTAATGCTGACGGTTTCGCTGGTAAGACCAACAATTCCAATGCTGACCGCAACCGAAAACGTCTGATCCGACCAAACAAAACGAAAGTTTTCGACGGATTGTCTGATCGTGTCCGCGATTCTGACGGCGTCATCGATCGAACACCGTTCGAGCAGAACTCCAAACTCATCACCTCCGAGGCGAGCCAACGAATCGCCGCTTCGTACTTCGTTCTGAAGGGCTGTCCCCAACTGCCGCAGGAGTTCATCGCCAGCTTCATGACCACAGCTGTCGTTGACGATTTTAAACTGGTCAAGATCGAGATAAAGAAGTGCGTGAGTGCTCTTCTCTGATTGAGCGTGCGCCAGTGATGCACCGAGCCTTCGTTCGAACTCACGTCGGTTGATAAGGCCTGTCAGCGGATCGTGAGTAGCGTGAAATGAGAGTTCCTCCGTCAAGTGCCTTAGTTCGGAAATGTCCTCGCAAACCAAGAGCAGTGAATCTTGGTAATCGCTATCGGCTACAACGCGGCCTGTGACCCTGACCCAGAGAGCATCGCCATTCCTGTGGAGAGCGTTCATTTCCCACCGATGAAGGCGAGTTGGTGACTCGAAACAGGATGCTATTCCTTCACTCAGGGCGCTATGTTCTTCAGAGGGACATATCTCGAGCATTGAAGATCCAACTAGCTTTTCGGATTGATAACCGAGACGAGCCGCGCCAAACTGATTGATAGAGACGATGTTTCCCTCACGGTTAAGGCTGAGGAACATGAGAGGATTCTCGTCGTAGAGAACGCGGAAACGCTTCTCGCTGGTGCGCAGGGCTTCCTCGGCGGCATGCCGTTCAGAGATGTCAGCAAGGCTGCCGATCACCACCTGACGACCCTGTGAGGGATATCGCGAAAGCCGGACCTCGCAGGGGACTTCTTTTTGGGTGGCATCGAGTACAACCCACTCGAAGACAGGCAGCTCGCCACTAAGTGCTTGGTCGATGCGCTTCCTGAAGACTTGCATCGATGAACTGCCGCCAGGCTGAATGGGAGGGCAGAGTCGGGTGATTTCAAGCCCATTGTGGTCTTCGCGAGATCGACCGAAGAGTTGTAGTGCCTGGGCGTTGGCCTCGGTGATCCTGAGACTGTCCTCATCGCTAACCTCTAGCAGGATAATTGCTTGAGGCCCGTGCTCTACTACTGTCTCGTATTGCCGTTGGCTGACCTGGAGATCTTCACGGATTCGTTCGCGGACTGCGCGGTGCACGTGGCGGACGAGTTCTTCGGGATCGGCACCCTTCTGAACGTAGGCGAAAGCACCCAAATTGACAGAGTCCATGGCCGACTCATATGAACCGAATGCTGTATGGATGATGACGCGAGGGTTTTGCTCGCTCAGGTGAATCTTCTCGAGAACTTGCGTTCCGTAGAGGTCGGGAAGACGAAGATCGAGGATGACAACTGCAAAATCACCGTTCTGGGCTTGCTCCAACCCAGAGGTGCCAGATGCGCAACCGGTCGGATCGAAACCCTCGAGTCTGAGTATGTCCGTCAGAGTTTGGCGTTGCGAAACATCATCGTCGATGATGAGCACCGGGGGGTGCCATTCCTCCTTCGCGTCGTTTTGTGATTCGGTGGGTTGCTTGGCCTTAACCTCTCCACTCAAAGATGCCGATAGAATCCAGCCAGGGTCGCTACCCTGCAACTGGTTGAAGGCAAGAACCATAAGCCAATCCCCCGTTTGCAGAAACCGTGTTGGGAGAACTCCTGTTCAGCTCGTGCCTGCAGAAACTCGAGTTGCCCTTTCCTTCACACTATGCCGAACGAAACCCCAACCCCTCAATTAAGCCCAAATAAAACCATCATCAGAGACGCACAAGTCAGATCAAGATCATATTACTTACCACATTATACAATGGCGTAGTATGTGAGTATTTGGCAAGTGATGTACTGTCAACGGTCTACGTGGTGGCAATAAGGAATTAGGTCTCTAGGCGGGAAGACTCAACGGTCGAAACCCAGCCTGTTTGGAGATCACTCCCAGGTACTGGATATCGCCATGCCGGAGGACTCCAAGGTGGTATTCGACATCAGCAGCGCTTGGAGGGAGTAGATCCTGAGGCGGCCAAGAGCCACCGCTCCACTCGTGGCGTCCGGACGGAATGAAGCCGAGGTTGGTTGAGAGCAGCAGGATTTCGCCGGGATGAGGCACAGGATCCGAAGCGAGTCGTGGGCGACCCCATGTTGGTTGAGGCGGCTCAGGAAAAAGGGTTCGGTACCAGCGAGGGAACCAGCGCTTCCTGAAAAGCGATAGTGAACGCTGATAGAAATGCCCTTCACCAGCGCCGACCGAGTGGCCGACGGTATGCCAGATTTTTGCTTCCGGTTGAAGGGAGATGCGCAAGCCGGCACGGCGCAGCCGAATACACAGATCGTTCTCCTCGAAGAAGAGAAAGAAGCGTTCGTCAAATCCTCCGCACGCCTTGAAGTTAGAGCGCGACATCGCCATGACCCCACCATTGATAACTGTTGCATCGACTGGTGAGGATGCATGCCAGAACCCGATTTGGCGCTGGATGTGCCTTCGGGTCGCCATCTGAGGAAGAAAGTGCGTACGGAGTTCGAACTGCCAAGTGTAGTTGGTGACCTGTGGCAGGAGCCACTGACATTTTGCATCCCAGCAGTACTGTGGGCCGGCGAGGCCAACAGCAGAATCAGAGGCATGTTCGGCAAGCCGAACGATGGCTTTGGGGTGGAACTGGACGTCCGGATTGCTGAGGATCAGCACGTCTCCGGTGCTCTCCCTCACTCCTCTGTTGAGACCGGTACCATAGCCCTGGTTCTCGGCGATGATGAGCCGATCGATGTCGAGGGTGCGCAGTTGAGTTTCTTCGGTTGGGTCCTCGCTGTGGTCGATGACGATGATCTCGTCGGCTCCAGAGGCTGACTCGATCAGTTTGGCCAGAGGCTCCCAGCTTTTGTAGTTGACGACAACGAGCGAGATCTTCACGGGGTCAATGATAGTCGGTTTGGAGATGGGTGGGGGTAACGGCAGGAGACAGAACCAGAGACAGAGGGCGGTCCGCGTTTGAGAGACCTCACCTGTCGAATGACACCGATGGATGCGAGCACTTGCGATGGGCATCGCCATCGTCATCGCCATCGAATATTGCGTTGAGGCTTTGCCAAACAGATACAGGGGCAGGACATTGTGCCGAGGTTTCAGGCGCCAAGGGTAGGGGAAGGGTAGATTCTCCCATCGCGCTACCCGAGCAGTGCCAGGCTTGTACTTTTGAGGAGTCAAAGGGTTGAGTCGCTTCGGTGGTGTTGCACCTCAAAACTAGCAAAGCCTGGACACGTGCCGATCGAGGGTAGATTCTGCGTGAGAACCCCATCTTCGCGTTGTTTGTGAGTTCTTGAACGACCAGAAGCCATCACGGGATCGCTGAACTCCGATTCCGACTCCGATACCGATAGCGAGACAGCGACTGCGAGAGCGTTTGACGCTGTCGCTGAATCCTGAGACTGTTTTCTGCCTCTGCCTCTGCCTCTGCCTCTGCCTCTGCCTCTGCCTCTGCCTCTGCCTCTGCCTCTGCCTCCGGTCCCGGTCCCGAGAAAGGGTATCCTTTAGTCAATGTGCAAACAGCCGAAGACTCTCTCGTTCTCTTCTGTGCCTGACAACGATCCGGAGCGATGCCTTGCGCGAGAGTCGAGGCTAGTCGCAATGGCCAGCGAAGGTCGAGCGAGTTTGGTTTGCAGCTCGTGGAAAGGCCCGACGGTTGTCCTTGGCTATGCCCAGCCTGAAAACGATGTCGATATAGATTTCTGTCGCGAGAACTGCATCCCGGTGCTGCGCCGTATCAGCGGAGGGACCGGAGTGATTCATCGGCGCGACCTGTCAGTTGCTCTGTCAATACCGGCGGGGCATCCCTGGGCACGGGGCGTCAGAGTAGGGTATCAGCGGTTTCTCGATGTGCTCGAGCCGGTCCTCAGAAAGGCCGGGGCGAATGTTGAGCGTATCGACGGGGCAGCGGCCGGTGTGCACGAACGATCTCCAATCTGTTTCGAAGACCAATTGTCGGAGACCCTCGTTGTGGATGGACGAAAAGCTGTCGGTTGTGCTCAGGCGCGAAGGGCCGGCGGAGTACTCATTCACGCCGCAGTTTTGCTCGGGCTGGAAGCTCAGCTTTACGCTCGCGTGTTTCAAGTTGACGAGACGCGAGTGAGAAAGGCCTTGTCGCCTGCAGTGACAGGCACGAGCGCGAAGGAACTGACGAGACAGTTGGCTCCAGCATTTGCAGAGGCTCTCGGTCTTGATCTGGAAGAAGGCCCTGCGCCGCAGCCACTCGAGGAACACCTGGCGCTGTACGCGACCACTCGCTGGGCCCCACTTTCAGACGCCGGAAGAGAGTCCTCCGAGCTCGATTGTTCGAAATAGAAGCAACGCTTCTACTGTTGTCAGAGCAGAGTCGAAAAGATGACGAATGGGGGGGCTATGCCTCGAGAGACGGTCTACACAGCGGTCACCGAGCGACTATCTATCCTCGATGCTGAGGGGAAAGTCGACGAGCGACTGATGCCGGAACTGACAGCCGAGCAGATAACGGAGGGCTATCGCAGCATGGTTCGTATGCGTGCCTTCGACGATAAGGCGCTCAAACTACAGCGCCAGGGTCGCATGGGAACTTGGCCGCCGATTCGCGGGCAGGAGGCCGTCCAGGTCGGAGTGGCTATGGCGATGACCGACGATGATTGGCTCATCCCTGCGTTTCGTGAGCATGGCCTCATGCTGATGCGCGGTATTCCTGGTTATCTGCAGTACGCGTATTGGAGTGGCGACGAGCGAGGGTCATGTATTCCAGAGGGTGTGCGGTGCCTGCCTATAGCGGTTCCGGTCGGTTCCCAATGGCAGCACGGCACTGGTGTTGGCTTGGCCCTGAAATTGCGTGATGAGGATGCAGCTGCGGTCACTTTCGGTGGAGACGGTTCCACTTCCCAAGGAGATTTTCACGAGGCGCTCAACTTGGCAGGCGTCTACAAATCAAAAACGGTATTCATTATCCAAAACAATCAGTGGGCGATATCGATCCCGTTGCATGAACAGACAGCATCTTCGACTCTCGCTCAGAAAGCTCATGCTTATGGGCTCCCTGGACTTCAAGTAGATGGCAACGACGTGTTTGCCGTCTATGTGGCAACCAAGGAAGCGCTCAAGCGTGCTCGAAGCGGTGAGGGTGCGAGCCTAATCGAGGCGGTGACCTATCGTATGGGCGACCACACGACAGCGGATGATGCTAGCCGCTATCGCTCGGCTGAAGAGGTCAAAGAGTGGGAAGACCGCGATCCCGTGGTTCGTCTGCGGGCGTTTCTAAAGGAACGCAAGTGGTGGGACGATGATCGCGAGGAGACCCTGCAGCAAGAGGTGCAGCTTTGGGTCGATGAGCAAGTGCGGGCTCTCGAGGAAATGGAGCAGGCTGGCATTGAAGAGATTTTCAGCGACATGTATGCCGAGATGCCGTCCCATCTCGAGGCGCAACTGGCGCAGCTTCGGGAAGAGGTAGGCCAGTGAGTGCCAAAGCTCCCCAATCAGCAAGTTCGAGCGATCCTGGCCTGCAGGTAGTTCCTGAGTCAACGACCGAGAAACTGACACTGGCTCGTGCAGTCCGCGACGCAATGAGGGACGAAATGGCTCGAGATGAGACGGTGCTCATCTTGGGTGAAGATGTTGGTGTTGACGGCGGTGTATTTCGAGCGACTGAGGGACTGCTTGAAGAGTTTGGCCGCGAACGCGTTATCGACACTCCGCTTGCCGAGAGCGGCATCATCGGGACTTCCTTTGGATTGGCTGTAGCCGGCTTCAGACCTGTTGCAGAGATCCAGTTCATGGGTTTCGTCTATCCGGCTGTCAATCAGCTGCTTGGCCATGCGGCGAGAATACGGAATCGGACACGCGGAAGGTTTCATGCTCCGATGGTGGTTCGCATGCCCTACGGTGGCGGTATTCATCCACCAGAGCACCACTCAGAGAGCTACGAGAGCATGTTTCTCAACGCCCCTGGATTCAAAGTCGTCGTGCCGTCCAATCCATATGATGCCAAAGGGCTGTTGGCCGCATCGATCCGAGATGATGATCCGGTACTCTTCATGGAGCCTAAGCGTATCTACCGGGCATTTCGGGATAACGTACCGTCCGATCCATACACGGTTCCACTCGGCAAGGCACACGTCGTGAGGGAGGGCAGCGATGTCACGTTGATCTCATGGGGTGCGATGGTGCGGGTCTGTCTCGATGCCGCCGAGGCGTTGAGTCGTGAAGAAGTGCTCGCTGAGGTGGTCGACCTCAGAACACTCAATCCGCTGGATCGCGAGACTCTACTCGCCAGTGCCGCCAAGACCGGCCGGGTCGTGGTGGTGCATGAAGCGCCACGCACCAACGGATTCGGTGGCGAGATTTCATCCTTGATTATGGAAAACGTTCTGCTTGAGTTACTGGCACCTGTCGAGAGAGTCGCCGGTTTCGATACGATATTCCCATTGGCGAAGCTCGAGAAGCACTATCTCCCGAGTCGGGAGCGGGTAATGAAGGCAGTTCGGAAGACTCTGGAGTTCTAAAACTGTCGATTCGATTGCGACTGACAAGAGGTGAGAGAGCATCATGGCGTTTGTGTTCAAGTTTCCGGATGTTGGTGAGGGTATTCATGAGGGCAGAGTTGTCGAATGGCTCGTTGCCGAAGGCCAGACAGTTGCCGAGGACGAACCTCTCCTCAAAGTAGAGACCGACAAGGCGGTTGTCGAATTGCCTTCCCCGAAGGCCGGTGTCGTTCTGCGCCTACATGTCGCAGCCGACGCGACAATCGAAGTAGGGGACGCGCTGATTGCAATCGGTGAAGCCGGGGAGGAACTTCACGAAGACGTCGCCGATGCCGATATGACTCAGACGGTCGATGGTGAGGCTGTCGCAGCAGCCGTCGCCGCGGTCCAGGAAACCGGAGACGAAGACGCGAACCGCCCGCCTCGCAGGCCGTTAGCAACGCCGCGCACAAGGGCCCTGGCTCGCCGCCTTGGGATAGATCTGGCTGCCGTTGACGGAAGCGGTAGTGGAGGTCGGATCACCGATGAAGATGTCGAAAGAGAAGCTCTGGCGCTGCAGGAGAACATGGTTGCGCATGCTGAGCCGGCGCCATTGGTGAGTCCAAGGGCGTCATCTGGAGATGTTGAGGAAGCCCCCGAGGCAGTCGAGGTCGTGCATCCCTTCCACGGCACGGTAGAGACAGGGCCCGAAGGAGATGTCGAACGTGTTCCGATCACTCATCTGCGCAAACGGATTGCAGAAGCGATGCGCGCGTCCAAACAGATGGCGGCCCACGTGACACACGTCGACGAGGCTGATGTGACCGATCTTCTGGCGCATCACCGTGCGGGCAAGGGGATGATCGAAGAGCGGCACGGAGTACGCTTCACGCTGCTGCCGTTTTTCATCAAAGCGTTGATAACAGCGCTCAAGGATCATCCCATCTTCAATGCGATGGTTGACGAGGAACGTGACGAGATCGTCCTCAAGCGGTACTACAACATCGGCATTGCGGTCGATGCACCGGAGGGTCTCATCGTTCCCGTCCTCAAAAACGCGGACCAAAAAGACATGATCACAATCGCTCGTGAGGTAGCCGATCTTGCCGAACGAGCACGTTCACGTCAGCTCGCGCTGCCTGAACTCCGAGGTGGCACATGCACAATCACCAACCTGGGTCCGTTAGGCGGAGTATTTGCCACCCCGATTCTCAACCCACCCGAACTGGCAATCCTCGGTCTGCATGCCATCAAGGAACGTCCGGCGGTGTTCAACGGAGAAATCGCAATCCGCCAACAGATGTACCTCAGCCTTTCGTTCGACCATCGCTACATTGACGGCGCAGATGCCGCACGATTCATGAGCGATATCGTGCGTATGGTGTCCAATCCCAATCTACTGACGGTGAGGCTGTAATGGTTGTGGGCTCAGTTTCGAGAGGGTGCCAGACCGTTGTTATTGGTGGCGGGCCCGGCGGTTATGTCGCCGCCATCAGACTCGCGCAACTGGGCAAGGACGTCATCTTGGTCGAGGCTGAGGAGACTCTCGGAGG
>JAAESQ010000212.1 GCA_024229275.1 bacterium | reverse complement strand
TGACGATGACGATGACGATGACGATGACGATGACGATGACGATGACGATGACGATGACGATGACGATGACGATGACGATGACGATGACGATGACGATGACGATGACGATGACGATGACCGCTGCGGGAAAGAGAAGTAGGATTAGGTCGCGAGAGATTTGAATGTATTCGCGCGGGAGCGGAACAGGACTGCGAGGGTTATACCCTTTGCGATAGTCGTTACCGTGATCGCAACCCACACGCCTTCGACACCCCACCCATACCAGACCAGCATCATCGCCAACGGCACTCGTGCTGCCGTTAACGACACTTCGATCACGGCCGGCATTGTGGTCCACTGCGCCCCAGCAAAGGCACCCAGTAGCACGACCTCGAAAGCCATGAACAGCTCACAGAATCCTACGATCAATACATAGGTCACACCAGCAGCGATGACTGCGCGATCCCCACTGAATACGCCGACCGCCGCTTCGGGAAAGCCGACCAACGCGATGGTCACGGCACCGACCGGAAGGCAGGTCAGGAACAGTGTTCGCCATGCTGCCCGCTGCGCTCTCTCAAAGGCGCCCGCACCTAGATTCTGCCCCACCATCGTCGTCGCCGTGGCGCCCATTCCGGCACACACAAAATAGTTCAGCATTTCAAGCTTGTGCCCAATGCCCAAGGCGGCAACGGCAGGAGTCCCAAAGGTGGTTGTGACGCGGGTGAGTAGAACGTAGATCAGCGAAAACAAAGCTCCCTCGATACCCAGCGGAAGACCGATTCTCAGTGCCTGCCACACTTCTGATGACGGAGGCCGGGCGAGACTGCGCAGCGTGGGTCGCAACCCGAGAGAGCCGAGGCGAATCCAGCCGAGTCCGGAACCGACAACCCAGGACAGCACGGTCGCGATCGCCGCGCCTGTGACGCCGAGAGGTGGAAGTGGGCCGATGCCAAAGATGAGCAGAGGATCGATGACGACATTGACGGCCGCGGCAAGCGCCAACAGGCGCAATGGTGTCTGAGCGTCCCCGGTAGCGCGGAAAACAGCTGAGATCCAGACGAAGACGAAGTAGGCGGGCATTCCACACAGAATCACAAGTAAGTAACTGCGGCCGGCAGCGGATACATCTTCGGCGGTTCCCATGAAGTCGAAGATCGGACCGGTCAGGGCCAAACCGACTGCGCTGACCATGAAGGATCCGAGCAGTGCAATCACAAAACCTGCCACCGAGGCTCGTTTCGCACCCTCCGAATCGTCTGAGCCTACTGCGTGAGCGAGTACAGAACCCGAACCCATGGCAGCGCCATCTCCAAGAGTTTGAGCGAACCACATCACGAAGCCGGCGGTCGATGCCGCCGCGATAGCGACTGGGCCGACACGACCAAGCCAGAAGGTGTCTACGATGAGGAACCCGGCTTGAAAAAGGGCAGCAAAAGCTGCCGGAACGCCCAGGTGGATTATTCCCCTGTCGACGGATCCCGTCGTGATCAGGTCGCGGTTCTCGGTAATTCGGTCG
>JAAESQ010000211.1 GCA_024229275.1 bacterium | reverse complement strand
TGACCGAGATGCCGGAGAGCATCCCGAATCCTGGTGTAGCCCCAGCCGGCGTTTTCCCTGGCCATCCTCACGACCAGATCCGCAACGCTTTTGTCGGTCCTCGGTCGCCCCGGGCCACGCTTCTTCGAGCCATCGTACTTCTTGGCGACCAAGTGAACGCAAACGGTCATTGCTAGACAACGCACCAGCCCCGGTGCGTCGGCGTCGGCCCGAGGGCGGTTTAGGATCTCCGGAAACCTCGTCTAGAGGAATCCGCAGGTGGATTTCCACCATGGTTCCGTGCACCCGGACTTTCTCGACGACCAGACGGATAATCCTCTGTTTCTGGTCGAAGTCCAGATTGTCGAGGGAAGCAACCACACGATCCGCGAAGGCTGCAATGCTTGCTTGAAGACTATTATCCCGCGTCAACGCCTCCTGTTGCGCGACGAGGGCGTGGTGCTGCTCAGCGTTGATCTTTCTTCTTGCGTCCAGGTCCTTCGTCCGGCGTTGCAGTTCAATGCGATCGATCAAGCTTGTCTGATATAGGTCGGCCAGACGGCGAGCCTCGGTGTGGAGCGACTCCGCTTTGCGTTCGATGCGGGTGATCTGACCGGTCAACAGATCGTCGTCGAGCGTGATCTCCCGTGATGCCACAGCGCGCTTCCCGGCCAAGAGGAGGTCGGGCCGAAGGAGCGCGTTGCGTAGCTGGTCGAAGACGAACTCATCGAGCGCATCGGCTCGGATTTTCCCTTCGCGACATCTCCTGTGCTCTCCGCCGGCAACCAGCGCATCATGATGTCGGCAACGATAGTGATAGTGCTCCTTGCCCTTCCTGTCCCGCGTCTTGTTGCAAATCGCGCCGACGCTGCAAGCGCCGCACTGCACGATACCTCGGAGCAGGAAATGTCCGGGTGGTGATTTCCTCGGACTCCAGTGGGAATTGTCACGGCTTACTCCTGGAACGGCTTCGAAGAGTTCGTCATCTACGATCCGAGGGATGGGAATGGCAACCCACTCGTTGCGTGGTCTCGGGACCTGACGACCCCTCTTCCCAGGTTGAGAACCAGGCTGCAACTCCGTTCGATTGTAGTAGAGCCGACCTACATAAGCCTCATTGCGTACGAGCTTTGAGATCATCGAAGACGACCACATCGCGCGGCCGGTGGGCGAAGGGATTTCATCCGCAAACAGACGACGGATAATCTTGCGGAGCGAGTAGTTTTCAACCACGAAATCGTTGAAGATCGATCGAACCACTTCCGCTTCGGGCTCGTGGACCTCCACCCTCGCTGGAACCTCTCCGCTTCGTGGAACACGGCGATAGCCATACGGCACCCTCCAGGAAAGCACCTCACCCGCTCGAGAGCGCCACAGCTTGCCCCGCCTATACCGCTCCGCCTGCTTGGCGCGCTCGTACTCTGCAATCACGCCTTGGACTTGAGTCAGTAGGCGGGCCTGAGGGTCATCGGTGAGCGCTGGAGCGTCGTCGAACAACACGTCGACTCCATGACGAGCGAGTTCGTCCATGATGAGTACTTGGTACACATAGACGCGCGCCAACCGGTCTGGGGATAGACACCATACGACCTCGAAGAGTCCGGCCTCCGCTCCGTCCCGTAATGCGTCCAGCCCTGGCCGATCGAGCCGAGCGCCGGAGTAGCCGTCGTCCAAGAACTCCTCAACAAGCTCGTGGTTTTCGGCAGCCACCCTCTTGCGCAAGGTCTCAAGCTGCGAAGCGATTGTGCCGCGGGCTTCCTGTGCCTGGGTGGATACACGCGCATAGATTGCGACTCTCATCGCTGCACTTCCGAGTGGGACGAGATCAGGTCCGGTGACAGCGACAGCAACAGCTCGTAGGCCTCCCCGAGCACATCCTGACGTGGGTCGTGGTACGGCGTCCACAGAGGGCGAGATGCACCGACAATCGTCGAGTTGAAGGTCGGTTCCGAGACAGGCCGAAGAATGAGTCCCGCCAAGCCGACGCGCTCGAATCGCTTTGCCGCGGTGGTGATCGCTCGTCCCCCGACGAGTGCGAATTCCCGTAGAGCCTCATAGTCCACTTGGGCCGCTTCGAGTGGGGGCCAGAAGGTCCTCATCGGCGTCGGGCTCGTTCCACGGTGCGGCGGTGCAACGAGACACCGAAGCGTTGCTCGACGGCGTTCGCCACCACCGCGCCAGACATATCTGGATCTGCTTCGGCGATGAACGATAGAATTTCGGCGTTCAGCTTTACCGGACCGCGACGACCTCTCGGCTCGTCGAGCAGTCCAACCATCCCACGGTCTTCGAACGCTGCTGCGATCAGGTAGTAGGCCGCCCTGGAGTAGCCGTGAACCTCGGCCGCCGCTCGTGCGGTCTGTCCTTCCACAAGGCGAGCGCGGAGCATCTCGTACTTCACCTGCACCTTGTCGGTCGCCAGAAAGAACGAATCGTGTCCGTCGAAGAGCGACGAAGTCACGAGTTTGGGCCGCGGGTGAAGCAGCCCCGCAGTTTCCAGTGCCTTCTCTCTCCGTGATGACGTCAAAGTCCGTTCCTCGATCACCTGAGGATAACGGCTCGCTATCCATATGTCCAGTCCTTTGCGCCGCTCTTGAGAGCACGGACTTTTCAGGTAGGCCATACCCCATCATATCACCCACAGTCTGGCGATTCATGAGCCTTGTGCGACATCTAACGGTGGACATAGCGGCGTAGAATACTAGACACATCAGCCCCCCTCTCCCCGCCCGCGACGTCGTTTGTGCCAGCCCGAAGCTGGCCTGATGAGCCCGACCGGAGCCGTCACTTCCACCGTCGCATGGAAGACCAGCTTTGCGTTCACGTGGTGGCGACCAGTCTCCGATACCATCGAGACAAGGTGTCTGGCGTTACGAGAGTGTCGATTTCGAGGAGTCCTTTGCGACCGATTGCCTTGGCCTTGGCGGCAAGGCGACGGCGCTGTCCATCCGTGAACACGAGGCGCTTCCCACCCAACTGCTGGCGCAGCACACGGTTACTCGGAAGCTCCGCCGCTTCCTCCTCTTGCAAGTACTCGATTACGTTCTGCTGACTGCGATTCACCCATCCGGCGAACAGCAACAGCAGGAACTGAAGCGGCAGAGTGCTCATGAGGCAGAGTCTGCGTCAGTGAGAGCGCAGACGTAGACTGAGAGCGACGATCATGCCGACC
>JAAESQ010000210.1 GCA_024229275.1 bacterium | reverse complement strand
CGTCGCGTTTCCTCGACAGAAACGATCAGTCGATATCGCCCGCGTTCAGTGCCTCGGTCGAGCCGGAAGTCGACTGTGAGCACAGATGGTAGCCGTCGAATTCGACGAACCGCGTGTTGAAGTTCAGTTTCGCTATAGGTCGTGCCGGCTTTGAGCAGCGACTCCGCCAACACGATTCGTTCCGAAACCAGGTGTAGGCCCTCGAAACGAATCTCCTCGATGAGGAACGAGACCTCTTCGACTTGGGCGCCGTGAATCGCTGATGGTGCGATGACCAGAAGTAGCGCAATAACCACTGGGGCAGAGATGGAGATCAGCCTATTGTGTGAATGTCTCATGCTCGCTCCTTTCGGAGATCAGGCGCCTCAAGCGCCAGTCGCCGGGGAACAGAGACAGCAAGGCCAGTGCCAACTCGCAGAATCAGTTGATTTCTCGACGAGGCGTTCTGTAACCTACAATTTGTCAATATCATAAGTCTCAAGACTGTCACTTTGCGCGATCGTGCTGATCTGGTGAATATGTAGTAATAATACTACACATGTTAGAAATATTCTACACTGCCAGTGTGTGTCTTTTCGGCGCAGGGGACAGATTCTCGAGATTTGTTAAGGAATGGCGCTGCTGGTGCCGGGGTCGTGTTCTGACAATGAAGCCTCCGTTGGTCTCCGGGGTTCTTCATCGAGCATGCCTACTGTCTGACAGAGATTCTCGCGTCGCGAATTCCGGGGCCTATCGACACCGTTGACCAATGGTGCCCGACTCGACAGGTCCACCCAAAGGGTACTGGAGTCTGATGGGCGCGTGTTGCAGCAAGGATCCGCTAGTCGAACCGCCGGTGTCCCCGGCGGCGACCCTATTTCGAAGCCTTAGAGGCCTTTCTAGCGGCCTTTGCCGCTTTCTTCTCTTTAGGAGAGAGTTTTGGTTTATTGCTCTTCTCTTTTTTGACTTGACCTTTGGCCATCTCGTTGCCTCCATTCTCGGCGGCGTTCGCAACGATCACCGGAGGTTGTTACTGTACACCGTTCTGACGCCGCATGTGCGCAACACTGCAGTCAGATCACCGTTTTCGAGTCGTTTCGAGGATCTGCTGCTAGGGCTCGCAGTAGCACGACGAGGTTGGACGAATATCGGCGGTGCTGAAAGCGCTGGCAAGGCGTGTCGATAATTCGCCAGCTTCAGGTTCGCGCTGTTGTGCTTTCAAAGCCAGTTGCAACCCTGTGAGCGACCAGCCGTTGTCACGATTGCGCCGTAGGTCGTCCTCGCGATAGACTGCTTCGGCCTCACTGTGGCGGCCGTCCGCCATCAGCAATGCGCCCAACGCGTGACGGACTGGGAGCATCCAACCCGGGGGCTCGTCATACACAAGAGCATCTTCGGCGGATTGACATAGGCTCGTGCTCACAGATCCCCTTTGTGAGTGGCGTTAGCGCTTTGCACCCTTCGCTCCACCGTGACGGCGGGGATCCCCAGCACCTGTCAATTCTCCGGTCTTACTGTCACGGGCTACCGCATTGACACCACCCATACGCTGGACAACCGCCAGCGTAGTTGGGGGCTGCACTACAAAGACCTTGGAATGACCGAAAGCACGAAAAGAGCTGAGATCAGCCGAAGTGATCGGCGGCATGACTTCGACCATCGGGCCGGTGTGTTCGCTGCCAATCTCCCAGAGCACACGGGGCGCAACGATTGCCTGACCAAGAGGTAGCCCCCCGTCGATCACGTTGCTGATCACCGTGGCGATCGCTGAAGGGATCCGAGCGCTGCCGGCACTCCCGAGAACAAGTATCGGCTTGTTGCCTTGCAGCACGATCGTCGGCGCTATCGAGGATGGGATTCGACTGCGACTCCGGAGTGGAGGCAGGTTTTCAAGATGACTGTTGTAGGGGAAGCCAAGGGTCGCAGTTGCAACTTTTCCGCCATAGTAGCGACCGATCGATTGGGTCAAAGACACGGCATTCCCCCAGCGATCGATCACCGACACCTGAGTTGTGTTTGTGTCTCCGTCGCTCTTCTGCCGAGTTGTGCGTGCTGCAGGCGTCTCGGCAGCGCCATCGACAGTTATTGACCGAGCCCGATTCCTGGCGTGTGTGGCAATGAATTCCTCTAAACGCTTCCCCCGAGGTGCAGATGCGTGTTGCGAAAAGTAGATCGGATGGTCATCCAACATGATCTTGAAGACCGAGGAGAGAACATGCATCCGTTCAACAGAATGCTGTCGCAAAAGGTCTGGGGAGAAAGTTTCGAGCATCTTCAAAGCCTGCGCCACGGCTGCTCCCATTCCGGGAGGAGGAAAAGTCAGAATCTCGGCGCTCCGATATTTGACTCTGAGTGGTCGCACCTCACTCGCCTTGACACGTTTGAGGTCACTCGCGGTAATGAAACCTCCCCTTTGCTGCATGTCCGTGGCAATAGCCTTGGCGATGGATCCGACATAGAAGTCGTCCACACCATGCTCGGCGAGCCGGCGCATTGTCTGAAGCAGAATCGGTCGTCGAACTGGGGTGTTCAGAGGATGTAAGTCGATGCCATTCTTGAGGACGAGGAATCTGCAGTGCTCTGATGCTAGAAGCTGTTTTCGATACTTGGTGGCAGTGAAATGTTGGAACGGAGTCGGGTAGTACCCATCGTCTGCAACTCGAATTGCCGGTTGTATCAGCTCCTGCAACGACTTCGTCCCGTATTCTGCTGCAAGAAGAGCTATCGCCCTCAACTGCCCAGGAACCGCAGCCAGTTCAATGCCGCGTTGGAGGTTTCTCTTCTCAATCCGCCGAATCACGGATTTATTGAACTGCCCCGGTGTGATCGAGGACCCGTCGATGGCAAACGATCTACCATCCGCGAGATGCGCAACGACCAAAGCCGAGCCACCAAAGCCGGAGTCGGCGGGATCAGAGACCCCAAGGACTAAAGCAGCGGTGACAGCTGCATCGATCGCGTTGCCGCCCTGCTCGAGGATTCTCACAGCTGCAGCGGTCGCCTCTTGCGAGCCTGTCGAAACCATGCCATAGCGCGAGTGTTTCTCAGCGGTACGAAGACTGGTGACACGCTGAAGCGAATCAGGATCCTGCTCTGCAGAGGTGTAGCCGGCAAACACGGTAAAGAGCGCAGCCGAGAACAGGAGTGCTGCCGCACGGATGGTCCGCTTCTCTGGGTGCATCATGCTATAGAGATCGCACTGCCTCGATTCAGGCACGACTAAGTTGTCGGTTTCAGGCAGTTGCAATGGAACTCTCGCCTTCCTCCGAGCCCGATCCCTGGAATCCCCAGATCTCCGACCCAGAACAGTGACGTTGCTGATCATACTTGGTTTAAGACCGCTTGCGAGATAGTGCGCGGCGGGTCCGTGACCCTTAACTTTGACCAGGATCATCGCTGAACGTGCTGAGAATCATTCCCGGTTACACTTGAACACGACGATGAGAATTGAGTTCTGTTCTACGTGCGGAGCGCCTTTGGAGGCTCGGTGGAGCAAGATCGTCATAGAGTGCCGCTACTGTGGGGCGCAGAGCACACCGGGTGAAGAAGGCGCACCGGTCCCTTCGTCAATTCCCGACGACGGCAGGCTACGGATCGCAGTGAGCGGCAGAACCTATCTCATCTTGGGTCAACTCGCGCATGGGGACTCGTCCGACGTCTACTTTGCGCGATGGGTGAGGCGACTGGGTGAGCTGGTTGTCGTCAAGTGCTTGCGCTGCCCGTCGGATTCGGACCTGATGCGACGCGAACATGCCTTTCTCGAGAGGTTACGCCATAGTCCAGCGACGGGAACGGAGCGTTTCGCAGCACGCATTCCTGAACCGATCGCCCTGTCACCGGTGAGGGTTCGCGGGCAAGAGCGAATGATCGCCGTTCGCCGCTGGCGAAGCGGCTTCCTTCACTCTCTTGAAGAAGTGAGGCGACAACATCCTCGAGGCGTCGAGCCAGGAGTTGCAATCTGGACTTTCAAGAGACTGCTTGAAGTCCTCGATTGGTCGCATCGATCCGGCGTGGTCCATGGGGCGGTCTTACCGCCACACGTACTCATTCATCCCCGGGACCACGGGGCCATGTTGGTGGGGTGGTCAACCGCGGGCGCATGGTCCCGTGATGCTCGACGCGGGTTGATCGCCATCAGTCGGGAGTGGGAAAGCTGGTATCCGTCCCGGAATGGTATTGGGCCAGAACACGACATCGCCATGGCAGCGCGCTGCGTGCTGTGGATGTCAGGAGCGACCTCATTCAACGAGCCCGGCCGCCTTCCGCCCGGGCTGGCAGAGCTGCTGTTCAGAGCTAGCAGCGGTGGCTACGACGAAGCGGGGAAGACCATCGAGCAGGTAAGCAAACGCTCACTCGAAGATTTGGGTCA
Source organism: bacterium (assembly GCA_024229275.1). Classification (GTDB taxonomy): domain Bacteria; phylum Acidobacteriota; class Thermoanaerobaculia; order Thermoanaerobaculales; family Sulfomarinibacteraceae; genus JAAESQ01. The sequence continues at coordinate 5,478 of JAAESQ010000210.1, read as the reverse complement.
GCCTGCCTACTGCCCCTTGGCAATGCCGGGGTGGTCGATTTAGCAATTCGAGGATGGAGGAAGTATGGGATACGGACGATACAGTCACGATGCGCATGTCGCATTGACACAATCCCGTTCAGGGTCAGCAACGTCGGAGCTCTTCTCTCGTCGAGGATGTCACGAACTCATGAATCCGAAAGGCGTGACCTTTCGAGAGAGCCTTGATTCGGAGGCGCATCCGATTTCTCTCGGAATCATCTTCGCGCTCGACGTCAGTGGCTCGATGGGAGAGATCCCTGCCCACCTTGCGCGCACGACTCTGCCAGACTTCATGAAAGCGATGCTTGACGCCGGAGTCACCGATCCACAGGTCTTGTTTATGGGTATCGGTTATGCCGACGGGGACGCTGCGCCACTCCAGATCGGCCAATTTGAGTCGACGGAAACGCTGATGGACCAGTGGTTGACCTGGCTCTATCTCGAGGGTGGCGGAGGTGGTGGCAACGAGAGCTACGAACTAGCAATGTACTTTGCCGCTCGGCATACCAAAATGGACTGTCTGTCAAACCGTGGGAGGAGGGGTTACCTGTTCATCACCGGTGACGAACCACCGAATCCTGCTGTTTCCCGCAGACAGGTTCATCGGCTCATTGGCGACACCCTCGACAAGGACATCCCGATCGGCGAAATGATCGAGGAAACCCAACGCAGTTTCGAGCCTTTCTACCTGATTCCCGACCCGGAGCGCGGTCATCGCGTCGGCCGCGAATGGCGCGACTTATTGGGTGACCGCACAGTCGTCATGGAGTCGCCGGACGACACCAGCTATGTCGCCGCCGGTCTCGTGTCGCTGCTCGAAGACGCTGTGCCCTCTCTCGATGCACTGATCCGTCGCTACATCGATGCCGGAATGTCGGAGAAGCAAGCTGCAGGGATCGGCAAGGCGTTGACGCCCTTTGCAGCGACCCTCGGGCGTGATGGCACGCCTGCGCCATCGCTTGGCAGCAGTGGATTGAATCCGACCAGCGACGATAGCGGCTTCAAGAGATGACTCGCAAAGCCTGGATCGTTATCGATCTAGGTTTTGGAGACGCCGGCAAAGGAGCGACAGTCGACTTCCTCGTACGAGACCAACGTGCTGGGCTCGTTGTGCGCTTCAACGGTGGTGCTCAGGCCGGCCACAACGTGGTAAGCCCAACTGGCATTCATCACACCTTCGCCCAATTCGGCGCTGGAACTCTGGTAGATGGAACACGCACACTTCTTGGTCCGGGCTTCATTCTCCATCCCGGCGCGATGCTGGTCGAAGAATCGAGACTTCGTGAGAAAGGAATCCACGACGCTTTTGCACGCACAGTGATCGACGCACGAGCGCTCGTAATATCGCCGTTCCAACAGGCGGCTTGCCGACTCCGAGAGTTGTGGCGCGGTGACAACGCTCACGGCACCTGCGGGATTGGCATCGGCGAGGCTGTGAGGGACTCTTTGGAAGACTCCGGAGACACCATTCGCGTGGTCGATCTCGGTAATTCGCATGACAAACTGATGAGCCAGCAGCGACGAATCCGCGACCAACTCGAAGAAGCACGCCGGTTGCCAGGAGACAGGGTTGAGGCCGAGTGGAAAGTACTCGATGATCCGCACTACGTCACCAAAACGGTGGAACTCTGGCAGGATCTGGTCCAGCATCTTCGCGTCGTAGCGCCAGAACAGACCCAAAAAGCGATAGGACAGACAGAAGTTGTTGTGTTTGAGGGGGCACAAGGCGTCCTCCTCGATCAGGATCGCGGCTTCCACCCCCATACAACCTGGAGTGACAGCACACCTCGCGGCGCGCTCGAGCTGTTGCAAGGCCATGGCGCAGACGTCATACGTCTTGGTGTCACACGGTCCTATTCAGTGAGGCATGGACTGGGACCATTCCCAACCCAAGACTTCGAGATGAGCCGAGACTACGGCGAACCACACAACGACAATCACGGGTGGCAGGGAGAGTTTCGCAAGGGAGCCCTCGACACCGTCCTACTTCGCTACGCCCTGGCGACGTGCGGAGGTGTCGATGGCCTGGCGGTGAATTGCATGGACCAGATCAGTGCCACCGCACCGATGTGTGGCACTTATCGCCTCGACGGTCGAACGATTCAGAGTCTTCCAGTACCCGATGCCGGCGACCACTCCGCGCTCCGCCAACTTGGACAGTCCATTGCAGGTGTTCGGCCAATGATTCGAATGGTACCTGCTCCAGATCTTGTGACCACCATTGAGTCCGAACTCGACAAACCAGTCTGGCTCATCAGTGAAGGACCCACCTCAATACATCGCCGCTGGCTTTCTGGCTCCAAGAACTGAGACTCCGAGCCTCATCTGCTCGGTTTCACCTTAGAAGGCACGTGTACAGCTGAGTTTGCGAATTGACAGTTGACACGTAATAATTAGGAAGGTCGATTCGTTCCGCACCCGAGACAGCCTGATCTCGTCGGTGGCTTTGAGACAGGAACCGGCACCAATGGGAGTACGATGAGTTATCGCTATCTAGTCGTTCTGTGTCTTTGTCTGGGTTTAATGGCCTGCGCTTCACCTGGCCCGCCGAGCCCGGACCGGACCACCGAGGCGGGGCGCGCCGCAACGGCACGGTCTGAGCAGTGGCCACCTGGCAGAGAACACATGAGGGAGCCGGTGTCACCGTCCGAGCTGACGATGATTCCGGTCCCGGCAACGGTAAAGAAGGGCAAGGCGACGGTAGTTACGTCAGAAGAGGAATCAACACCTCCTGGTCTCGTGGTTGCTGATCCGCCCGGACCTGCGGGCCCGGGCCCGCGACCGTTGGCCGAATACCAGCCGTTCACAGACGCGACCAATGAAGCTCCTACCAAACAGGTCTACACCTGCCCGGATCCTGACTTTGAGATCTGTTTCGACACGACCGACTATCTGACCAATGCAGCCCATACCGGAGGCTGGGTTTTCATTCCGCCGGATCCTTCCGCCGCCGCCGGTCAAGACCACTTAATCAATGTCGTCAATACCGCTGTGCGTTTCCATGACAAGGACGGCACACTGCAATTCGACGATTCGCTGAAGAACTTCTTTGCCGCCCTGCCCGAGCCTAGCCCAGATCCGGACCCGGGTTCATCGTTCCCACACACCTACACCTTCGACCCTAAAGTGATCTACGACCAGTTCGAGGACCGCTTCGTGATCGTTACCCTGGAAAGGACCGACACCTCGGCAGGAGACCCGGCCAACTCCTCCTACATCCTGCTCGCCGTATCTGAAACCGGTGACCCGACCCCGGACGAAGGTTCGTGGTATCTCACCTATTTTGACGCCAAACTGACCGATTTAGAGTGCACAGGGTCGGCCGGTACCACCGAACACTGGGCCGACTATCCCGGCTTTGCCGTTGACGATGCCGCGGTCTATATAACCACGACCTCTTTTCCCTTCGGCGGTATCTACTCGCAGTGCTCACGACAATGGGTGGTGGACAAGGGGGCCGGGGCCGGTGGATTCTACGACGGTGGCGCGGTCTCGGTCACCGAGTTCGATCTCATTGGCGATAACGGCTGGTACAGTGGAACCCTACAGCCGGCGCATATCTTCGGTAACTCCCCCTTCATCACCGAACCGGGGACCTATTTCGTCTCCTATTCCGGCCTCTCAGACGGTACCTACGAATATCTGCAAGTGATCAACCTCAATGACCCTCTAGGCACACCCACATCGGGTTGGCGAATCAGATACCTCGGCAACATCGACGATACTCTCACCGCCCTTCCTGATGCGGGCCAGTCCGGCGGGACGCGGGACATCGAGGTCAACGACCGACGCGCACTGCACACCGTGTGGCGGGACAACCACTTATGGGTCAGCACCACCGTCAAGCCGGGAACAGGATCTGACGCCGACGAAACTACCGCCTACTGGATCGACCTGAACGCCAGCGGCACGACGGTTTCGGTCCAGGATCAAGGAGCCGTAGGAGACATACCGGGGGCGACCGGTGCATTCACCTTCTTTCCTGCCATCGGAGTCAACGAGGACGGAGATATGGCCCTCGGTTTCTCGGCTAGTGAAAGTAGCATCTACGCCGGCGCCTACTTGGCGTACCGAGAGTTCGACGACGCAGAAGGAACCACCCGCACAGCCGAGACTGTGCATGCCGGCGAGGACTACTATTACCGAAATTTCGGCGGCTCGAGAAACCGCTGGGGTGACTACACCGGACTTGCCGTAGATCCGGTGACCGAGTGCTTCTGGGTCTACAACGAGTATGCAATGATAAAGGATGCGGATCCCCCAGCTCAGGGAGGTCGCTGGGCCACGGCCTTTGCTCTCCGCTGCCCCTGCTCAGAGAGCACGAGCCTCACCCAAAACTACTGGGAGATGATCTCGTCGCCCTGTGATCTTGGCGGCGCCGATACGGTCGCAAAGGCCTTTGGCGGCGAGCTCGATACGGTGGACTACGACTCAACCTGGTCGGTCTGGGAGCGCGACGCAGCGAACGAGGCGTATGTGAAACTCGACCTTACTGATACGATCGAGGAAGGGACGGGTTATTGGATCACCACCAGCGAGGCCGGCAACACGGTCAAGCTCGAGGGCAGTCGCAACGTCGGCGTTGACACCGCTCTGGAGTCAGATGCAGATTATGGGCGACCCAACCTGGCCGGGCATCCCTATCCTTACAATGTCTGCTGGGCGGATGTCACCGTTGTGGACGGCGCGAGCACCCTCTCCTTGGACGAGGCCGATCCCGTCATCGTTTCCGAACGCGCCTGCGACATGGATCCGCCGCACGAGGACTGCATCATGTCCCGCGTCGGCCACAAGTGGACCGGCACAGCCTACGAAGCCTTTGATGGAGGTACACCCTTACTGAATGGCGAGCTGACCCCCTTTGACGGTGTTTGGGTCAAGGCGTTCAAGTCAGGGATCTCCCTTCAGGTACCGGCGGTCGAGAGCTGTGCGGCCGCACGGGATCCGGTCAACGTCCAAGGAGTCGCTGTGCGGCTGGTCGCCCGGGCCGGCGCACTCGAGGACTCGAGTAATGCCTTGGGGCGCCTCAACGACAGTCTGGACGATTACGACCACCATGATCTGGAGGAGTTGGCGCCATTTGGCAGTACCTACATGACCATCGTTTTCCCGCACCTCGATTGGGGTGATCACGCCAGCGACCTCTTCACCAGCGACTACCGGGAGCTACGGGCTGGGGCTGGCGGCAGCTGGGACTTCGAGATTCGCTCGGACAGTGCGCGCCAGGTGAACCTGAGCTGGCAGGCGTGGGGCAGTCATGCCGCGAACTTCATGGCCCAGGCATTGCTGCATGACTTGGAGAACGGTACGACTACAGCGCCCGCCAATGTTGAGAGCCTCACTGTGAACGTGTTGCCTGGGTCTCATCGTTTTCGCTGGACGGTCAACGCCCTGCCGTTGGTCGATGCGGCAGGTGGGCTGGAGATTTCAGAAACCGGACTGGCACAGTTGGTAGTT
>JAAESQ010000209.1 GCA_024229275.1 bacterium | reverse complement strand
CCATTCTTTCAAGTTCCACCGGCGTTTCCCCGCGAAGCGGGTCTGTCCAACGTTTGGTTAACCCGCCTTGCGCGGCTTTTTGCGCAAGGTCGGGTTTTACCATTTGTTGGACGAAGCCGCTACGCGGAGAAAGGCAAAGGCAACGTCAACGGATAAAAACTAAAATGCAACCTCACGCCCTCGTACACGAGGGACCATTCCACGAAGAATCATGAGGTTGCATCGCAATGACAGCACCATCCGACAGTAATTTCAAGCACAATTACCAAACCCATCTCAAGCACCTTCGGCTCAAGGGCCTGCAGCCGAAGACCATCGAAGCCTACTCCCGCGCCATCCGTCGTATCGGAGCCTATTTCGACTATCGAATCGGCGATCTGTCCGAACAACAGTTGATCGACTACTTCACCGATCTGCTCGACTCGCACTCATGGAGCGCCGTCAAGCTCGATCTGTACGGTCTGAAGTTCTACTACACCCATGTGCTGCGCAAGCCGTGGGTGAACGTTGATCTGATCAAACCGCCGAAGGCACGGCGCTTGCCGGATATCGTCACCGTCGAGGAGGCCAAGCGGCTGAT
>JAAESQ010000208.1 GCA_024229275.1 bacterium | reverse complement strand
TATCTCGAATCCAATGCGCAACAGATTCTTGCGGTACTTGGTGTAGACCGAGTGAGCTGCGAGGAGGTTCGTGGAGGCAAGTGAATTGGTCAAGACACGATGGGTCACGCCGCGTTGCATGGCGAGTTCGATAGCTTCGAGGCTGTCGTCGGGAGGAGAAAGATAGGGAGCAGAGAGGAGGACTTCGTGTTGCGCCTCAATAACGAGTTGATTCACCGTTTCAACGAAATCAGAAGACACGTTCTCCATGATTTCGGAGGGGACATCGAAGACGACTTCGGCCGGCGCCCAGACCAAGCGCTCCCTGATTCGATGCAATTCGGACGTGATCGCGTGCGAAGAGACATCGATCCGGTAAGGAAAATCATCGAGCGAGTTCATCTCGTCTCGGAGTCGAGCACGAAGCTCCGCCGCCGCAGCCGTATCCACGCCCCGATTCTCGAACACGTTCAGAGGATAGGACCACTCACAATTCCAGTAGTCGTCGAATGAATCCAAATGAGGAGGAACCACTGATCCCAGGGCAAGCACGTCAAGATCGCGAAAGTTGTACTCAGGGTCCAAGCCGAAGTACTTGTTTCCGATATTCCTGCCGCCGACGACTGCAACCAGACTGTCGATCGCGAGCAGTTTGTTGTGCATTCGATGCTGGAGCCGCCCCATGTTGCCGATCATTTCAAAGGTGCGCGATAGATTGGATCGGCGGCTGCCGAATGGATTGAAGACGCGAACCTCGACGCTCGGATGGAGGTCGATCAGGTTCATAGGGAGGTCAGGGTAGTTCGCGCGCCCGTCATCGAGAAGAAGGCGCACCCGTACACCGCGATCAGCAGCACGCAGCAAGCTCTCCATAAGGAGTCTGCCCGAGTCATCTCCGAACCACAGAAAGTACTGCGCGTCGATCGAGTGCTCTGCGGCTTCGATCAGAGCAAGGCGAGCCATGAGCGCGTCCCGACCGGTGTCGAGCAGGGCAATTGCCGATTCTCCTGGTGTGGTTGCTGCGCAGTCTGAAAAGACCTCTCCCAGATATGTGCCTGGGCGGTTGTTGAGAGCAAATGACGGCGCACGATCAAAATCTTGTGGGAGAGATGCGCATGCGATCGACAAGAGTAATGAAAGAGCCACAGAAGAGGCTGAGGCCAGTCGTGGTGCAGGATTCAGCGTCAAAGACATCGGTGGAATCCTAGCACCAATAACTGAGAATTGCCTCGGTGAGTTGCGGGTTGAACGCTACGGATTTCTCTGGATCTGAAAGCCCTCTCTACTCAACTATTGCCGGGATGTAGAATCCGTCCCTGGTCGGGTTGTCAACCGGTGTTGTGAACGCAAAGAAGACCGCTTCTGTAGTATCGTTCCAGGTAATGGCGTAGCCGTCTTTTACTTCGCGCAGTTCACATAAACCCGCTTCAATGAGAAGCTTCTCAAGTATGGTCTTTGGCTCCTGAGTTCGGATACTCGTACTTGATCTGGATGATCATGAGACATACAACGATCGGCGACCGTTGTTTTAGGGGTCTGCAAAGAACAAATGTGAAGTGTATGACGGAGGATTGCAGAAACCCGTCAGACGTTTGTCTCATGTGCACTAAAGGCAACTAGCCGAGTCCGGCGCTCAAATACCGTGTCGCGACAACCAGCACAACCACGGACAACATCCACTTTATGGCGTTGGCCGGAACGTGTTTCTGGCATCGAGCTCCAAGCCAAACCCCGGCAAGACCACCCAATCCAAGCAAGCACCCAAGCTTCCAATCCGGGGCCACTGTCATCTCCGGGTAGAAGGGAGCGATAGCATGATAGAACGCGACCGACGTGATTGAGGTCGCCAACGTGCCTGCGAGAGCTGCGCCCGCGACAGCGTAGACAGGCAGTCCGAGCACTGAGACGAAGAAGGGCGCCATGATCGACCCGCCGCCAATACCGTAGGTGCCGCCAACAATGCCGACCAGAAGACCAAGGCCGCAGATTCCGAAGGCGTTGCATGAGAACCGATGGCCAAGAAGCTCAAATCCGATCCAATTGAAGGCCGTGCGGTACACCGATACCTGTGGAGGACCTTGCGCGCTGAGGCTGGTTTTGTCGGTCTGCACTCGTTCCCGGAAGAGCTCCTCCACCTCGTCAGCTGAACGCCCTCTGTGTCTTCGCCCTCTGATCAGTCCATGAATCATGTGGAGACCGATAGCGGCGAGCACGCACCCGGCAAACGCCTTGAATATGGTTGGATCCGGAAGAAACCGAACGCGAATAAACACACCAAGAACGACACCTGGCAGCGTTCCCACTATGACTGCTGCCACAAGGGGCCACACCATTCGCCCCTCACGACTGAACCGACGAAGCCCGGCCGGTATCGCCATGATGTTAAAGACCTGATTAGTCGGGCTCACTGCCGGCGATGTGAAACCAAGCACACTCATCTGGAACGGAAGCAGGAGAAAGGCGCCCGATACCCCACCCATTGAAGTGAAGAATGAGATGCAGAACGCCACGAACGGCACTAGAAATGGCGACGCCTCGATCCCGGCAGTTTCAAAGTACAGGTTCAATTACCCACACCTACGCCCGAGCCCGTGCCGTGCCGGCAATTATTGCGCCGAATCCCCAAGATCTTCTGACTCCTCGGTGTTGATTTCGCGAATGCCGCGTCTGAAGTTGCGGATGCCCTCGCCGATGCCTTGGCCAAGTTTGGGCAACTTTCCAACCCCGAAGAGCAGCACAAGAATCACGAAAATGATGAGTAGTTCAGGAACACCGAGACTTCCAAACATGATTACCTCCTGGTCAATGCCCGGCCTTCCGGGCAACCTAAGTAGATGCCCGTATCATATGTGCAGGACGAAGTTGACGACAGTGGGCTCCTCATTCCGGACCAGATCGAAAGGCCCCACTCATGACTGACAGAGCTACAGGCTGCGGAGCTTGCCGAGGGTCGTTTTCGTGGACTGTGAACCCACGGAGATGCTGAATGGCGTGGTCGAGCGCCGGCAGGACGACTTTCAAGTTTTCCAGCGCTGCTTTTCGGCTTCCGGGTAAGTTGACGATCAACGTCGATTTTCGAATCCCGGCGACCCCGCGCTGAAGGAGCGCACGGGGCGTGATTCTCTCCGAGGCTCCCCGCATTGCCTCCGTGAGCCCCGGAACCTCGCGGTCGATGACGTCTCGGGTCGCTTCCGGGGTGACGTCTCGGGGGGCGCAGCCCGTACCGCCAGCCGTCAGCACGAGGTCCAGTCGTCTTCCACAGAGGTCGCGAAGGCGATGCACGAGACGCTCGGAATCGTCAGCTTCGACACCAGCCCACGCTATGTTGGCGGCGAGTCTCTCTGCGACCAATTCAGCCACTGCCGGGCCGGCGGTGTCCTCTGCCTGCCCCGCCGCGCAGCTGTCGGATACGGTGAGGACTGCAGCTTGAGTAACCTTCCGGGAAACCATATTTTCCACCTCGACGTCCAGACCGGACCTCAGCTCTCCACCAGACAGAACCTTTGCAAACAGTCCCGCCCGCGGCATGATGCAGTCCCCCGTACGGTGGTAGATAGCGCACCTGGTGTGGCAGACTTTTCCGATTTGGGAAATCTCAAGTTCGACCTCACCTATCCGCAACCGGCTGCCGATGCCGAGATCCTCGAGATCAAGGCCCTCGACGACCAGATTCTCTCCAAAAGCGCCCGGATCGAGTTCCAGGCCCCGGGCGCGCATCCCGTTAATGTCACGCTCCCCAAGAAGACTCACCTGCCGGTGCCAGTCGCCAGCGTGGGCATCCCCCTCGAGCCCATGTCCGGCCACGGCGCGGACCTCATCGACGGCGAGCTTCACCATGCCCTTGCGAAGTGATGTGCAAACAAAACGCAGGGTTCCTCTTTTCATCGGCCATCCTCCCTGAGCTGATAGATCCCGCTGCGGCCACCGGACTTTTCCAGCAGGCGTACGCCGTCGACGACCATAGACTTGGATAGTGCTTTGAGCATGTCGTAGAGGGTCAACGCCGCCACTGAAGCAGCAGTCAGAGCTTCCATTTCCACCCCAGTGGCGGAGCGAGTGCTGGCTTCACACTCGACCCGGATTCGATCTGTCGATGGTTCGAAACGAACCGCCACATGGTCGAGAGGAAGGGAGTGGCACAGCGGAATCAGCTCATGGGTTCGCTTCGCCGCGAGGATGGCGGCGATCCGGGCTGCCTCGTAGACATTTCCTTTTGGTGTCTTTCCGTGCTCCACCGCTGTCATCACTTGCAGATCTGCGATCAGCCAGGCTTCGGCGACTGCACGGCGGCGCGTTGTCGGTTTCGCGCCCACGTCCACCATGCAGAGGGAGCCTCTACCATCGACATGCGTCAAATCGGACACATCATCCTCCCACTGCGATCATCGGCAATTCGCTGGTCATGGCGACCGGGGGTCGTTTGCCATCCATATAGTCCGCCAGCCGATGGGCGGCGTGCTCGTCGCCGTCGCGGCGTTTTATATCTGCAAGCTGCATAGACTCTGCGTCCATCAGACAGCGGCGAAGGTTTCCGAACCCATCCAATCGCAGCCGAGAGCACGATCCACAGAAGGGATGGGACTGTGGTGTAATCCAACCGACCCTGACGGTGGCGCCGCGCCACCGTACCGCCTCAACGCGGGCTGGACCGCCGGATGTGCCCACTGCACCGATTGCGGTTGACAACCCGAGCCAGCTGCGAACGGCCGCCACCGCTACCAGCTGCGCCGCCGCCCACTTTGCCTCAGTACCCGTTCGCATCAATTCTATGAAACGCAGCTCGAGGCCGCGCTCGGCAGCAAGGTCGAGTAGCCGTGGCACGTCCTCGCGCCAACCATCGCAAAGCAGGACTGAGTTGAGCTTGATAGGTTTGAGGCCGGCCGCAACCGCGGCATCGAGGCCGGCCAAGGTGTCGGCGAGCTTTCCGCCCCGAGTTAAGGTATCGAACCGATCCGGATCCATGGTGTCGAGTGAAATGTTGACCCTTGAAAGACCGGCTGCGACGAGCCGATCGGCCATCTTCGGCAGCAGCGCGGCGTTGGTTGTCGCCGAGACCTCTTGAATCCCAGGGATCGTCGCCAGTTCCCTGACCAGACCCTCCACGCCCAGGCGAACCAGAGGTTCCCCACCGGTCAGCTTGATCCTGCAGATTCCTGTTCGCTCTGCGAGCCAGCGCGTAAGCCTGGCCAGCTCCTCCAGTCGCAGCATCTCGGAGTGACTGCGCGCTGGCACTCCTGTCGCCGGCATGCAATACCGACAGCGCAGGTTGCAGCGATCGGTGATCGACAATCGAAGAACGGAGGCGGCGGTCTTGGTACTCATGTCACCACTCCCGCCCTGGAGAATCGAAAACAACATGGCCACTTGGCAATGCGTAGCACGGAACGGAAGCACCCTTTGGGTAGGACTCGTCGGGCTCGAGCCGAACGAGAGCATTGGCTCGCGCCGCGGCCAGCACGTCGTGAGACCCTTTCCAGGGTAGGACCGTCACGGTCGGGCTGCCATTCACTCGAGCGGCCAGCGCCGGCCTCAGCTCGGTGCGGCTTTTTGGTGTCGGTGCCGGGGCCTCGAGGGCCAGGGTCGCCGGCTCCTCCCTAAGCGCGCATCGTTCCCCCCCGAGTACTGCAGCGAGCGGCCAGGCAATCAACCGCCAACCCGCCAGCACAGCGAGCGGATTTCCTGGTAAGCCGATCAGCCAGCTGTTTCCAATTCTGGCTGCAAATACGGGCTTGCCAGGCTTCACCCGAAGCCGGTGAAACACGACGTCGCCGCCAAGATCGCTCACGACCTTAGGGACGAGGTCATAGTCGCCAACCGACACCCCCCCCGTAGTTAGGACGAGATCGGAGGCGCTCAACGCCTCGGAGATCCCGGCGGCGAGTTCGTCGCTCGTGTCGTCAACACGCCACATAGGCGGTGTATCGAAGGCGGCAGAGGCGGCAAGGGCCTCCAGAAGCGGACCGTTGCTGTCTCTGATCTGTCCAGGCCCCGGGGTCGTTGTTGCATCTACAACCTCGGCGCCTGTCACCACGATCCCAATGCGGGGTTTAGGGACCACCTCGAGCTGGCTCGCGCCACATGCTGCCAGCACTGACACCATTGCCGGGGTCACCCAGGCACCTGACGGCGCGAGTTCCACTCCGAAGCCCACAACCTCCCCTTGGTGACGCACGTGGGCGCCCTCCCGGCAAGTCTCGAGCACCACATTGCCGTCTTCTGTTGCTCGCGATTGTTCCTGTGGCACGACGGTGTCGGCGCCGGACGGGATCGGCGCGCCGGTGAAAATGCGGGCCACTGCGCCTCGCGGAAGGTCGCGGACACTTGATCCCGCGGCGACCTCGAATGCGACAGGAAGACGGGATTGACCGTCGATCTCGGCGCTCTGTGTTGCGTAGCCGTCCATCGCCGATACGTCGGTGGGCGGAAGATTAATATCTGATTCGACCGGACGTGTAAGCCGTCGCCCGACCGCGTCGGCGAGCGCGACTTCCCTTGGCGCCAGAGCGTGCGCCATCTCGTCGAGCAATGCTCTGGCCTCGTCAAGCGTCATCATTATGTCCCCGGCATCAGTACTGCGAGTTCCTGTTCCGTGTTGACATTCCGCCATGCGCCCTCGAGCTCGGGAGGTGGTCGCGGTGTGTAGACTTTTTCGTGCTGCGCGAGGAGCCTCGGGGCGAGTTCATCAGCCGCGTATTGATCCTCCAAGAGACCGAGGGCCTGGGGCTCGTAGACTGCTAGCAAAGGCTCGACCCCAGTCTCGAACTGGGGCATTACCGCCCACGCTCCTTGTCTTCGTTGACTCAGCAACCACAGCGCGGTGGCGGAGTCGCATTGCGGGAGATCGCACGCCGCGACGAGCCACGTCGAATCGGGCGCCCACCTCATCGCAGCCAGCAAGCCGGCCATAGGACCTGTGCAATCGGCGACATCTGGCAGTCTCAGCAAGGCCTCGATCGATGCCGGCACAGCCCCGTCGCCGAGGAGAACGAGGTTGTCGGTTGTGGGAGCCAACGCCGCTGCAACGTGCTCGATCATGGCGTTTCCTCGGATATTGATGAGTTGCTTCGGGCGCCCCATACGTCGGCTGGCTCCGCCGACTAGAACGCCACCCAACACACGGCGTGTCGCGAATGCCTTCTCCATGTAAGACATCACGATCTCTTCTGCTTCATCGGTGCGGTCGCTGCTCCAGGGAAGAGTCGCTAAGATCCCGTGAACACTCTCTGGGGAGGATGGTTGGTTCCTGGCTGCGATCCACACCTTGGGAAGTGGAGTGTGCTTGTGACCCTCCACCAGGACCAGATCATGATGTCGAAGAAGATCTCTCACACATCGTCGAAACCCGATCGATGCGGAGGCGCCGTACCGCCACGCCACCTCTTTCGGTCCTCGCAGGCAGACCGTGGCGCCGGCTTTGAAGAATCTGTCCGAGTCCTTTCCCGGCGTGTCGAGCTGAACCCCATGTGCATCGTGCTTGATCAACGCTACTGCGAGGCCACGGCGACGGAGGCGCGGGATCAGCGCTTCGAGAAGTGTTGTCTTGCCGGAGCCACTCCAGCCGCAAAACGCGAGAACCGGGCCAGATGTCGAAAGGTCTTGAGAGGGTTCGCCTCCCGCTACAGCCTCAGCATGCTTCGCCACAGTATGCCTCCTTTCCAAGCCGGGAGGCCGGCGTGTTTCCACGACGGCCCTTGGGGCTCCGGGGCTTCCTGCCCCGCCCACCGCTCGACGAACCCTAGGTTTGTCCCCCGTAGGCCCGTCGAATCGGAGACACGAGCGCCGTTCACGACACTCAGACATTGACAGCAGCAAGAACCGAGCCAGGTTCTACTGGCACCCTGCTGATCCTCTCTGTGAGAGGGTTAACGCCCCCTTTTGGTGAGGTTAGAGTGCCTTGATAGGCTGTAGCAAGATGGTAATGCCATTACCGTTTGGTAACACTGCGTGCGTCGCCGATCACCTCTTCCTTGATGATCCTCGTCAGTTCCTCCAACTCAACAGGCTTGTGACTTCCTTCGTGGTGATCGAAGCGACACTCCATGCAAGCGCGCATCCGATAGCCTCCGTCTTCCCGTTGTTTCCTGTTGAACATAGAACTCTGGAGTCAGAGGTCGGTGTTCACCGCAGAACCCGTGCCAGAGCGGTTTGCCACGACTTCGCCGCTCAGTCGTAATCAGACAACGAGCCCGCCGCTGCGGGAGCATTACCGCTTAGTAAGAGTATTGCCAAACGGTAACATCCCGTTGCCGCGACGCTTTCTCAAGTGGTAGTGGTCCAAATCCACGATTAACCAAGGGACACCGGCCTTACCAGCCATTTCAACTCGATTCTCAAGAGCCCGCTCAGAAGTGGCATGAAACCTGAAGAAGGTCGGGGGAGGTCTTGACCTCGGGAAAGGAGGAGGAATGCGAATGCAATCACCAAGAAGGGCGTCTTGGGCCAATGAGTGTGGGTTCACGACCTTTCTACTTGTCGCAGCATTAGCAGTGGCTCTCCCGGTTGTGGCGGACAATCCTTGTATTGACTGCCACGAGGACCAGAGTGACGCCTTTCGATCTAACGCCCACCGCGGAGTTGTCGCCGAGGGGGCGCGTTTGTGTAAGGCGTGCCATGGCGACGGTAGTCGTCACATGGAATCGGGTGAGGCCGCAGATATTCGCGGTGGCGCAGCGCTCGCCGACTGGAATGCCGACCACGAGGCGCTCGCCTGCCTCAGCTGCCACGGAGCAGACTTCCCCGCGTACCAGGAGGTACCCCACGCCGGCCAAGTGAGCTGCTGGTCGTGCCACCAAAACGTTGCCCTACACGGTGGGACGGCTAGGGAAGACGAGTCTCTTTCGGCAGAACGTCACCAGAGTTGGGCCCTGTGTACTCAATGCCATCCCGCTGTCAAAGCCCAGTTCAAACTCCAGTATAGCCATCCGGTTGAAGCCGGCCTGGTCGACTGTGTGGACTGCCACGACGTCCATGGGCGTCAGGCAACGACCGTGGCCGATCGGCAGAATGTCAGGGCGACCTGCGTCTCCTGCCACAAGGATCAATCAGGGCCTTATGTATTTGAGCACCTCGCGATGGATCAGGGGCAAGGTTGTCTCAACTGCCACCGCCCGCACGGATCCTGGAACCGAGGCCTACTCGCCAGTACTGGAAACGGCACATGTCTCACCTGTCACATCCAGTCGAACTTTCCAGGTGTGGGCAAGATCCCGCACGACTTTCGTCTGTCTGGAGGAGCCTCCTGTTGGGATTGCCATTCCGACGTTCACGGCTCCAACACAACGCCTGACTTCAATCCCAGGGGAAGGAGGTGAATATGCGACCGCAAGTATCTCTCATCGTAGGTCTCGCCGTGCTCCTTTGCCCTCTTCTCTTGCCGGCACAGACCGCGGACGAACCAGGTACCGTCGTGGTTGGCGCACAAGCCGTCAGCACGGACGGCGATGAGGCGAAGTTCCGTGAGGACAGCCTCGGCGAGCAGTCCGGTTTTTTTCTCGAGGAACTCGAGTTTCACAAATTCAACAGAGACTTCAATCTCGACATCAGCGCCCGCTACACAACCGGCCGCTGGGGTTGGGTCGACCTCGAGGTAACCGGTGATCGTTGGAGTGGTGGCTTCGAGTCGACTCTGATCACGAACTGGTCCAATACGGCGTTCGCCGACGATATCCTCCCTAGCGGCACTCCCGTCTCGGATCTATACCCTGGTACAACCCACTTGATACCTCTTCTCGGCGTGTCGTCTCCAAGAACGCAGAGTTTTAATGGTCAAGCATGGGCGACCTATCGGTGGTCTGGAAACAACCGAGTCACCCTCCGTGCTGGCGCTTGGCGTCGGGATGGCGAAAGAGTTCCGAACTACGGTGGTTTCTCGTTTTCCGATGTCGGAACTTCCTCTTTCTACACAGCCGGATTGGAGTTCTTCGACTCGTCAGCCTCGTGGTTTGACGTCGAGGGCGTTTTTCAGGCGGGCCCGGTGGGGTTGAGACTAAACGCTGGTCGCTCCAACACGACGATCGAGCGCACCAACCAGTTACCTGCATTCAGTCGTGATCGCTTTCTCGATTTTAACGAATGGCGGGACGCATCTGAAACCGACACAACTTGGCTCAACCTCGATGCGGCGTGGTACGGCAGAAGAGCCGGCCTATACGGCGCCGTAGCCTGGGCTGATGTCTCAAATAGCCCGGCCGGCGGTGATCGCCGGGTCGACGAGAGCGGTAGCCTGGTTCAAGACGGATTGTCGCTTCATGGAGGGGCAAACGATGTCGACGTGTTTGCCGGAGCCCTCGGGGGGTCATGGAGACCCGTAGATCTCGTTGCGCTCACTCTTTCATTCGACACTCGCAGCAGCGAAGGGAACGGGAGCGTCGATCTCTTCATGCGAAGCAGCCCCATCGCCCCGACCGCCTCCACCTTTGAAGAGGATCGCGTCGGAGGCACATTTCAGGTCAAGCTCGGGGCCGGCGGACCCTGGTGGGTTCGTTTGCGCGCCCGAGGTACCAGCACGGACCTCGATCGGTCCGAAACCCGCGAACGTTACTCACAGGATGTAGTGCGGACGACAGATCGGCTTGACGCGAGGCTAGACGCCTCGGTGGATATCGCCAAGGGCTGGGAGCTGAGCGGCTGGGCGAGGATGACGCAGGACGAAGTGGAAGTCGACCTGGTGGACCTCTGGTGGGGTTACGCGACCGACGACTGGTCGAGTGAATCAACGGGTGGAGCACTGGCGCTCGGCTACAGAGCCGGAGGTGTCCACGCCTCGTTGAGCGCAACCGTCAACTCCACAGAGATTGACTCTGGTGTCCCATACTTTGATCCTGTCTTCGACCCATCAGTTGATCTCATGCCTACGAACGGCGACAGCAGCGTCCGCCGTCTGTGGGGGAGCTTGTTGTGGCCGTTCTCAAATGGCAGCTTCTGGGTTGAGGCGGGCTGGCTGGAGTCGCAGTTCGAATTCGCGAATGTCGTCGAGCTACCAGGTTTCGAACTGGTCGACGAGACCGTCAGCGGTACTGTGGCCGCGTTCGGCGCCGACTTTGGAGCTTGGAACAACGGCCGCGTCAGCGGACGTTTGGAGTGGACCCAGGGCAGCGGGAGTCTTGACAACGATCTGCTCCGAGGCCACGTCCAATTCGACCATACCTTTGGCTCAGGATTTGCCCTCTTCGGCAGATGGGCCTACTGGGAATATACCAACAATCTGGCACCGACCAACGACTACGCGGTCAACGTGATCGCGGTCGGTGTCCGGGCCTCATTCTGAAAAGGAGGAAACAATGCGACGAATCACCATACTCGCTCTTATGATGCTGATCGGCGTCGTCGCCTGGACGAACTCGTCGGCACAGGAACCCGAGCCGACCTTACGTTTGAAGACTCCCACCCGTGCGGCGGTGACGAAGCTCGTCGTCGTAGATGTGAGTGAAAACTTGGTTGCCGCTCACGATCCTGCGTCCTCGTCATATGACGAGAACTGCCTCAGTTGTCACTCCAGCGTACTGACCGATCAAACACAAGATCCGAGGATCCTATCCTTCCACCAGGCAATGCTGCCGTACACTCCGGGCTACAACCCACGCCACGGAGCCACCAACAACACCTGCGTGCAGTGCCACCGCTTCGTCGAGATTCGAGAGGACTCGGCAGGGGCGCTACGCAAGCATGTCGACCCGGAAATGTGCGCACTCTGCCACGGACCCTCGGGCCCCGGCCCGGTCTACTACGAGCGATGAGGAGGTTACGATGAGAAAAAAAAGGCTAGAGAGAACCTCTGCTCTGAACCCAAATCTGGACCGACGGAGCTTCGTAAAGGTGGCGTCGATTGCCGGGACTGCTGCTGTTGTCGCATCGCGTCCCCTGCTGTCCTACGCAACCCAGAATGCAGTCTATGGAAACCCGGATATTCCTGACACCGATTCTCGCGCGAGCATCGTGCGTTCGGTCTGTCTCATGTGCCACTCGGCATGTGGGATCCAGGCCAAGGTGGTGGACGGCCAGGTTGTAAAGATAGACGGCAACCCGTACCACCCCAACTGCATGGACCCCGACGAGCGGTTGCCCTTCACGACTCCGCCCGAGGAGGCGGACCTGGTTCGTGGACACAACTGCGTCAAGTCTCAGGCCGCCACCCAGACCTTGTACGATCCCTATCGGTTGCGTCAGCCCCTCAAGCGGATCGGCCCTCGGGGTTCAGGACAGTGGGAGGAAATTAGCTGGAAACAGGCTCTCGACGAGATCGCAGAGGTCATGCGGGAGTACTACCAGCCGGATACACCCATTGATCCCGATTTTCCTGAGTTTGGAAACATGCCCAACATGGTGACCTTTTCGGCCGGACGCATCGAACACGGCCAAAAGGAATTCACCGACCGCATTTTCAAAGGTGGCTTCGGCACCGCCAACTACCGCCATGACCACACCTCGATCTGCGAAATCTCCCACCACACCGGCGGCGACCTGGTCTCTGACTTCAAGAAGCACCACTGGAAGCCGGACATCCTCAACTCCGACTACCTGATCTGGTTCGGTACGCGACCGCTTGAGGCCGGCTTCCCGATGAACCTCCTGGCCCGAAAGATCGCCGGCTTCCTCGAGCGTGGCGGCAAGATGGCCACCGTCGATCCGGTGTTTTCCAACACCGCCGCGAGGTCGCATCAATGGATGCCCATCAAGCCCGGTGCCGACGCTGCCCTGGCCCTGGCCATCGCGCGCTGGATGATCGACAACGGCCGCTATGACGCCGAGTTCCTGACGAACACGACCAAGGACGTCAACGGTGAGAAGAGCTACTCGGACTCCTGCTTCTTGGTCGATCTAGCGACCGGTGAGTTCGTGCGCGACGCCGGTGGCAAGATCATGGTGTGGAACGACGGTATGGCCTACAACGTCGACGAGGCGCCCGGCAGCAAGGGTGAACTCGATCCCGGCGTGGTCACGGTGGGCGGAATGCAGGCGCGAACCGTGTTCGGACTGTTCGCTGACCGAGTGCGCGAAAAGACTATCGAGGAGTACGCGGAGATCTGCGGTCTCGAAGCCAGCCAGATCATGACCGTTGCCCGCGAGTTCGCAGCCGCCGGCAAGCGCGGCGTCGCCAATGCGTACCGTGGAGCGGTTCAGCACACCAACGGCACCTATGCCTTCATGGCTATTAACGCCCTCAACATCCTCAACGGCAATTTTGACTGGATGGGCGGTAACACAACCGGCGGCAGTCACTACCACGAGGAAGGGGGTAAAGTTGACGGTCAAGTCAAACTCAAGACCGTGCCTGACGGCAACTCTCCCTCGGGTGTCCCAATCTCCCGCCACGGCAAGAACTACGAGAACGACGCTCCAAATCTGTTCGCCCGCGACGGCTTTCCTGCCAAGCGGCCTTGGACTCCCTTCAACGTGCGCTGGAACTTCCAGGAGGTCCTGCCGTCGATCAAGGATGCGTATCCCTACCCAACAGAAGTGCTGATTACATACTGGAACGACATGCTCTACTCGTCGCCGGGCACTCGTGCATCCGGCGAGGCGGTTCTTGCCGACGAGTCGAAAATCAAGGTTCACGTTGCGTTTGACATCCTGATCGGGGAAACCTCCGCATGGGCTGACTACATCCTGCCCGACACGACCTGGCTCGAGCGCTGGTCGACTCCTCACGTGTCGCCAGCGGTCATCTCAACCACGTCGGGCTACCGCCAGCCCCTCGTCGGCAGCTACATCAACCAGGAGATAGACGGTCAGGACCGCCGCTTCTACGTCTCGCCCTTCTCCCAGGGCAACGTCGCTCTGGACTTCTGGCAAAATGCGAGCGACGCTACCGGACCGCAGCTGCTCGAGGACATCATGATCGCCCTGGGTGGGCGGATCGGCATCCCGGGAGTCGGCGCCGGCGCCTTCGATATCTCCACCGGCGCGCCGGGCTACGACTGGCGCGGCGGCCTTTACTCGGGTTGGGACTGGTTCCAGAACATCCTTAACAACTTCGCCATCGAAGCGGGCACCACGGTGGACGACATCGTCGCCAAGGGTGGTGCCTTCGCCCCCATCGTCGGCGACCCCGCCGACCTGGATGGCATGTACTCCGGCGGCTTCGTCAAGAAGCAGTACAAGCACATCTCGCACTTTTACGTCGAAGCCCTCGCCACGAGTCGGGACTCCATGACGGGCGAGACCCGCGATCCCTTGCCCATGCAAGAGCCGATCAAGGACTCGCTCGGTCGTGAGGTCGAGCACTCGTCCGGTTTCGACTTCCAACTGGTTACCTACAAGAACGTGTACCACGCTCAGGCTCGAACCATCTGCAACCCGTGGCTTCAGGCTCTGAAGCCCGCAGGCGATATCGATCTCAATACGGACGACGGACGCTCTTTGGGCATCGGCGACGGCGACATGATTCGACTCGTGGGTCCAGACGGGCCAGTAGCAGAGGGTCGGGTTCGTCTGACCCATGGCATCCGTCCTGGAGTTGTCGCGGTGCCTCACTCGTATGGCCACTGGGAGATGGGATCAAATCCGAACCACACCATCAACGGTGTGGCGGTGACGATTGATCCTGCCCGAGGCAAGGGTGTAGCAGCCAATCCGCTGATGAAGCTTGATCCGCATCTGGGCGATGTGACTCTTCAGGACACGATCGGCGCGTCGGCGTCGTTCTACGACACCCTCGTTCGAGTCGAGCGGGTCTGACGGAAACGGAGGAGGAAAGACTATGCCACAGATCGGATGGATCATCGACCTTACCAAGTGTGTAGGTTGCCATACCTGTGAAATCGCATGCAAAGCTGAGAACAACACCTATCCACAGATGTCGCCGTTGCCGCTGAAGTCGGACTTCAGCGCCGTGGGTGTCAGCTACAGGAGAGTGCTTGAAGTCGAGAGCGGGCGCTACCCGAATCCCAAGCGTTCTTTCTATACAATGGCGTGCAACCATTGCGAGAACCCAGCGTGCATGAGGGCCTGCCCGTCAGACGCTATCAGCAAGCGCGCCTCTGATGGGGTCGTGCTGCTCGATCAACTCAAATGCGTCGGCTGCCGAAACTGTGCGGCGGTGTGCCCCTACGGCGCGCCCCAGTTCAACGAGCAGACTGGCTTGATGGAGAAATGTACTTTCTGCGTTCATCGCCTCGACGTCGGCCTCGAGCCGTCCTGCGTCTCGGCCTGCATGGGTCGAGCGCTTCACATGACCACTAATCCGAACGCCCCGGGCGATGCGCCGGACGGCTTTTCCGATCATCGTCTCACACGGCCTGCTGTCGAATGGCTGCGTGATAAGGTCAACGGATGAACAAGGCCTCTTCTTCTGGCCTTTCCCGGCAGGAGGCGGCGGATCGCCGCCTCCTGGCCGGTCTCTTTCGATTCGTCGCCGGATATTTCCTCGAAGGCCCGACTGAGGCGTCAGATGCGGTACTTGCAAATCCACAGTGGCGAATTGACCTGGTTCAGAGCGGACTCTTGAGCGAGCAGGGCACCGACGACGAGATAGCTCCTCTTAAGGAGCATACTCATCAGTTCCTGAGGGTCTTCAGAGTTCCCGGCGACGCTTTTGTACCGCCTTTCGAACAGGCGTACCGCAAAGGAAAAGCCACAGTCGACGATTCGGCTGTCGGCCAATGCGCCACAGTCTACGACGAGGCCGGCTACGAACTCGAGCCGTTCAAACATATTCAGGCCGACCACATCGGTCATCAGGCGAGGTTCTTGGCGGCCATTTTGGACCGGGAAGCTGAATGCCTCGAGAGAGAAGACCGCGACGCCGCCGCCACGGTGGCAACGTGGCGTACGGGATTCCTCCTCGAACGCTCCGCTTGGTGGAGTTCCCTCGCCGAACGGGCTGGAGGCCAAGAAGTTTGCGGCCAGGTTCGGCTCGTGACGTTGCTGGCAGCCGCTCTCGCCAACACGGGCGGAGCAGCTTGAAGCGAGGACCCCGAGGAATGCGTCGCTGGGTGCCCATTCTGACTCTGCTGGTCGCGATAGTGTTTGGGGCGTTGGCGATGCCGAAGTCGCCGGTAGCGGAATGGCTGGTCGACGTTCTGGCTGGGGGAAACTGGCGCGGCCTGTCTGAAGGTGAGCGACCTGACCGAGCAGCGCCTCCACCGGATGTGCCGGTTCTCCGCGCAGCAGTGGGTGCGATGGTGACACCGGAACGGACATATAGCGACTACCGTGAGCTGTTTCGGCTTGTTGCTGAGGAGACCGGTCGCAGGCTGGAGCTTGTTCAACGAAGAACGTACAGCGAAGTTAACGATTTGCTGGTGGCCGGAGAGGTCGACATGGCATGGGTGTGTACGGGCGCGATCGAGGATCTCGACGCTCGGAAGGCCGTACGCCTTCTTGCTGTGCCGGTCATTGGAGGACGTACTGACTACCAGTCGTACGTAATCGCTCGAAGCAACTCAACGATCGCGGAGTTCGAGGACCTCCGCGGAACGGTCTTTGCGTTCACCGACCCTCTATCTCTCACCGGCCGTCGAGTTGTCGTCGATCTGCTCCAGCGTCGCGGCCAGACCGTCGACGACTTCTTTAGCGACACGTTTTTCACACACGCGCATGACAACTCCATTCGCGCAGTCCAGGATGGCATCGCCGATTCCGCATGTGTGGACTCCCTGGTGTACGACTACATGAAGAGGTCGGGATCTGACGACGGTGTCTCGGGTACTCGAGTCGTCTGGCGCTCTGAACGATTTCCAATTCCTCCCCTGGTCACACCTGTGTCTCTTGACGACGAACTCTTCACCGAACTGCAACGACTATTGCTGCAGTTGGGAGAGCACCCAGGCGCTCAGACGCATCTTGTCCATCTGCGATTGGACGCCTTTGTCCGGGGGGATCCCGGCGTATACTTTTCGCAGTGACCTCGTCGCCTACCCGTCGCGAGGGCCTTATCCCTCTCAAGGTCAGACTCATGGCATTGTTGACCTTCGCCGTGTTCACCTTTGGCGTAGTGAATCTCCTCGTCGTCGGCCGGGTGAGCTACCGTGCGCTTTCCCTCGAACAATCACGTCGCCTTTCCTTTGCCGCTGGATTGCTGGCCCGACGGGTCGAACACCCGATTCTCCATGATGATCGCGTCGAGTTACACGCACTGCTGGACGAGTCCGTTGCCCTCGACCCTGACCTGGACTACGTGGTGGCCAGTGACGCACAGGGCGCAGTTCTCGGGCACACCTTCGACTCTGAGATCCCCGACTGGGTGTTCTCGCGGGAACTGGCGAGTATCGATCGCGAGCAAGAGGTGCTGTTTCGATCAGAGGAAGGAACTCTGTATCGAGAGCTGGCTAAACCGGTACTCGACGGTAGCCTCGGATTCGTTCGGGTTGGCCTTGACGAGTCCGGCGCTCGGGCAGAGGTGAAGTCTCTTCTTTCGGTTCTCGCAGCCATGGTAACGCTGTTTCTCGTGTCGGGCATCGCTGCGACGATCTGGGTTGCGAGGAGGATCACAACCCCACTCACATCCATCATCGACGCCGTTGAAGCCTTTGACCTGATCGGGGAGCCGGTCAGTCTCAACGTCCAGACCGGTGACGAACTCGAAGTGGTCGCCACACACGTGCAATCCATGACCGAACGCTTGCAGCGACTGTATCAGGCAGAAAGGGCTCGCGAACGTGACCTCGCTCGGGTCGAACGCTTGGCGGCTTTGGGTTCGCTCGCCGCTGGGTTGGCTCACGAGTTGAACAATCCTCTTGCGGGAATCAAAAGCGCTGCCCAGCGGCTGCCTCGGATTCCGTCAGACTCCGACCGGATTTCCGAGTATGCCTCCGTCATCGAGGACGCTTCACGGCGGATGGAACGGGTGCTCAAGGGGATGCTCGATTTTTCACGCCCGAGGGAGGTCAACCTAGAGGCGGTTTCTGTGGCCGACTGTGTCGGTTCAGCCATCGACCTTGCCCAGGCTAGAATCCGGAAGTCGTGCATTACGTTCAACTTGGCGCCTGCGCTGCCACCGGTTGAGGCCGATCCAGACCTGCTGATTCAGGTGCTCCTGAACCTCCTGCTCAACGCTGCTGATGCCATGGACTGCTGCGACCCTACTATGGAGTGTGACTCTCCGAAGATTGCGATTTCAGCAGAGTCCGATGGCGATTCAGTGGACCTTTGGGTGCGGGATCGCGGACCTGGCGTTCCTGACGAGTATCGTGAGCGGATCTTCGATCCCTTCTTCTCATCAAAGGCGGACGGAAAGGGCACCGGCCTCGGCCTACCGACCTCGTGGTCGCTGATCCGGGACATGGGGGGCAATCTTACCCTCGAATCCAAGGTTGATGAGTTCGGCGCCGGCTTCTTGATTACCCTTCCAACCGCCAGAAAGGGTCAGTGAATGTCAGAACGAGTCCTTGTTGTCGATGACGAGCCCAGCCTGCAGGTCACACTGGCAGACACCTTGAAGGACGAGGGTCTGAGGGTTGCGGTGGCCGGAACCGTCGGCGAAGCTCTGTCGGAGCTCGAGTCATTTCAGCCCAAACTGGTGCTCTGCGATCTCAAGCTGCCGGATGGGAACGGCATTGAGGTCCTCAAGCGGGTTCGCGGTGAGTTCAGCGATATGCCGTTTGTCATCCTCACCGCACACGGCACTGTTGCGACCGCGGTCGAGGCTATGAAGGCGGGCGCTGACGAGTTTCTTACGAAGCCGTTCGAAGAGGCTCAACTCCTTGCGGTGGTCAGACGCTATCTGGAGGTGATTCGCCTCCGCCGGAGGGTGGCCGAGCTCGAAGGAGAAACCCAGAGCCCGCTTGGCCTCGCTCCTCGTTTCGTGGAAGCTGTGGAACTTTCGCGCAACGCAGCCGGAACCGATACCAATGTGTTGATCTTGGGGGAGACCGGAACCGGCAAGGAAGTAATCGCTCGGTTCATTCATCGCTGCTCGCCAAGGCGGAACAAGTCTTTCGTTGCCGTAAACTGTGCAGCCCTTCCAGAAACCCTGCTTGAGGCCGAGCTCTTCGGTCATGAAAAGGGTGCCTTCACCGGCGCCATAAAGCAGCGTCGGGGGCGCTTCGAAGAGGCCGGCGGCGGCACAGTCTTCCTCGACGAAGTGGCGGAAATGGCACCGTCGTCTCAAGCCAAGTTGCTACGAGTGCTGCAAGAAGGGAGTTTCGAACGCCTCGGCTCCAACACAACGATCCGGGTCGATGTCAGAATCATCGCAGCAACTCGGCGTGACCTCCAGCAAGAGGTCGCTGAGGGTAGATTCCGGGATGACCTCTACTATCGGATTCGGGTGATTCCGATCGACCTACCCGCTCTCCGAGACCGATCCGAGGACATTCCGTTGCTCGCTAGCTTCTTTGCGAAGAAGTACGGCGAGAAGCTTGGCGTTGACCTAACGTTCGCCTCCAACACGTTACACTGCCTGTCTAATCATCCGTTTCCAGGAAATGTCCGTGAATTGGAAAACCTGGTCCACAGGATCGTCGCGCTATCAAGCACGGATGTGATCGAACCGCACCACCTCCCGGACGAATATGCTTCACAATGCAGGCCCAGGATACCGATTGCGGGAAGTGTGTTCAGCGGGACTCTTTCAGAAATGGCGCAGATGTTCGAAAGGCGCGTCCTGGAAGAAGTGCTAGAACGTCAGAAGGGCCACCGAGGCCGCATGGCCGAAGCCCTCGGCATCTCACGCAAGAGCCTCTGGCAGAAGCTCAAATCTTATGGCCTTGGCAGTGCAGGCGAATAATGCAATGGGATCCGGCTTCACGCAACGCTGAATCGACCTGGAGGGGGCGGCGTGTGCCGGGCGCTGTTGTTGTGCGATCCAGGCTTGGCCCAATTGTAGTCGGATGCCCCGGCCCGTAGCGTTACCTGGCCGCTTCTAGTCTCAGCTCTCTACTCAACGATAGCCGGGAAGTAGAAGCCGTCCCCAGATGGATTGTCCACCGGCGTGGCGAATGCGAAGAAGACGGCTTCTGGAGTGTTGCTCCAGACGATAGCGTAGCCATCTTCGACTTCGTTAGAGGTGTAGATCCTGAATACCTTGTCGTACTGGACAGACATCAGCGATTTCAGGTGGGTGGAGAATTCCCCAAACAGGTTTCCCTCCCCGTCGTAGAGTGCCATCCAGACCTTGATCGAGAAGTTCTCGGCGTTGACCAAGCCGATGTTGGTCCTTTGTCCTGTGTCATTGGTGTCCGATTGCGAAAGTT
This sequence comes from bacterium, assembly GCA_024229275.1. Classification (GTDB taxonomy): domain Bacteria; phylum Acidobacteriota; class Thermoanaerobaculia; order Thermoanaerobaculales; family Sulfomarinibacteraceae; genus JAAESQ01. The sequence goes on along the minus strand of JAAESQ010000208.1, from coordinate 4,030 downwards.
GAATCATTCGACCTTGGCGTCCCGGGCTGATCGCCTCTGCAATTGTCTTTCCTGGAATGAACTGGCCATAGCGGCCTTCGGGAGTGTGGTTGTAGGTGCGCGCCGTGACGTTGACAGTTCCGAGTGCAGCCACACGGAGTGTTGCGGCGCCGGTGAAGCGGAAAGTTGTAGCAAGCACGTTTTCGAATCGTCGAGAGCTGTTGGCCGGAATTGTAAACGTTCGCTCCGCCCATGGTGTCGGATTCGCCTGGTGCCGAGGGAGCACGGCAATCGTGATTTCAACGTCAAAATTGCTGGGGTTGTGGACTTCAAGGTCGGTCTTCCAAGAAGCATCGTTTTCTCCTGGGATGTTTGCTGCGCCCGGAACGAAATGGTACGTGGGGCCGAGGCCGGGGCCGGCGATGCCCAGGTTGTCGAAGACTGCGTACTTGTTGCCATGTCCGGAAAACTCAACACTGCGAATCCGGCGTCCACTGGTACAGAGGGTCTCAGTCACGCCGGGGTTAGATGTTGCTTCTTCGATGAGCGTCCCGCCGCCGTCATATGCCCTCATGACTCCTGCGCCAGCCGAACCGTTGGGTTTCACACCGATGCAGACACTGCTCAGGGGAGAATTGCTCACCATGCGAATGAGTCCGTGAACGTTTTCGCTGATGTCGGACCAGGTGGAAGATGGGCAGAGTGTGATTGCGTTTGGCGGAGAGCCGAATCCGAAAGGAAGAAAATCACTTGCACGTACTTTTGTGCATGAACCTACCGTCGGTCCTGTGTGGGAGAACTTGAGTCCCAGCGCCGAGTATGTGGAGGACAACATGGCTCCTGTCGGAACCGTGTTTCCCGAAGCATCCCAGTCAAATCCTAGGAGAAATGCTTGTGCATGAATCGTGGATGGAGTAAGAAGTACGGAAGTCAGGATGATGAACAATGCAAGTTGGATTCTTGAGATTCTCATTGAGTTTCCACCTTCTTCGTTTGAGTTCTCGATTCAATGACAAATCTATTACCGCGTTTGGTCGAGGTCAATCAAAGGCGTCTGTTGGTATTCATCATGTTTCGGCCTCGATCCAGGCCTTGCAGCAGAGCGTGACACTCAATACCCGTGATCCACTGTTTCTATCTGGGCTGAGAACTCCTAGATACGAAACGACCCGACTATGAGTCGGGTCGTTGTGCGGAAATCTGTATCTAGCTTAAAAACCGAAGTTGGTCACTCCTTGATCGCAGGGAAGTAGAAGCCGTCTCCACTCGGATTGTCGATGGGTGTCGCAAATGCGAAGAACACGGCTTCCGAAGTGTTGCTCCAGACGATAGCGTAGCCGTCTTCGACTTCGTTAGACGTGTAGATCCTGAACGCCTTGTCGTACTGAACAGACATCAGCGAGTTCAGGTGCGTGGAGAATTGCCCAAACAGGTTTCCCTCCCCGTCATAAAGGGCCATCCAGACCTTGATCGAGAAGTCCCCGGCGTTGACCAAGCCGATGTTAGTCCTTTGTCCTGTGTCATTGGTGTCCGACTGCGAAAGCTGAATCATGCGACCTCGGCGCCCAGGGCTGATCGCTTCGGCGATAGTCTTACCAGGAATGAACTGGCCATAGTTACCCTCTGGGGTGTCGTTATAGGTGCGAGCGCTGACGTTGACAGTGCCGAGCGCAGCCACACGGAGTGTCGCGGCGCCGGTGAAGCGGAAAGTGGTGGCGAGTACGTTTTCAAATCGTCGAGAACTGTTCGCCGGGATGGTGAAGGTTTCTTCCGACAACGGCGTGGAATTCGTTTGGTCTCGAGGGAGCAGGGCAATCGTGATTTCTACGTCGAAACTGCTTGGGTTGTGAACCTCGAGATCCGTCTTCCACGAAGCGTCGTTGTCACCAGGGATATTCGCCGCTCCCGGCACGAAGTGATATGTCGGTCCGAGGCCAGGACCAGCGATGCTGAGGTTGTCAAAACGCGCATAAGCGAGGCCGTTTCCTGAGAACTCGGCGCTCCGAATCCGGCGCCCGTTGACGCAGAGAGTTTCGTTGACACCATCCGTGGATGTCTGCTCGTCGATCAGGTGTCCGCCTCCGTCGAATGCTCTCATAACGGCGGAGTCATCTCCCCGATCCGGTCGGACATCAATGCACATGCTGGACAGCGGAGAAGCTGTCAGCACGCGGATCATTCCGAAGTCGATCTCGCTGATATCGGACGCAACAGGATCAGGGCACAGGCTGATGCTGTTGGGTTCAGTGCCGAATCCGCTTGGTAGGTTGCTGTTGGCATAAACACTCCCGCAGCTTCCCGCTGCGTTCTTTGCCAGAAATGTCAGACCGAGGGTCGAATACAACGACATGAGTTTGGTTCCCCCAGCGATTGGGTTCCCTGATGGATCGGTGTCGAAGTCAATCAGCATTGCTTGCGCGTTTGCAAGCGACGGGGCGAGCGCGATGATCAGTGACATGATGACCCACGCGAACCGGACTCTCGAAGTATTCATTAAGCTTTCTCCTTTTCGGTATAGAACCTGAGGCAAGACTCAATTTAGTGCCGCGCTGCGTCAAGGTCAATGATGGAGCATGGTGTTGAGGTGATTCGAGACACACAATCTGAAATCAATCGTATAGTCGAGTGGCAGGTGTGGCGTTTGATAGGGAGGATCCTATGCGTCGTGTGATGTGTTTCTTGGTGGTTGCTCTTTGTTGTTGGACGCTGCATGCCGGAGATCGCGTGCCGGGAGACAATTGGATGAGCTATGTCGGTCCGGCTGAGGCGGGTTTTGATGCCGCCAAGCTCGATGCTGCATATGAGGTGTGGAAGGACGTGCCGTCATCAGCGTTCCTCGTCGTCTCAAATGGTGCTGTCGTTGCTTCGTGGGGGGACGTGTCACGCCGATTCATGTGCCACTCAGTGCGCAAGAGCTTCATGTCGGCGCTGTACGGCATCTACTGGGATCGTGGCGAGATTGATCTTAACAAGACAATGGCCGATCTCGGAATCGACGATCGTGGCGACGGCCTGCTCGAGAGCGAGAAACAGGCGCGAATCCTCGATCTTCTGAAGGCGCGCTCGGGAATCTTCCACCCGGCTGCCTACGCAGGTCGTACCGATTCGCGGCCGCGAGGCAGCGAAGGGCCTGGTCGATACTTTGCCTACAACAACTGGGACTTCAATACCCTGGTCACGATCCTTGAGCAGGAGACAGGTGCGAAAGTCTTCGAGGCGTTTGACGAGCATTTCGGTCAGCCCCTCAAGATGGAAGACTGGCGAGTCAGTGACGGCTACTACCACTACGAGCGAGACAAGTCGATTCATCCCGCCTATCCGTTCCGCCTTTCTGCCCGCGATGCAGCACGCTTCGGAATCGTGTTTGCTCGCAACGGGATGTGGAGCGAGGATCGAGTCCTCTCCCGCGATTGGGTGCAGCGCAGCATGGCGATGTACTCAATCGACGATGACGAGGCCGGCTACGGTTTGCTGTGGTGGGTCTTCCGCGAACCGCGTTTCAAGCAATACGGTATGGCCGCAGCACTTGGTGTCGGCAATCAGATGATTGCGGTTCTGCCAGACATCGACATGGTGATCGTCAACCGGGCAAACACATACGAAGGACAGCGCACGCCGATGCCGCAGCTCCTCGACCTGATCGAAGCTGTGCTTGAAGCGCGTGTGGGTGATCCTCAGACCGACGCCAAACTGGAGCCGCTGAAGGTGCTTGCGCCCGATGCACGCTTGCAGCCTGTCCCCGATTCGCAACTGGCGGAGTTCGCCGGTGAGTGGCCCTATCCACCGACGCCCCTCGGTCTTCCGCAGATGACAACTGTGAAGACAAGTGTCAGCGACGGCACGGTCGTCGCGTTCTCTGAAGTCAGTGGCACCTTCAAGGAGTACCTACAGGTGGATGGAAGCTTTGTGGAAGAGGACAGCCTCGAACACTACATACTTGTTCGTGATGAAGATGGTGCATTCGCCGGATTCGCGGACACCAACACGATCGCACAAGCCGCGGTTGCGGCCGCTGCAGGTGGAGACCGCAAGAAGGCCGAGTCTTTCCTGT
>JAAESQ010000207.1 GCA_024229275.1 bacterium | reverse complement strand
GGCGCTGCCGGTGGCCGAGTATCGCTCGCCCGAGCAGATCGAAGTGCCTGACGCGTGGCTCGAACTCGACTAGTCTCGGTCGGCGCAAAGGACCGAGACGAAGGCTTTCTGAGGTATCTGGACCTGGCCGATCTGCTTCATTTTCGCCTTGCCCTTTTTCTGTTTGTCCAGCAGCTTGTTCTTACGGGTAACGTCGCCGCCATAGAGTTTCGCGGTCACGTCTTTTCGATAGGGCTGGATTGTCGATCGCGCGATGATCGTACCGCCAATGACGCCTTGGATCGGGATCTTGAACTGGTGGCGGGGAATCGCTTCGGCAAGTTTGTCACAGTAGTGGAGCGCCCGTTTTCGCGACTTGTCGCGATGGACCAGGTAGGAAAGCGTGTCGACCGGCTCCTTGTTGACCAGGATATCGACCTTCACAACGTCGGTATCTCGATATTCGATCGGAACATAGTCAAACGATCCGTATCCTCGCGTGATCATCTTGAGCTTGCCGTAGAAATCGAAGAGTACCTCTCCGAGCGGCATCTCGCTGGTCACTTCAACCCGACCCGCGGAGAGGTAATTCATCGTCTGACTGTCTGAGCGATGTTCCCTGCATAGCTCCATGACAGGACCGACGTACTCTTCGGGGGTCAGGAT
>JAAESQ010000206.1 GCA_024229275.1 bacterium | reverse complement strand
TCAAAGAGCTTGACCTTGGAGACTTCATTGGGGTGGAGGGAACTCTCTTCAGAACCCGGACAGGCGAGCTAAGTGTGATGGTCTCCACGCTGACAGTACTTGCCAAGAGTCTGCGCCCGTTGCCAGAGAAATACCACGGTCTTTCGGATCGAGAGTCAAGGGCCCGCAGAAGGTATCTTGATTTGTTGGCAAACCAGGAATCGCGCGAGGTATTTGAACGCAGAAGCCAAATCGTCTCTGAGGTGCGTCGATTCCTCTGCGATCACGACTTTATCGAGGTGGAAACCCCGATGATGCAGCCGATACCAGGAGGTGCGACTGCTCGTCCATTTGTCACACACCATAATGCGCTCGGTATGGACTTGTTTCTGCGTATTGCTCCAGAGTTGTATCTCAAGCGCTTGACAGTTGGTGGGATGGAGCGAGTTTTCGAAGTCAACCGCAATTTCCGCAATGAGGGAATTTCGACTCGCCACAACCCAGAGTTCACCATGCTTGAGTTCTACTGGGCCTACGCCGACTACGAACTCCTGATGGACTTCACAGAGGAACTTGTCGTTTCGGTTGCCGAGCGGACCGCTGGTTCACTTCAATTGCAGTGGGGCGAGCACACGATCGATTTCAGTAGGCCTTGGAAGCGAACCTCCCTTCGTGACGCGATTCTGGAGTACTCGGATCTTACCGAAGCAGATCTTGAAACTCGAGAACGCATGGAAGCCGCCGGGCGCAAGTTGGGAGTAGAACGAATCAAAGAGCGCTCCGATGGGAAGCTGCTTGCAGAACTCTTCGAGATGACTGCGGAAACGAAGCTCATCAACCCTACATTCATCACTGACTTTCCGCGCGACATTTCCCCGTTGTCCAAATCAAAACCGGATGATCCGGAGACGACCGAGCGCTTCGAACTCTTCATCGGCGGATTGGAAGTGGCAAACGCCTACACGGAGCTCAACGATCCGGTGGAGCAGAGACGTCGCTTCGAGGAACAGGCTGAGCTTACCGGTGGCCAGGTAGATGAGGACTTTCTGCTTGCTCTCGAGCATGGAATGCCACCGACGGGTGGTGAAGGGATCGGTATCGACCGGTTGGTCATGTTGCTCACAAACAGAACCTCGATCAGAGATGTTGTTCTTTTCCCGACGCTACGGCCCAGGGAGTAGAAGGGTTTCTGCGCCAAGACGGTGAATAGCGTAGTTGAAACACCCGGCCGCGGTGGACTCAAGGTGCGGCAGGGGACCGGTGAGGGGACTAAAGGGTAACTCGTGAGAGCTGAAGTCATGCTTGTGAAGAGGTACATCTTCACCCTCAAGCGTCGAACCCACGTCGCTACGGTGACGGCGATCTCTCTCGCTGGTCTCGCGCTGGGTGTCATGGCGCTCGTTGTGACGCTGGCTCTTCTCGAGGGGTTTCAAAACACCATTCGTTCGGACATCGTCAACCGGGGCGCTCATGCTCGTGTCGAGCCGGCCTCAGGGCGACGCTTGCTCCAGCCGGATGTCTTGGCGTCGGTCTTGCATGATGCGATTCCGGATGCAACTGTGACTCGCTGTATACGTGGAACATGCCTCGTGACCTCAGTTGTGGATGCCGTTCCGGCATCTGTGATCGGTCGCTCTGACGTGAAACAGGTAACGCTGGACCGAGTGCTTGCAGCGAGGATTGCAGTCGGTGCGGGAGACAGGATTCAAGTGATTTCGCCGCGGCAACGTTTGACACCGATGGGCCCACTGCCGGTTCGCCTTCAGGTTGAAGTGGCAGAGATCGTGGCACCGGTCTCGGGTAATGAGAGCGGTGTGATCATGCTGCCGTTAAAAGCTGCCCAGCAGCTTCTCTGGGGTTCCGATGTGGTTGAAGCTTTGGAGCTGAAGGACAAGACAGATCCATGGCGACTCGGGGACCACGTTGACACAGCACTCGCAGGTGTAGATCAGAACGTAAACGTCCAATCGCTTGATGAGCTCAACCGTCCGCTGTTCTTAGCGCTCAGTCTGGAACGAATCGTGATATTCGCGGCGGTTGGACTGATGCTGCTGGTTGCAGCTTTGAATTTGCTGTGCAACGTCGCAATGATCGCTGCCGAGAAACGTCAGGATCTGGCGATACTCGGAGGACTCGGTATGGCCCCGGCGTCCCTGAGGCGTCTCTTCCTGGCTTTGGGAATGGGAATCGGCATCTCGGGCGCGCTGGTTGGCGCGGGGCTGGGCCTGAGTGTGTCGTGGTTGCTTGATGCAACTCAAGCCCTGCCGCTGCCTCGCGGCGTGTTTGTCGTGTCGGCAGTTCCATTCAGAGTGCGGCCGGAAGCGGTGCTGTCCGTGCTGGGAATTGCGCTGGTTTTGACTATCCTTGCATCATGGCTTCCGGCACGTGTCGTGTCGCGGCGAGAGCCGGCCGAGGGACTGCGATATGAGTAGCGAAGCCGTTCTCAGAGCACGTGGTGTGTGTAAGGGTTACGGTCGCGGTGATACCAGGGTTGAGGTTCTCCGCAATCTTGACCTTGAGCTCAGCGCAGGCGAGATGCTCGCAGTAGTTGGCCCTTCAGGGATCGGAAAGAGCACCCTGCTTCATGTGCTCGGCTTGCTGGATCGGGCAGAATCCGGCTCCATCGAAATTGATGGTCGTCCTGTCCACGACGCATCGCTCCAGGACAGGGCCTCGATCCGAAACGCCGCGATAGGATTTGTCTTCCAGCACCACTATCTGCTCAACGAGTTCGACGCTCGCGATAACGTTTCGCTGCCAATGAGGATCGCTGGAGAAAATCGCCGCGTATCGCGAAGCAGAGCAGAAGAATTACTCGACAGGGTTGGTCTGACGGATCGAAGACACCACTTCCCGGATCAACTTTCCGGGGGGGAACAGCAGCGAGTGGCCTTTGCTCGTGCTCTGATGATGAAACCCCGAATCCTGCTGGCGGACGAACCAACAGGAAACCTCGATCACAACAATGCAGAACAGGTATTCCAGCTCGTCCAAGAGCTTCATTTGAAGGCAGATCTGACTTCAATTATAGTGACCCACAACGAGAGGATTGCTCGCAGGTGTGACCGCATTTTTGAACTCGCATCTGCTGGTGAAGATCAAAAACGTTATGTTCGAGAAGTTTAACGAGAGCGCTCGGCGAAGCTTGTTTTTCGCCCGATATGAAGCGAGTCGTTCCGAGGGTCATTCGATCGGCCTGGAACACTTGCTGCTTGGGTTGTTGCGGGAGTCGGACGAGGCCCTGGTCGATGTCTTCTCGGACTGTGGGCTTGAGGTTCAGGCTCTTCGAAGCGAGCTGCTCGGTGGAACGGTCGCGCTCGAGCGGGTGAGTTCATCGCCTGACCTTCCTCTTGCTGAAGAATCGAAAAGAGCTCTGGCTTTCGCGGTTCAGGAATGCGAGAGCATGAGCCACGAAGAGGTGGGTACGGTTCATCTACTCCTCGGGCTTCTGCGAACAGAAGACTCCACTGTTTCTCAGTTGTTGGTAGCTCACGGTGTGGACTTGTTGAAAGTCCGAGAGGTTGAGGTCGAGCAAAGGCACGAGGATGGAATTGATATCGCGAGCCGTGCAACCCCAACACTTCGTGAATTCTCTCGCGATTTGACGGATCTTGCAAAACAGGGAGTTTTCGACCCTCTCATAGGGCGGGATCGCGAGGTCGAGCGAGTCATCCAGATACTCAGCCGCCGTACCAAGAATAATCCGCTACTGATCGGTGAGGCTGGGGTAGGCAAGACTGCGATCGTCGAGGGTATGGCAACGAGGATTGCCGAGAGGCGAGTTCCGAGCTTGCTCGTCGGCCGGCGGATCTTGGCGCTCGACTTGTCGCTACTGGTAGCCGGAACAAAATACAGAGGGCAGTTCGAAGAACGCCTCAAGAGTCTGCTCAAAGAAATTCAAGATCATCCTGAAATCATCGTCTTTGTTGACGAGGTTCACGCGCTCATCGGGACCGGTTCGGCGGAAGGTTCGCTCGATGCCGCAAACATTCTGAAGCCGGCATTGTCGCGGAGCGAGATCACCTGTATCGGAGCAACTACCGGGCGTGAGTACCGACGATATGTGGAAAAAGACCGTTCGCTGTCACGGAGGTTTCAAGCGATTGAAGTGCTGCAACCAACTCAAGAGGAGACAGTTGCAATTCTGGAAGGCGTCAAGGGTCGTTACGAGAGTTTCCACGGTGTGACGTACTCCGATGAGGCTATCCGATCCGCGGTCAGCCATGCAGGGCGCTACATTTCGGACAGGTACTTTCCCGATAAAGCAATCGATGTCATCGACGAAGCCGGAGCCCGAGTCAAGCTTCGCCAAGTGAGTTCTTCAACCAGAGTGCACTCGGCCGAAGAGGATATCGAGCGAGTCGTTCTGAAGATGAAGGACTCGATTTCCCGCAAAGACTTTGAACGCGCTGTGCAGTACCGAGAAGAAGAACTGAGTTTGCGCGAAGAACTCCAGATGTTGACGCGCACGAGTGAAGCTGCTCGTGCTCAGGATGCAATTGTGACGCGTGACGAAGTGGAAGAGGTCGTGTCGTCCTGGACCGGCATTCCTGTGACTTCTCTCAAGGAGCAGGAGGCGGACAGGCTGAGGAGGATGGAACTCCATCTTCGGGAGCGAATCGTTGGCCAAGACCCGGCCATCAATGCGGTTGCACGAGCAATTCGCAGGAGTCGTCTTGGTGTTACGAGCCCCAACCGACCCATGGGATCGTTGATCTTTCTTGGCCCTTCAGGGGTTGGAAAGACGGAGGTCGCTCGGCAACTCGCTCGTTTTTTGTTCCAGGATGTCCACAAACTGCTACGGTTCGACATGTCTGAGTACATGGAAAAGCACACGGTATCCCGGCTCATAGGTTCCCCTCCGGGCTATGTGGGTTTCGAAGAAGGCGGGCAGCTTTCTGAACAGGTACGCCGCAATCCATACTCGGTCATCCTGCTGGATGAGATCGAGAAGGCACATGCTGATATCTACAACCTTCTACTTCAGGTTTTGGAAGACGGCCGGCTCACCGACAATTACGGAAACGTGGTCGACTTCACCAATACCTTGATCATCATGACGTCGAATCTGGGAAGCCGAAGTTTCGCATCTGGTGAAGACGTTGGTTTTGGATCATCGGACCCGTCTCTTGATAAGGGGCAGCTTGAGCAGATAGTTGATCGCGAAACGAAGCGCCATTTTCCTCCGGAGTTCACGAACCGGATTGATGACGTTGTCGTCTTTCAGCCTTTGACGAGGGACAGCATGTTGGAGATTTCAGGTCTTCTCTTAAGGGAGAGCCTGGAGCATCTGACAAGTCGGCAGATCTACGTAGAGTTTGACGCCGAAGTACCGAGTTGGCTTCAGCGGCAGTGCCGCTTGGATCCCGGTGCAGGTGCTCGTCCGATGAGACGCTTGGTGCAACGAACAGTCGAGGATGCGATCGCGGAGTACCTCATACAATCACCTCGGCCCGGAATCGACGGGGTCCACCTGCGAATCCAGATCAGTGATAATCATCCCGTCGTTTTGGACGAGAGGGCGGCGGAAGTACAGGAGAGCTCGTGAGCTTGAGGCACAGAGTCTATTGTTGCGTGGCTATCGCGTGTGCTGTGTTGACGGTTGGTTCAGCAGTTGCCGCTGACGGCGGACCAATCGTTAACCGAGTCGTGGTCGAAGGTGGTCTGACCCTCACGGTCGATACTGTTGCCTACTACCTGGGTATTGAGGATGGAGATCCTATCGACCGAGAGACGATAGCATCTGGTTTCCATCGGTTGTGGGATTCCGGGCTCTTCGAGGACGTGCGGATCGAGGTCGAGCCGCTCGCGGACGACCTGGTTGACGTATATGTCATCGTCACCGAACGACCATTCGTTACCTCGGTCACCTTTGACGGGAACAAGAAAGTCTCGACCACGGACATCAGAGACAAGCTCGACGAGCGTGGCATCGAAGTTCCGAGGAACGTGCCGCTTCGCATGGCGCAGCTCGCAGAGATCCACGCAGCACTACAGGAGATTTACAACGAAGCAGGCTACAGATCAGCGTTGATTACCTACGATGTCGTGGAGTCATCCAAACGAGATCGTCGAGTGGTGTACATGATTGACGAGGGTGGCAAGGTCAAGATCGAAGACATCAGTTTCGTTGGTAACGAGATTTTCTCCGACGGCCGATTGCGCCGACAGCTCAAGATGACCAAACAAGCTGCTTGGTTTCGAATGTTCAGCGCAAAAACTGTGCTTCTGGAAGAGGCGTGGGAAGAGGACAGGGAGAGCCTTCGGAAGTTCTATCTTAATAATGGTTACAAGAACGTGAAGATCGGGCGCCCCGAGACAGAGATTGTTATCAAGAAGCCGGACGCCGCGACATTGAAGAAGCAGAAACACCGTCTGCACGTGATGATTCCGGTCGAGGAGGGAGACCAGTTTGTATTGGGCTCCCTCGAAATTCGAGGCACAGAGATCTTCCCGGGAGAATACCTACGGCAGAGGTTTGAAGTTAAACCAGGATCAACCTACAGCTTCAAGGAAATCGATGCTGGGATGGAGTCGATCAGGGATACTTACCACAATACGGGATATCTCTACGCCTACACGAATGAGGTGCTCACCGACAGAGAGGATGAGGACAAGGTTGTCGATGTCGTCATCGACGTTTTCGAGGGTGATCGATTCAAGCTGGGGCGACTCGAGTTCTCCGGAAACACCATGACGCGCGAGAAAGTGCTGCGACGAGAGTTTCGCGTTTCCGAGGGCGATTGGATGCGCATGGGAATCTTCCGTTCATCGGTATTCAAGGTGAACGCTCTGGGCTATTTCAAGCTGGAAGAAGAACCGCTCGATTTTGACTTCGACGATGAGGAGAAAATGGTCAACGTTACGGTCAAGGGTAACGAGGTCGGCAGGAACGACATCCAGTTCGGCGCTGGGTACTCCGAACTCGACGGTTTCTTTGGCCAGTTCAGTTTCAATACGCGTAACCTCTTCGGCCGTGGGCAAACGCTCGGATTGTCCCTTCAAATCGGGCGCCAATCGGACTACTACACACTGACTTTCACAGAACCCTATCTCTTCGACCGGCGAATGCTGCTTGGTGCGTCGATCTACAAAACCAGTCAAGATGTTGCGGACTTTTATCGTGACATGACCGGTGGAAGCGTCACTGTTGGTTATGGCTTAGGAATCTTCGGCTCCGTGTCCGCCATCTTCTCCTATGAAGATGTGACATCTAGATTCGCCACCTCGAATAGTGGCATCGCCGGCGATCCGACTGGTGGTCATCAGCGTCCGATTAATGTGCCGGCGATAGATCCAGAGCCACAGGCGCTTGCCTATGAGATCTACGAGGGAACCACCATTTCAATCACGCCGGCACATGCCTACGACACCCGAGATGATCCGTTCGAAACCAACCGTGGGCGCAGGATCACCAGCAAGATTCGCCTTGCAGGCGGGCCCTTGGGCGGTGATTTTGACTACGTGAAACCGGAATTCCAGTACACCTCTTTTCACCCGCTGGGAAAGAAGCTGGTGGTGGCGATGAATGGAGAAATCGGACAGTTCTTTCCGTACAATGGTTCCGAAATCCCGCTCTATGAACGGTACCGAATGGGTGGAGATAGGACGATTCGAGGAATTCCATACTACACGGTGGTACCTCGGACCGCTGAAGGACAGTACTTCCTCTCCCCTGAAGGATCGCGAGAGGGTGGCGATCGATATTGGTTGATGAACTTTGAATTCCAGATTAAGGTTGGCGGCCCAGCCAGAGTGGTGCTTTTTGCAGATGTGGGAAATACCTATCATGAGCTTCAGGGTTGGGATTGGCCTTTGTACCGCAAGACGACCGGTCTTGAACTTAGGGTGACCTTGCCGATGTTCCAGGCGCCGATACGGTTTATTTATGGTATCAATCTTGACCCGTACCCAGACGAGGACGATCGAGACTTCCAGTTCTCGATCGGAACAACCTTTTAGTTGGAGGACCAGAAATATGTCTAGAGTGTTTATTCGAATCGTGCTTGCTTTCTTTGTACTTGCTGCCGCATCTCCCGTTTTTGCGCAGATCAAGGTGGCTGTGATTGACGTCAACAGAGTCGTCACCGAATCTGATTCTGGGAAGGAATCCTTGCAGCAGCTCAAGGCGCTCCAGGATGCGAAAGTTGAGCAGGGGCGCGCGTTGCAGCAAGAGGTCGACAGCTTGACCGATCAATTCACGCGTCAGCGGTTAACGCTTGCGGCCGATCGGCTGGAACAAATGACCAAGCAGATTGAAGACAAGAACATCGAACTCAAGCGATTTCAGGACGATGCTCAGCGAGAGCTGGACGATGCTCGACGCAGAGCCCTTGGTGCATTGGAACAGCGCATCATGCCGCTCATCGATATCGTCGGCAAAGAAATGCAACTGACTCTCGTATTTAACAAGTTTCAGTCCGGTTTGGTCTACGCCGACGAGGCTGTGGACATCACCGACGACGTCATCGTGCGCTTCAACACAGCTCAGTGAGCTACTCGCTGCGGGAGCTCGCTCAGCGACTCAACGCGGTTGTAGTCGGCGATCCAGAGATCGAAGTGACGGACATCCGTTCGCTTGATGAGGCGACATCAGGAGAGCTGTCGTTTCTGCACAATCCAAAGTACGTCGATCAGGCTGTCGAATCGGATGCTGGGGCAATCCTGGTTGCCGATGAATCGCTGCTGCCAGGTCGGACTCTTTTGGTAACCCCTCAGCCATACCTCGCGATGGCCCAAGCGCTTGAACTTTTCCGGCCGGTGCACCGCCCTTCAATCGGTATACATCCAACGGCCGTACTCGAGGAAGACGTTGACCTTGCAGCGGGTGTGAGTGTTGGACCGTATGTGATTGTCGGCGCGGGATCGAAGGTTGGCAAGAACTCGGTTGTCGGCGCCGGTACGGTTCTTGGTCGCGACGTCAGAGTCGGGGAGGATTGTTGGTTGCATCCTCGCGTAGTGGTTGAGGATGGATGTAGGGTGGGTCATCGTTGCATTCTGCATTCGGGTGTTGTGATTGGTTCGGACGGCTTCGGATTTGCCACCGTTGATGGAGTCCACCACAAGATTCCTCAGGCCGGCATTGTTGTCATTGAAGACGATGTAGAGATCGGCGCGAACTCATGCATCGATCGAGCCACCTTGGGCGAGACCCGAATAGGACACGGCACCAAGATCGACAACCTCGTCCAGATCGCTCACAACGTCGTATTAGGGAAAGGGTGTCTTCTCGCTGCCGGAGTTGGCATCTCAGGATCGACACAAATTGGTGATCATGTCGTGTTTGCCGGGCATTCAGGAACGGCAGGCCATCTGAAGATCGGAGACCGGGTTCAGGTCGCCGGTGTTTCCGCTGCCTTCAAAGACGTACCTGCAGATACAGTAGTGGCCGGTGTCCCTGCGCGACCTCTGCGTGAGTGGCAACGGGCGAATGCGTCGCTCTTCAGAATCGACAAGCTGCGTGCTCGCGTCAAACAGCTCGAAGACAAACTCGAGGCCTTATGTGAGGAAGAATAGCCATGATGGACGTTCGAGAAATAATGACTGTGCTGCCGCACCGCTATCCATTCCTGCTGATCGATCGAGTGCTCGAGATTGAAGAAAAGCGTGTTCGCGCACTCAAGAACGTCACCATAAATGAGCCGTTCTTTGCCGGCCACTTTCCAGGTGCTCCGGTGATGCCAGGAGTGCTGCTGGTTGAAGCGATGGCTCAGACCGCGGGCTGCTTGTTGCTCGAAGGTGTCGAAGACCGTGAAAGTAAACTGATCTACTTCAGTGGAATCGACAACTGCCGTTTCCGCCGACCCGTGGTGCCCGGAGATCAGATAATCTTCGATCTCGAAGTGCGAAATGTGCGGCGAGCATTCGCAAAGATGCACGGAGTCGCGACCGTGGACGGAGAGCTTGCCTGTGAGGCGGATCTTATGTCGGCAATGGTGGATCGAGAATGAGCACCGAGGTGCATCCAACAGCATTGGTCGATCCGAAGGCAGAGCTGGGTGTAGACGTGTACGTCGGTCCGTTTGCACTCATTGAGGCGGGAGTTGCAGTTGGTGATCGATGCCATATCGGACCCTATAGTCGGTTAGCGGGACAAACATCGATTGGGCCTGAAAACCGGTTCGAAAGCCACTGTTCAGTCGGTGCTCCTCCGCAAGACTTGAAGTACGAAGGCGAGCCGACTCGACTCGAGATCGGAAGGGGCAACGTATTTCGTGAGTTCGTGACACTGCATCGTGGCACACCCGGCGGTGGTGCTCTGACCACCATCGGCGATTCGAGCTTGTTCATGGCTAACGCCCACGTGGCGCATGATTGCCACGTGGGTTCGAAGACGATCTTCGCCAATGCGGCGACCCTTGCAGGACACGTTGATGTTGGGGACGAAGCCAGTATCGGAGCCTTTTCAGCTGTACATCAGTTCTGTCGCGTAGGGCAGCACGCTTTTCTTGGAGGCTTTACCGTTGCGACCAAGGACTGTCTGCCGTTCATGCGCACAGTCGGCTCTCGACCGTCTCGTTGCTTTGGGCCGAACTCAATCGGTCTTGAACGCAAGGGATTCAGCGAAGATCGTAGGCGCGCAATCAAGAGGGCATGGCGCTACCTGCACTCCCCGAAGATGAACGCCGCAGCTGCGGTTGAAGTGATACGGGAAGAACTCGGGGGGCAGGAGGACGTCGATATGCTGCTCGACTTCATCGCGACAGCACAGCGAGGAATCATTCTGTCGAGAGGCTAAGAGGCCGTGCGGCTATGCGGGATGAACGGCTGAACGGCTAGAAGGCCGGACGTCAGAAGCTCTGTAGATCACTCGGCTCGTCGGCATATGTCCACAGGCCCCTAGGCAAGCGAAATACAGCTTGCCGATACTAAAAGCGATAGCCAAAACCTACTCTTGCGGTCAAAGGATTCACCGGTAATTTGACCCGATCGTTGACGTCGTCAGGCCCTTTGATATCGACATCTACCTCCACGCTTGTATAGCGGACATCGAAGTTCACGAACCACTTAAGCCCTGCATCGATATCCAGGCCGAGTTGAAATGTCGGGCCGAATGCGCCTGAAAAATCTACGTCCCCCGGCAGTCCTGTTTCGATCTTGAACGCGAAGAAGGCAGTGTACGTTCCACCGACACCGACGTACGGATGCCACTTGCCGTACAGGGTGGGCTGCCATTGGATCAACAGACTCAACGGTGCAGACCAGACCTTTCCGAGATCGTAGGTGGGGCTGACAAGATCCTCACCCTTGACCTTGTGGTATGCCACGCCGAGGCCGAGGTCTAGTGAAAAAGCGCCTCGTAGGGGATAGCTGACAGCAACGTCAGCTCCGATCCCTGTGTCAAGCTCAACCCGAACCCCGAACGTATCTCCATGTGGGCTGGTTCCATCCGGGGAGATGCCAATGATGCCGGCACGCAGGATCGGACTGGTGTACTGCGCACTTGCTGGAATAGTAGAGCCGAGAACAACCACGATCAGGGCAAGGATTAGAAACGACTTTCGCATCGAGGTCTCCTTCACGAATACGAATCTCAGGACGCACGAAGTATAGCCTGCAAATCGTCTCGCTAAATGGATCAATAGAGAAGAAGTCGCCCGGGTGGCTGTTGACCGACCCGGGCGGAACCAGTTGCATCGCTCTGTGGTGACAGGATTGAGACCGCCAAACAGGAGCGACTACCCCTTGTGATTGTGCTGTTTTATGCTCATATTGCTAGATGCAAGCGCGCTGATACTCCGGTTCGCAGAGAGTGCTGCCCTGTGGCGCCTGTGAGCGGTGGCTGAGAAGTCCTCTGCTTGCAAGGAGTTCGGCGTTGAGGATCGCAGCGCCCGCGGCTCCTCGAATGGTGTTGTGAACCAGAGCGACATATCGGAAGTCGAGGACTCTGCAGGGTCGCAAGCGGCCAACTGTCACAGTCATGCCTCCTCCTGCGTCAGCATGCAGGCGTGGTTGGGGGCCAACTTCACCGTTGAGGACTTGCAGCGGGTGAGAGGGCGCGCTTGGAAGCTCATCATGCGTGAGTTCCCCACGGTAGTCGGTTAAGACCTGGCGGACTTCACTGATATCTGCTCTCCGACGTAAAGACACCGAGACGCAGAGCAAATGCCCGTCGACGGTCGGAACTCGAGTGACCTGAGCACTGACAGGAAAGACATTGGGTGTGATGGCGGAGTTCTCCAACCTGCCGAGAATCTTCTTGGGCTCCTCTTCCAGCTTTTCCTCTTCTCCTGGAATGTTCGGAATGATGTTTCCCATGATGTCCAAGGCGGAAACTCCAGGGTATCCAGCGCCTGAAACAGCTTGAAGAGTAGTGACTTCGATGGCTTCGATACCGAACGCCACGTCAAGCGGTTTGAGAGTGGCAACAAGCCCGGCAGTGGCACAGTTCGGATTGGTGGCAATGAACCCGGGCGCAAAATCAGGTTGATTACATACGAGTTCGGCGTGACTCGGGTTGATGTCGGGAACCAAAAGCGGTACCGCCGGATCCATGCGGAAAGCTGACGCATTGGAGATGACCGGGAATCCGGCACGAGCCAGAGAAGGTTCAACCTCGCGTGCGGTGCTGGAATCGAGGGCCGAAAAGAGGAAGTCGCAGTCGAGATCATCGTCCGGAGTCTTGACCTCAATATCGCGAATTGCCTCGGGAATCGAAGTCGGTTCGAGCCAGTGGGCCGCCTTGTGATAGGGGAGACCGGCAGATCGAGCCGATGCCGCCAGCGCTGTGATCTCGAACCATGGGTGGCGATCAAGCAAACGAATGAGTTTCTGGCCCACACTTCCTGTGGCACCGAGGATTCCTGCTTTCAGGCGAGGTTTCTGTGACATGACTGACTCCTACTCAGCGCCCGGCCTGTACGATTGCTACTGGACCAGCCGGTGCTTCGGATCTTGGGTTGGTGAGATGACGCTTGGCGGAAGACTCTATAGGTCGCAGCGCACAGTGATCGGTTTCGACTTCGACGAAGCTCTCGTGGAGAATCTGCACCGCTCGTTTCAGATCGCTCTGGTCGAGCAGCAGCGAAAGACCGTGGAGGGACGCTCCAGAGGATACAGCGCGCACTGCGATGCCTGACTGTATGAGAGCGGAGAACGCTTCGGCGGTAATACGAGTCAGCTCATCGATACGCTCGCCGACAAGGGCCACAAGGCTGTGACCGTCCTCTCGTGAAATCTCAATGTCCGTTGGACTCAATCGATGCAGCTTTTGCTCGACAGTGTTTGCTCTGGCCGTTGGTACGACCAAGACCAGCCGCCGCGATGCAGGCGCCAAGTCCGCCAGTAGGGGTTCAATGCCATCTGAAGTCAGGACTTTGAATAGCTCAGCGACGTCCGCCGTCTCGTGTGACGAAAGCGTGAACGCAGTTGCTTGGCGTACCGCTGTGACGGCACACACTCCAGGGTCTCGGCCGGTGTAGGTCGAAACTTCGGAGTATCCCCCATCGGGATCCGAGGTGTTGCGAATGTAGATGGGTATCCCGCTTCGCTCAAGCGGCGCCATGGTTTTGCGATGCAGCACCTTGGCTCCGAAGTAGGCAAGCTCGGCGGCTGTGCGGTACGACAGTCGGTCGAGAATCTGCGGTTTTGAAATGAGATGAGGAGAGGCACTCAGTACGCCGTCTACATCGGTCCAGATCTCGACTCGTTCCGCTTCGAGTGCGGCGCCGATGACAGCAGCGCTGAGGTCGGAACCTCCACGGCCGAGAGTTGTTGTCTTACCGTTCTCATCGGCTCCGACGAAGCCTGAGACGATAGGGATCGTGTCACAGTTCCAGGTCACCAACCAAGAAGCTACGAGCTGGTGGGTTCCTGCAATGTCGACGTTGGCTTCACCGAACGTGGAATCGGTGCGAATCAGTCTCCCTCCATCCACCGCCGACGCTTCGCAGCCGTCAGCCTGTAGGGCTGCGACCATGAGAACCGACGACAGCCGCTCACCACTCGCGAGGATACGGTCGCGGGTGGCAGAGCTGCACTCGCGCAGCAGTGTGACGCCGTCGAAGAGCCGACGGAGGCGACCGAGGCGAGACCGGAGTTCACTGGCCAGCAAGCTGTCGTTGTCGCCTCCAAGAAGGTGACGTAGACAGTCGAGGTGACGTTGCTCGAGAGAGTTGAACTGGTCGATCCATCTGCGATCGGATTCGATGGCCTGCTGGGTCATGCGAACCAGTCGATCGGTGACGCCGGCGAGAGCCGACACCACAACGAGTGTTCTGTGCTCTTCGGCGCAGGACGCGACAATTCGAGCGGCTGAGCGGATTCGTTGCGGAGTACCAACGGAGGTTCCGCCGAACTTGAGTACACGCATCGTCTTCACCCTCGTTGAATCAGCTCGCCAATCGGGGCCTGAGCTGAGCGGTCGTGTTGCGAAATTCGCGAATACTGTGGTCGAGCTGATCTGTTTCGATCAGAAATGCATCGTGTCCGTGGGGGGAGTGTATCCAGGCCAACTGTGCTCCTGGAATCCCGAACGCGAGCTCCTGCTGTTCGTTTGGGGGATAGAGGAGATCACTATCTATGGCGACAACCAGACCTGGGGTTTTGATAGAGCCCAACACCTCTCGATAATCACCACGCCCGCGGCCCAAGTCATGAGAATCCATCGCCTGAGTTAGCTTGATGTAAGCGTTTGCATCAAATCGAGCTGAAAGCTTCTGCCCCTGATAGCGCAAGTAGCTCTCGGTCTGGAACGTCCCCGAACTGTCGACCAATTCGCGGCCGAAACGCTCATCGAAGCTTCTCGGCGAACGATAGCTGCACATCGCCATCATTCTGGCTGCTGATAGCCCCTGCTCCGGTGGCTCGTCCGCGGAGTACCAACCGTCGTTCCAGCGCGAGTCGGCCTTGATTGCCGTCCGTTGCGCCTCGCTGAGGCCGATGCACCACGGAGAATGCCTGCCTGAGGTGGCGATGGCGACAAAGGCATCAAGTCGCCCGGGGAATATCGCTGCCCACTCGAGTGCTTGCATTCCGCCCAGCGATCCACCGATGACAAGTCGAAGGCGAGTGACGCCAAGCTTGTCGAGCAGGATGGCTTGTAGGCGCACCATGTCGCGAACAGTAACGTCTGGGAAATCTGGGCCCCAGCGATTTTCGGATGCAGCAGAGAGGCTTGTCGGGCCAGTAGTGCCGTAGCAGCTACCAAGGACGTTGGAACAGACGATGAAGTCATGGTCAGGGTCCAGGGCTTTGCCTTTGCCCAAAATGCCCTCCCACCATTCATCGGCATCCGCGGATCCAGTCAGCGCATGACACACGAGGACTGCGTTGTCTCCTTCGGGTGAAAGAGAGCCCCACGTCCGGTAGCCAATATGCACGTTTTCCAGCTGGCCACCTTTCTCGAGGTCAAACGGCTCGAGGTGATCGATGTACTGGGTATCGCCGGTGGTGCTGCTGGAAGTGCTCATCACACACCTGCCGGGACCGCCGCAAACGCCTGCTCGAAGTCGGCTTTGATGTCATCGATGTGTTCGATTCCGACCGAAACGCGAATCAGATCCGCGGAAACACCCGAGGCGACCTGCTCATCTTCGCTGAGTTGCTGATGGGTTGTCGTTGCGGGATGAATGACTAACGTCTTGGCGTCTCCGACGTTGGCTAGGTGGCTCGCCAGCTCGACGCTGTCGATGAAAGTGCGGCCAGCTTGGGCACCGCCTTTGATACCAAAGGTCAGAACAGCACCGAAGCCGTGGCGCAGGTATCGCGCCGCACGTTCATGCGAGGAGTGGCTCTCCAAGCCTGCATAGCTGACCCATTCCACCGCAGGGTGGCCTTCGAGCCATTTCGCAAGATCGAGAGCATTGTCGACGTGGCGCTGTACTCGTAATGACAGGGTTTCAAGGCCCTGGAGGAGTAAGAATGAGTTGA
This sequence comes from bacterium, assembly GCA_024229275.1. Lineage (GTDB taxonomy): Bacteria > Acidobacteriota > Thermoanaerobaculia > Thermoanaerobaculales > Sulfomarinibacteraceae > JAAESQ01. Next base: position 5,795 of record JAAESQ010000206.1, on the reverse strand, counting down.
ACGGGCTCAAACAGGGGCCGACGTCACGCAATCCCTCCACTCGAGCGCGAATGGCAAACGCGATGTTGCCGAACGGGCTGGTCGGTCCGAACGCCTCGGCGAAGTTTATTCCGTGATACCCGGGTGCAGGTTTCGAGAAGAGGGGGAACCGATCGGAATTCCAATCGAAGTTGCCGGAGTCGACAATAACGCCACCAATCGAGGTGCCGTGCCCGCCAATCCACTTTGTGGCCGACTGGACAACGATGTCGGCGCCATGATCGATCGGACGACACACATAGCCGCAACAACCGAAGGTGTTGTCGACGATGAGTGGTATACCGTGCTCGTGTGCCACCTTCGAGATCTCGTCGAATGCCGGAACGTTAAAGCGCGGATTGCCGATAGATTCCACGTAGATGGCTTTGGTTTCAAGAGTGAGGGCCGCCTTGAAGTCGTCCGGGTTGTCGCCCTCGATGAAATCTACATCGATGCCGAGTCTGGGTAGCGTGATTTTGAACTGATTGTAGGTTCCGCCATAGAGGTTGGCGGTGGACAATACACGGTCGCCAGCCTGGCAGATCGTCGTCAAGGTGAGGAACTGGGCTGCCTGTCCTGACGAAGTCGCCACGGCGGCTACGCCACCTTCGAGCGCAGCGACGCGCTGTTCGAAGGTGTCGGTGGTTGGATTCATAATGCGGGTGTAGATGTTGCCGAACTCTTGCAGCGCGAAAAGGCGGGCGCCGTGGTCGGCATCGTCAAAGGTGTAGGAGGAAGTCTGATAGATCGGGACAGCACGAGCATTCGTGCCAGGAGCCGGCTGTTGACCGGCGTGGACTTGCAGGGTGTCAAAGTGGTAGGGGCGTTTTTCTGTAGCCATGTCTGTTTCCTCGCTTCGGACCGTTGGGCTGTGAGAAGTAGCTGTGAGTGATCGTCATCTGCAGGTGCATCTTTCGCATTCGCATGTGCATTCGCATTCGCATGGTCATTCCTGTCCTCCGGTTCGGTTCGAGGCAAACAAAAACCCGCAGCGGTTGTTCGCTGCGGGTTTGGAGCTTGCTGGCCTTGTGATTCTTAGGTCATGTGATGTGGCCGCTCCTCACCCGCGTATGTGTCATGCACATAGTCATAGCCATAATGGCGCAGGTGAGTCGGTCAGACCTCATGTCTGGTGAAGAATAGTCAGTTTCGTGGGGTTGTGTCAAGCCTTTCCTGAACATTCTTCGGAAACGGTACGATGGATTCGGGAGACTCAATGGTCAACCTGAGAATTGCACGAGAGGACGATCGCGAAGAAATACCGATTCACTTTGAGGGTGTGCCGCTCAAACCGGCCATCAGACTTGCAGCTTGGCCGAGTTCCCTCGTGTGTGCGATCGGTGGGATAGCACTCATGGTGATGAGGCCGGGTTGGGTGATAGAGGTTGGGGCGGCGCTAGTTGCCGCGATCGGAGTTGTTCTAATCACGGCTCTGGTCAGATGCCGTCGGTATGAAATGGTGGTTGGCGAAAAATGGTTCTTCTCGACGCTGGGGCCATTCAAACGACATATCCCACTCCAACTCGTCGAAGGCGCCTTCGAGCGCCCGGCCGAATCTTGGCGACGCCTTTTTGCTGATCGCGAACTTGTCCTCCAAGTGCCGGTAGGAACTGGTGAGGACCCATTCCCGACGCGAGATCCCGGTGAGTTGCTCGCAGCACTTGTTGGTGGTCCCGAACTGGGAGAAAGGGACGGGTAAATGGCGGATCAGGCAGGGGCTGCATCAGGAATGCCGGAGTCGTTCATAGAGGCTGTCCGGTCTGCGAAGTCGGTAGCAGTGCTGACCGGCGCAGGGGTTTCGGCAGAGAGTGGAGTGCCGACGTTTCGTGATGCGCAGACCGGCCTTTGGGCGCGATATGACCCTCAGCAACTCGCAACGCCTGAAGCCTTTCGGGCGAATCCTGAACTCGTCTGGGAGTGGTATCGCTGGAGGCGAGAGTTGGTCTCCAAAGCTCAGCCAAATCCCGGCCACTTTGCCCTCGCGGCGATCGAGGAAAAGGTGAGCGACTTCACGCTGATCACTCAGAATGTTGACAGCTTGCACCGTCTTGCGGGTTCGAATAACGTTGTTGAGGTCCACGGAAATATCATGAAAACATGCTGCTTCGATTGTTCCGCTGATGCAGAAGAAGAGGACGCGTCGAAAGCCGAAGTGAAAGTACCACGCTGCCAGTTGTGCGGTGGAATGCTGCGCCCTGGCGTAGTGTGGTTCGGAGAATCTCTGGTGGCCGATGTTCTGAGGACAGCAACCGAAGCCAGTCAGCGCTGCGATGTGTTTTTTTCAATCGGCACATCGTCGGCGGTGTATCCGGCAGCTGCCCTGCCGTTCGAGGCTTTGACGCACGGTGCGATGGTCATCGAAATCAATCCGGATAAGACGCCATTCACACCGCGGGCAACCTACTCAATTCAGGCACCTTCTGGCGAAGCTCTGCCGGCTCTGGTGGAGGCAATCTGGCCCGACGCTGGCTCGCCGAACGCTCATTAAAAGAACGAGGCCGCGGTGTGAGCCGCGGCCTCGTTGAGTCTTATCAGGTTCGATTCTTCGGTGACTATTCCTCACCCATGAATGGGTAGGCAAAGTGCTTCGGTGGGACAAAGGTCTCTTTGATTGTTCGCTGAGATGTCCAGCGGACGAGATTGAGATAGGACCCGGCTTTGTCATTCGTGCCTGACGCTCGGGATCCGCCGAACGGCTGCTGCCCGACGACTGCACCGGTTGGTTTGTCGTTGATGTAGAAGTTGCCGGCAGAGTGTCGTAGCGCGGCGGCCATCCTAGCGGCCTCGGCCCGATCCTGGGAGAAGATCGCTCCGGTCAACGCGTACATCGATGTTGTGTCGCACAATTCCAGTGCTGCGTCGAGATCGGCATCATCGTAGACATAAAGGGTCAGGACGGGGCCGAAGATCTCCTCTTCCATGAGCTTGAACTTCGGATCAGTAGTCAGCACGACCGTGGGCTCGATGAAATAGCCGACCGAGTCATCGTAGGTGCCACCGCATAGGATCTCGGCATCGCTGGACGACTTGGCGTACTCGATGTAGCCGACGTGGTCGGAGAACGCGTTGGCGTCGATGACTGCATTCATGAAGTTCCTGAAGTCGGTCGGCGGTCCCATTTTGATCTCGGCAATCTGTTCAAGAACGAGATCCTTGACGCGGGGCCAAAGGGACTTCGGAATGTAGGCACGTGATGCGGCCGAGCACTTCTGGCCCTGATACTCGAATGCGCCACGCACCAACGCAGTTGAGAGCGCTTCGACGTCAGAGGAAGGATGGGCGAAAACGAAGTCTTTGCCACCTGTCTCGCCTACGATTCTGGGATAGGTTTTGTAGTTGGCGATCGTATCGCCGACTGTCTTCCACATGTTCTGGAACACGGGAGTCGAACCGGTGAAGTGGACACCCGCCAGGCGTGAACTTGCCATCACGGGGTTTCCGACTTGTCCACCGGATCCTGGAAGGAAGTTGATGACGCCAGGTGGGAATCCTGCCTCTTCGAAGAGCTTCATGAGCTGATACGCGGTAAAGACTGCCGATGATGCGGGCTTCCACAGGACCGTGTTACCCATAAGGGCCGGTGCGCTGGGTAGGTTGCCAGCGATGGACGCGAAGTTGAAAGGAGTGACAGCGAATACGAAGCCTTCCAAGGCGCGGTATTCGACGTAGTCCCAGTGGCCCTGCATGGATTCGGGCTGCTGCTCATAGATGAATTTCATGTAGTGGGGATTGAAGCGGAAGAAGTCGATCAGTTCGCAAGCAGCGTCGATCTCGGCCTGAAATGCGTTCTTCGACTGGTTGAGCATGCAAGCGGCATTGAGTGTGTCGCGCCATGGTCCGGCGAGAAGCTCGGCTGCTTTAAGCAACACGGCAGCGCGATCTTCCCATGCCATTTCGGACCAACCCCGCCACGCCTTTTGCGAGGCTTCGATGGCCATTTGCACTTCCTTCTCACCCGCTTTGTGGTAGCGGCCGAGGACGTGTTTGTGATCGTGTGGGCAAACCGCATTTGCGATGTTCCCGGTGCGGACCTCTTTGCCGCCAATGATGAGCGGCATCTCGATTTCCTCAGCCAACATCTCGTTGAGCTTCGTTTTGAGCGACACCTTTTCAGGCGATCCTGGCGCAAACGCAAGGATGGGTTCGTTCACAGGCTTGGGGATGGGGACGATTCCATTCGGCATGCGACACCTCCGGTCAGGGCCTTCTGTTCAAGTATTCGCAACCAGTGGCTGCCGGCGCATCCTAGCTGCTGTAGTCGCGAATGGCAATGGTTTGAGCAGTGCACGCGGTTAGAATGCTGTCGGAGAAACACAATGTCTGACTTTATCTATCTCGACTACAACGCCACGACACCAGTTGATCCACGGGTCGCAGCAGCGATGCGCCCATATCTTGTGGGCTCATTCGGGAATCCATCCTCCACTCATAGGCTTGGACGAGAGGCTCGGCAAGCTTTCGAAAAGGGTCGTGCACAGATCGCCGCATGTCTTGGCTGCAGACCGGCGGAAGTCGTCATCACTTCTGGAGGTTCGGAGGCCAACAACCTTGCGATCACTGGATCGCTCGCAAGTCGAGGTTGGGGCGGACATGTCATCACTAGTGCGGTGGAGCACCCTGCGGTTTTAGAGGTGGTTCGAGCTCTTGAACGTGAGGGGCGTATCACGCTCACGATAGTCGGCGTAGATCGCGACGGACGAGTAGATCCGGTGACGGTAGAAAATGCGTTGAGACCCGACACAGTGCTGGTCAGCCTGATGCTCGCCAATAACGAAGTGGGGACTCTTCAGCCGGTCGGCGAAGTAGCGAAGATCTGTGCGGCGCACGGCGTTTTGTGCCACAGCGATGCAGCGCAGGCAGTGGGGAAGATCCCGGTAGACGTTGCCGAACTTGGCGTCGATCTGCTGAGTGTTGCCGGTCACAAGCTCTATGCGCCGAAGGGCATCGGCGCTCTCTATGTGCGCGAGGGAGTAACTCTTGAGCCGCTGATTCGGGGCGCCGGTCATGAGATGGGTCTGCGGGCAGGTACTGAAAACGTGCTGCAAGCGGTCGGCCTTGGGACAGCTTGTGAACTCGTAAGGAACGAAATTGATGCGGGGGTGGAGCACGCCCGGCGGCTTCGGGAGCGGTTGGCGCAGCTTCTGGTGGATGGATGCCAGGATCTCGTTCGTCACGGGTCTAGGGAGCACTGCCTACCGAATACCTTGAGTGTTTCGATTCCCGGAGTCGATGCTGATCTGTTGCTCACCCGGCTGAGTGAGGAGATAGCGGCATCGGCCGGCGCCGCGTGTCACGCTGAAGAGGTCGAGGTTTCGCATGTGCTGCAGGCGATGGGCGTGCCCACAGAAACAGCCCTGTCGGCCGTTCGCCTTTCGGTTGGGAGATTCACGACGGATCAGGAGATCGAATGCGCTGCTGAACGAATTCTCTCGGTCGCTGGCGAAATCGGAGGCCGGGATACCCCGGGTACTGCGGTGGAGGCGGGCAACGAACCTCTGTTGACACGATTCACCCATGGCCTTGGTTGCGCGTGCAAACTTCAACCGCAGGTTCTCGACAAGGTTCTCAGCGCGATTCCGATCAGTGATCGCAGTGAGGTCGTCATTGGACCCGGCGATTCGGATGATGCCTGTGCGTGGCGATTGGAAGATGGGACGATACTGGTTCAGACGGTCGACTTCTTCACTCCTGTCGTCGACTCGCCCCGACTTTTTGGTGCAATCGCGGCAGCAAATGCGGTGTCAGATATATACGCTATGGGTGCTGAGCCTCTGTTT
>JAAESQ010000205.1 GCA_024229275.1 bacterium | reverse complement strand
CTACGATTTTTGCCGGTCGGTCGCGATCGACCGTCGCAAGGTAGGATGTCGACACCACAACCAACAACGCCATAAAGACCAGCAACGTGCTCCCTACCGTGAAGTAATCCAACCGTGTCATGTAGGGAAGTCGGGGCAGCAGGCTCGCCAACACGAAGCGATGGGCAATCAGCGTCAATATGGAACTCGTCGCCACACCGATGCGCACGCCGACGTGGGGCCTGCCAATCCAGAAGGCACCCCAGGACATGACGACTACAACGGTCAGCGGCAAGACCACTTGCCAGATATAGTATTCCACATAACGCACGGCCTCGAATCGGGCGGCAAACCCCGGCACCTGCACGCCTTCCATGGGTTCGTAAGGAAGCGTCAATGCCTCGAACTTGACCCTCTCCCAGTCCTGCAGTGACCAGCCTCGGGCAATGGCGCCGCCGATGATCGAGGGATTGATCTTGCTGGGACCGGGCACGAACTCTACCTCGTCCACGCCGTACCCGGCGGCGGCGAACTGGACGGTGAAGATGTGTCTGTCCAGGGGGAACTCCGATAGTTTCAGCGGCTGCGATAGCTTCCCCGTGTAGCGTTGGCTGTAGATGACGGTGCCATCGGGATGGACTTCGACGACTTCCGGTAGCGATTTCGACACCAAGCCCACTCGGTTGGCGATGATAACTCGCGGATTCCAGACCTCTTCGAGGTGTTTCTGCCGTACCGACCCTTCGAGGTCGGCGAGGCGGTCGTCCGCCCACTGAAGACGCATCCACACGTTCGCGGTGAAGGTCTGCTCAGCGTCATCTATGCTATCGACGTCCAACAGAAACACAAAGAAGTTCACCTTTGTCGGTCCGATCCACTCGTCCGGGCGTTCGGCCTTTAGCTCGGCGTCAGCCGCGGCCTTTTCCGCGGCTTTCTCGAGGGTCTTTTCTGCGACTCTCTCGACCGCTTTCTCCACAGCCGTTTCCGCTGCTTTGGTCACGACCTTTTCGGAAGCCATTTCGGCCGCCTGCTCCGCGGCTTTCTCGACGGTCCTTTCCGCCACTTTCTCGACAGCCTTCTGTACCGCCCGATCTACGCGCTGTCCGATGTCCTGTTCAGCAGCAAACGAGGAGGCGGAACCGCAAGCCGTCACCAAGAGCACGACACCGACGATCACCCTAAAAAGCATCGTCGAGTCTGGTATAAGCCGTACGTTGATAGCCATGTAACGCTCGCTTTTTTTGTTCTTCCACATCTATTCTAGTCGAACTGGAAGTCAGTCTCGGGCTGGGTGATCGGATCGGGCAGCGGGAGCGGCTCTACTTCCTCCTCCGAAGCCGGAGGCCAACGTACCGGGGCGGTACACGATGTTCTGTGGTGAATGAGCGGTTCTGGCCGACTGCTGCCAGTCCACCGCCGTCGGCTTTAGTCCGCAATGAGTCAGGAGCGGACATCCGGAGGGTGGGGCCTGAGCGTCTGCTCAATACGGATAGCAGACAGTGGCGTAGGTCAAGAAATCGGCGGGATTCAACCCAAAAAAAT
>JAAESQ010000204.1 GCA_024229275.1 bacterium | reverse complement strand
TTTGCTTGTCGCCGGCCGGTGGCCGTCGGCAGAGCTTTCGCCAGGTCCGGCACAAGTGCCGGAACGTCGGCGCCGCTGAACTCAGGCGTTAGGCTCGGTTGGGGATGCAATAGGATCAGACTATGGGCTTTCCTACGGAACCTCAGAGTTTCGAACGCGGCGTTCTCTCTGACCTTCAGGGCGCGTGGATGCTCCTTCGCGACTCCATAGCGGCTTCATCTGGATTCGATGGGGTCGATAAGGCTCTCTTGTACATTGACGAAGCGATGAGCTGGGAGGTTGTGCGGCACCTTGAGAGCATGCCTCCGCTTCTGTTGTTAATCAGGAACCTCTGTGTACAGGGCTCGGTCTCAAGCGAAGTTATGGAGAATCTCGAACTCCTCACCCAGCTCATGGATGACGTGCAAGCAAAAGTCGCGAAGGGGGAGCTTCTGTGAAAACACACGAAAGCCCCATCTCCGGATCTGAAGCGGCTCGGAACATAGGTAACACAGGTGTCCAGGGACATAGGTAACACATTGGCGTCACGGCCTAACATTTCGTTGCAGACGGACACCAACTCCTGTCAAAAGTATTGCTTGTCGCCGGCCGATGGCCGTCGGCAATACTCTCGCCAGGTCCAGCGCAAGCGCTGGAACGTTGGCGCCGCTGAACTCAGGCGTTGGGCGTCTGCTAAAATCGTCTTATGGCGGATCTCGAAGCACTGACGCAAGAGGCACTTGAACTGCCACTGGATCAGCGCGCGCAGCTGGCTGAGAAGCTTCTCTCAAGTCTGGATGAGTTGACCCCAACGGAGGTTGAACAGCTCTGGGCTCAGGAGGCCGAGCGTCGCTTTGCGGCCTATGAGGCCGGCGAAATCGAGAGTCATCCAGCGGACGAAGTACACGCAGAGATTCTCAAGCGCATCAAGTGACTGGCGTTCGATATCTCACTCCTGCTGTTGGAGAACTCGAGCGCGCTGTTGAGCGGTACGAGGAATACTCTCCCAGCATTGCTCAATCCTTCATGTCGGAAATCCTCGGTGCACTTGGACAGCTGAAACTTTTCCCGGAGTCCGCACCAGTGTTGAGCGGGAAGGTTCGGCGAAAGGTGCTCAAGAAGTATCCGTATAGCATTTTGTATGGCATCAAGTCGTCCACCCTTGTTGTAGTTGCGGTAATGCATCATCGCCAGGAACCGGGATACTGGAAGCCTCGCATCAAGAGATCTGACGCAAAAGGGATCTAGAGAAATCAAGGCATGTAGGGGCCGGGGACATAGGTTACAGAAGTGTCCGGAGACATAGGTAACACATGGGCCCCGCTGCCTTCTATGTGTCTCCTTCTGTCAAGCCCCATGAATGACGAGTAGAGACCGGGCGGCTTCCGATGAGGTTCGGGCGAGTGAATCGCCTCGACGACCTTCTATCCGTGTCGGCAGCGCCGAGCACAACATCCTGCGTTCGCC
>JAAESQ010000203.1 GCA_024229275.1 bacterium | reverse complement strand
GCGGTGAGCTGGGGCGGCTAAGTGACGACTCGAGGCAGTGTGATGGGAGTGATCTGCGACTTGAGACTTGGGATTGCGGGTTTGGAGCGGTTTGTGATGCATCGGTGATGGAGTTGCTGGATTGGTTTTTGATGAGTCTGTGAATCGAGTGTGTGGTATGATGACGCGAGTTTTCGACCCCCCCCAACGATGTTCATTCAACTTATCCCGTTGGACGTGGCATCGACTGTGGCATGGCTGAGGTCATCGCGCGCCTTGAACGGCAGGGAACAACCGCCCTCGTCCACAAGCAAGATTGAAAGAACGGCGGTCCAAGAGACGGGTTGCCACTTGGCATCAGCTAGCGTAAGCACGCCACAGTCGGAGAGGATGCTCAACGGGGGCATCAGAGCCTCTGCCGCAACAGCCTCACCGCTCTCCTCCGACAACCTGGCCGACAACTTGCCAATGTCCAGACCGAGGGCTGGAAAGCCCACTGATGGCGACACAAGTTGGTCCAGCACCGTCTCGGGGCACAAGCCCGTGATAACTGACTTGAAGTGGGCTGCAAAGACTGACGAAAGCTGCCGCCCATGCTGAGTAGCAATGATGTCACGTTGCATCTTGTCCAATCCCAACGGCGGCTTCTCGGAGTGGGCCCCG